>JAITIJ010000072.1 GCA_031279495.1 Holosporales bacterium | reverse complement strand
CTATTTTGGATTTTCATATTGGTGTTGATCAGCATCACGGGACATTCTTTAGTAAAAGCCCATTCAAAAACGATACCTCCCCAGTCTGCAATCAATAAAGATGCAGATTGAACGCTTTCAACGTTTCCGAGATTAGTTTCGAAAACAAACAACTTTTCATTTTCGAAGCGCTTAGAAATACTCGAGACTAACTCAGGTCGTTGTTTTAACATCTCATCGTGCGGTCGCGCGATAACTTTGAATCCACTCATTAAAAGACTTTGCACCAACGGAATAATACAAGTTTCGAAAATATTTCCTTCGTGCCAAGAGGGTGCAACAAGAACGGTGTTGCTATTTGTTGGATGATTTATGATTTTTTGTTTCATTATATCATCTAAATACGGATATCCTACCTCTACAAGCTTTTTATGAGACAGTGAGTACTTTTGTTCTCTCAGCAGAATTTCCTCTTTTTGATAAGGACCAACGCAGAAAACACTATCATAATAGTCAAACGCCCCATCCCTATGGGACATAGTGGTCGAATTCATTGCGTGCATAGCATATATATGCTCAACATTTTTATTGGAAGAGCGTTTCACCGCAAACTGGTGCAAGTCGTCCATTGTGTAGACAAGAGCGCGAGCGTCTGTATGTTTTGCAATATAAGGGAAAAACGACGCTGCATAAAATTTCTTGATACGCTTATTATCATTCTTGAAGATAGGATCGCTCGCTTCCGATGTAATATAACAAAGATCGTATGGCGAATTCTTTAAGATGTAATCGATGTAACCGCTAAAATACCGGTAATAAAACGCACTTTCTGCGTAGAAAGTAATTCTCCGCGCTGAAGTATTCTCACTCGAGAAATAGCGATTCAGATCAATAGTTTCGCGAAATATTTTCATTCTTCCTCATCTCTAGGTTCTATTTGGAACAGCCGAAGGGAAGCGTGTATAATTCTGCATTGACCTTAGAACCACGCAATTTAGCTTTTTGTGCAAACATACAGAACTTAACAAGACGAAACTATCCAATTCTACAATAGGTAAAGCTTTGTGTGAAAGATCAAATGATGAGCATAGGTTTAAAACAAGCAAGGTGAAGAGTCATACCCTGTTGAATGAGATAGACACTCCATTTCCTTTACATTTCAACCCTCCCTTCATCTGTCTTTTATGCTCCACCGACCGCACGATACGTGCGCCATCATCAAAGACGCGGCCGCTTGGGTCTCGGAATGATCCTGGACAGGCAATTAAATTTTTATTTCTTTGATCCATCATCTGCAGGATCTTTTCTGCCGCATCTGCACAATGAGAGCACAAACGCAACAACGCGTCGCCAAAACACACCTATCCCCAAAACAGACGCAGCGATAGCTTGAAATAACAGACTTCCTGAGCCCGGGTCAATGTATGCATTTGCACACATGGGGCAAACCATCGTGAAAAATGCAAAAATGCTTACGCGCATACCTATCCTTTCTTTTCCAGAAACCTCCCTAATCTATACTCAAACAAAAAGACATGTCTACGAAGATCGAGAACAGCAACTATTGAAAGGCAGAAATCGTCAGCCTTGCTGCTGAACAACTGAAGAGGAAAATAGCTATTGATTTAGGAGCTAATATGAGACGGTATAGTCGTTTGTTGGCGGCGCATTTTTCTCTTGTTCTTGCTCTGGATGTCTATCATCTTGCCGCAGTAAGCCGCAGTAAAAAGAGTTTCATTTTTTAGAAACCTCCTAGGCTCTCGGGTTACACCAGCGTCATTAGACACACTTCAAGAGAACTAATGGATAAGAGAGTAAAATAGAAAATAGGAAGGAGAACAGGATTGGCTTGTCAAGCACAAGATGAGAGAACCGAGTTCTGCTAGATACGGTGGGCATCTTTTCTCTCCCTCCGAGGAGACAGGAAAACATTGGGAGAGAAGATTCCTTGCGCTGCTGGCCTCTCAAATCTCTTATTGAAAGACCCGACTTGCCTCTTCTTCCGTTCCAGCCTCTATGAACAAAAGTCCTTTGCAGCAAGAGTCTTTCTACTATTAATCCGCCAAGCTTTACAAACTAAAAGATACTTGCTAACTATGAATCGAATAGATATCCTACTTCTGTTTAGCAATAGGAAGCGGGGCGCCTGTGAAAACTTGGAAAATAAAACGCCAACTTTCGGACCATGATATCGGCTAATTCACAAAAAAGAAAGATAGATAAGGATAAGCAGAGTTCTTTAGTGTTCGGAAATTAAGATGGTGTATTTTAGAGAATTCCTCTCATGGCTTGGGAATTACATGCTTCCAGCAGACTATGCGGCATATGCTATATATGCAGACATTATTCTGAAAGATTCCTCTTGGCTTCACACAGCAAGTGTAACTCAACCTAATCTAAAAGATATTTTTGATGATAGTTTCGTTAGCGAAACAACTCGTCGATTGCCCGGCTATCCCTTATTTATAGCGTTTATCCGCTATATATTCGGCACAATAGGAACAGAATGGCGTGGATTTTTGGTTTTCGCGCAATTGGTGCTTTTAATATGGAGCGGTTATGCGCTCTACCGTCTCGCGAGAAAACTTGGTATGAGGCCTTGGATAAGGTGGGTGCTTTTTGTGGGATATACAACTGGATATCCGTTTTGCTATGCATTATTGCTCAATACAAACAGCATTCACTGTTCTCTTGCAGTTATTGCCCTTGTTCTTTCCATATCTGCTTGTTTGAATGATAGAACTCCCAGAATGTTGGGGTTGGCGAGTTGTCTTTTTATTTTATGTTTGTGGAGAGAATCCGGATTCTTATTTACGCTATCTCTGTTTTTTCTATGGGGAGGGATGGCTATACAATGCCGATGGCGCGACTGTTGTAAAATGTCCATAATATGCTTAGGTGTAGCGTTTGTAGTAAACGAAGGGCTTTGTCAATGGAATCAATATCGCACAGGCGAGCGATTTGCCTCTGCGGGGTTTCTTACGGCTTACGCTGCCCCATTATCAGATTTAGCGCAAGTTGCACCATTTTTTTTAGACCATACCTGTCTGCGGGGATATCGGCATATTCTTACTGAATCAAGAACCGACTGCCCTTTTGCAGACGTGTGTGGCGCTATTGCTCAGAAAATGTATAAAGAGCAACTCTCAGCACGACAGATGTTGGACATGCTAACAAATGATTACATTACGGGTTGGCTTAAATTTCCAATAGAGCAGTTTAAAGTACGCTTTATCAATAAACGGTCCCTTGGATGGCTGACATATTCAACGCTGTGGCCATTCTCTGGTTTTTCTTCCATTGAAAAGAACTATTTTCCGAAAGATCGTTTTTCCAAAGAAGAGCTATGGGGCGGATGGGACCCACCAAAAGGGATATTGCCAAATTTTATAGTACTGTTTCATCTCATCACCTCATGTATATTGTCTCTTTTTTGTCTTTTTTATGTGTGTGTATATGTTTACGAATTTTTTAAAAAAGGCTTTTCAGGAAAAATAGATAATCGTCATCTCCTTTATTTGGGAATTTTTTTGCAAGCTAGTAGCTGTATTTTTATCACCCTTTTAGTGCATATGGAATATCGATATGTTCTAGATTCTATTTCTATGATAAGCTTGTTGGGCTGGTGGGCAGTCGAAAAGACCCTTAGGAAGAGTAATTTTAACAGAATGACTTCAATCTATCGCAAATTACTCCTATGGGTAAAATAGGTACTGTTTTAAAAATAGATAGAAATACATGGAATTATTGCATAGCATCGCATGATTAGCTTGCTGAATCAGCTTGCTCTACTCTCTCGGCGCACTGCGTTCCCTATTCTCGGCCCATCCGTCCCCTGAACTGTGTAACTTACTCTCAAGTAAAATTTAAATTCCACCAGAACTTCCATCAAGGTTTGTACACATTTATGCTGCGCATTAGAAAATAACGGCTCCTATTAAAATCACCTCTCAGCAGTAATTTCTCTTAGCCTGAGCAGCTGCACCTGACTTATTCCGCGTAAAAAAAGAAATCTATTCGATCGCGACCGTTGCATAAGAGTCTCTGCCGAGATTGGTTCCACTTTTCAGTTCCACACCCACAAAACATAATTGCCGAAAGCGAGTTATCTTCTGCAATATCTCTGCTCTGGAGGAACAGATTCTTAGCATGCCTGCCCGCTTTGAAAAAAACCAAGTTGGAAGAAACCTGGTTTTTTTGCTACCATGCTCTCTCGAAAAGACCTGAGAGGTTTTTCTTAGTTTAGCTTGAAATCCGATCGACTATGGCCTCTTATCCAGATTCTGCTGCTTGTGTTCCAATGCGCTCTGTTGGACCGTTAAAGATTGTCGGTCCAGAGTTGGAAGAAGAGGTGTTCTTGCCACTTGCAACCTACGAAACACCGCTATGGGCCTCAGTTAGACGCGGCGCACGCGCTTTCTCTTCGGCAGGTGGCTTGTATGTTGCCGTTTTGCGCGAAGGCATGACGCGCTCTATCGTTTGTGAGGCAGAACACGCAGAAGATTTGCGGCAATTAGCCGGACATCTTTCAGAATACCATTCCAAGATGGAGGCAGTTGTCGCCCAGACGGGGCATTTTGTACGCTTGCAGGGGGTGCATCATGAAATTGTCGGATCTCTTCTCTTTTTGCGTTTCGAGATGACGACAGGAGATGCCGCCGGGCACAATATGGTGACAAAAGCGGCGGATGCTATGCTAAGTTGGCTCTTAGAAGCATTTCCGTTTTTGCGATACGTCTCGGTTTCTGGAAATATATGTACCGATAAAAAAGTGTCTGCCATAAACGGCCTTTTGGGGCGTGGAAAATCTGTTGTGGCCGAGGCAACGCTTCCGTTTTCCGTTTGCGAGAAGATTCTTAAGACAACACCTAAGAAGATTGTTGATATAAACGTAAAGAAGAACTTTGTTGGGAGCATTCTTGCAGGAAGCGTTAGAAGTGCGAATGCCCATTTCGCCAACATGTTGCTTGCCATTTATCTATCAACTGGTCAGGATTGCGCCAACATTGTTGAGGGGTCGCAAGGGATTACCTATGTGGAGCAGAGAGGATCAGATTTGTATTTTTCGATTACTTTGCCCAGTATCGTTGTCGGAACCGTTGGGAATGGAAAAGATCTTCCTTTTGTCCAAGAGAATCTTAAGGTTCTTGGCTGTCTTCCACGTCCTGATATTCCAGGTCAAAGCGCACGGCGCTTAGCGGCAATCGTAGCAGGATCCGTTGCTTGCGGAGAATTGTCTCTTCTTGCGGCGCAAACGAATCCCGGAGAGCTAGTAAAGACGCACTTGCGGCTTGAACGCGCTTCGCACGTACAACGGACATCATTATGAATGTCGGCATTGACGTTCTTGCCTTGGCAACAGGGCATTATGTTTTGGATTTAAGGAGTTTAGCTGCCGTCCGTGGTGCGGACCCGCAAAAATATACGTTGGGACTTGGACAGGATTTTATGTCTGTTCCTTCTCCTCAAGAAGATGTGGTTACTATGGGCGTTGAAGCTGGATTGCGCGCCCTTGAACGCATTTCCGATCCGACGACCATTCGGCTTGTACTGTTTGCAACAGAATCCAGTATCGATCAATCCAAGTCTGCGGGTATTTATATTCATCATTTTCTAAAGCTTGCTCCTTCTTGTCGCGTTGTAGAATTGAAACAAGCATGTTACAGCGCCACTGCAGCCTTGCAGCTAGCGGTGGCTTTTGTTCGTCAGAACCCATCGGACAAAGTGTTGATTATCGCCTCCGATATCGCGCGCTATGGTTTGAATACTAGTGGAGAGCCGACACAAGGCTGTGGAGCAGTGGCGTTTGTTGTGTCTTCTTCTCCACGATTGCTTTCCTTAGAGAAAACAACGGGTGTGTATGCGCGTCACATCATGGATTTCTGGCGGCCGAACGGTCAAGATGAGGCTTGTGTAAATGGGCGCTATTCTGCAGTGGCTTATCTTGATGCTTTGGGTAAAGTTTGGGAGGAATTTCAACATAATGGCGGAGTCTCTTTCGATAGAATAGATTTTATCTGTTACCATACGCCATTTACCAGAATGGCAGAAAAAGCCTTTGTGCGACATCTGGAAATCACGCAAAGCACCAAGAAAACACTAGCACATCTCTCTACTCTTCTAACGCCCGCGTTAATATATAGTCGATGTTTGGGCAACTGCTATACGGCCTCTTTGTATGTTAGTCTGCTTTCTCTTTTAGAGAACACAGCTGGAGATCTTTCTGGTGCGCGATTGGGTTTTTTTTCTTATGGCTCAGGGTGCGTTGCGGAGTTTTTTACAGGCATTTTATCCTCGGGATACCGAGACGTCTTATTTTTTGAAGCGCACGCTCAGGCGATCGCACAACGTCTCCTCCTGACAGTTCCAGATTACGAAGCTTTTTATACGCAGCTGTCTTCTCCTGTGTTTGCGCCAGACTCCTGTTATCAAACGGGCCCTTTACGCTTCTTAGGCATAAAAAATTATCAACGGCATTACGACTTCGCACGCTAAAATACTGGCTCATATTAGACGGTGCTAACGGGCCTCCAATTTAAGAAGCAAAGGGACAAAGCTCATGGAGTAGAAATTTAGAATACGACAAAGCAAGAACAGTGCTTTTCTTAAAATCAATTTTGTCTCTCTGCCATAGATGGATTCATCGAATCCAGTAGCCCTTTCTATGGAAGGAAGAGGGGATAGGGTGTAGAGGATATATTCCAGAAGAGTTTTGCCCAGGGCAGGATTAGATACTTGTATATCTGAGGGGAATAGACCTCCTTTAAGAAAGAGGTGGATAGGAAATCCTATCTCTCTCGCTCAGGATCTTCTTATTCTTAACATCCCATCTTCTTATTCTTAACATCCCATTTTCCTATCCTTAACCGTCCCTATCCTCTTATCCGCTCCTTTCCTCCTATACAGAAAGTCTGTTTTAGATTCCAAGAGAATATTGAACCGAAAGTGCAGTTTTCCTGGGCGTTTCAATGACTTCACTGAAGACTTTGAACTTTTCAATTTTGTTTGCCAGTTTTCGATCGAAAATCTTTTGAAAAAAGAAGATCTGCACATGGACATGGACTCTTCATAACCGGCTTTTATTTAGTCGTTACTCTAGCCGTTGATATTAAAGATTTCTTTATGCCAATGGTTTCTGTCCGTCAGCGCATCGTGATTTTATGCGAGCAATATCCTCTTTATCCAGAGGGTGCTGCTTTGCAGGGCTCCTATCCTAGGTTCTCAAGAGTGTCATGCAAAATGACTTGACTTTTAATGTGTTCTTGCAATTTTTGTCAAAAAAGCGCATATAAATAGATGTTTTGTATGGATGCTGACTCTTTCATGCCAAACTTAATCTGATCGTTACTCTGGTTTGTGGTATCGAGGCCTTCTGAGGTTTTGCTAAGAGAAGGCTGACCAGATTCTTTCTCTTCTCATTATTCTTGTTCCTTATTCTTGTTTCTTCGCAAAAGATCCATTATCAGCATCGAAGATCCGGAAGATTGGATTGTTGAAAGATTCTGTAAGTTCTATATTACTGCTCAACAGAAGATAAAGAGGCGTTTTTTTGAAAGTAGCCCCCCTTTGGAAGTGGTTTTTGGTTGGGCTGGGCATTTTCTTGCTCGGTATTTGCGTAGTGTTTGAGGGTGTTTTTGTTTGCGAGCACAGACCAATTGTTTTTGATGACAAGAAGCCGGTGCAGGGAATAGGAGCTTATGTTATTAATCTTGATAGATCGCGAGAAAGATTGGCCTTTGTTCTGCCTCGAATAGAAGAGTTAGGCGTTCCGATTGAGCGCATTTCTGCGGTTGATGGTCGTCTTTTGTCAGAGGCGGATATTCGCAGGGTTGTGGATCTTGAGGCTTACAACGTTTACATAAGGCACTTTCCAGATTCAGGAACAATTGGATGCAGTCTTAGTCATTTCAGAGCATGGGAGGCGTTCCTGCGCTCTTCGTACGCTTATGCGTTGATTTTCGAAGATGACGTCAGTTTTGCGTCTGGAAAACTATGTAGTGTAGTGAATGATCTTACGAAGATTCCGCAGAGTTGGGATCTTGTAAGGTTCGATTTCGCTTGCAATGACGCCCCTTTTGTCCTGTGTTCCTTAAATAAGGACTATAGGTTAACAACCTATTTTGGCACAGTGTTTTGTGCCGGCGCCTATCTTATTAATAGGCGCGCAGCAACGGCCCTGTGCGCTCGAGCTTTACCTGTCAGAATGTCGGTTGATTATATCTTTTCTCGTGGATGGGAGTTCGACCTGAAATTCGTTGGGTTAGAGCCGAAACTGGTACATCAAACCTTTGGCGATTCCGAGATCAAGAAAACAGCACGTTTCCAAGCGCCAGACACGTGTGTTGGCCTTATTCAGCAATTGCGTCGCGCAGTTTATCGTGCAAAAACCCACATTATGTATTTTTTGTATAATATGAAACTGTATATTCAGCTTAATTGCTTTTCTTGAAGTCCTTGCAAAAGGGAGTCTGCGAGGAGAAACAGTGTGCCATACGTCGCTAGGATAAATGGCCTTCCTGAGGGAGAACGGAAAGGATCGAAGTATAGAGAATCGTATTCTCCCCATCTACTTGCAGAAGGAAGTCCGCGAGGAGCAGGATAGAGAGAGCTGGAGCATGAAAGTTTATCAATAGATTCCCGCAAAAGAACAAAGGATAGAGAAGAATAAAAAAAGAAGAGACTGCAGTATGTATACTTATAATACGAATCGACAAACCCGTACCTTTTCTCAATTGTGCGTTCTTATTCCCGCAAGAGAATCAGCATTCACCGCTTGTTTGATTCAATAAAACCGCGACATAGCGACTCCTCCTTTCGTCCAGCTTTTTTTCTCTCCTCTCTTTTTTGCAGTGATCTCGGGCTGTTATGGGGTGATTTCAGAAGGAATTAAAAACTTTTCGGGACATGTCGACTATGATCCAGCAA
>JAITIJ010000048.1 GCA_031279495.1 Holosporales bacterium | reverse complement strand
CCTTTATCTTCCCGCAAAACGCCTAATCCTGCGCGGTTAATTTCTTTGTAAGGACCTGAACTTCGCGAGTAACGACGGTCTCAACAATGTCAGGAAGATACTTCTCAAGCCATTCCTTTAAAAGAGGATGCAGAGCTCTTCTGACAAGATCTTCTAAAGGATTGGACTCGTTTGGCAAGATGCTTCTTTTTTGCTCAATCGTTTGGCGTAGGCGGTTTAAAGACGAGAGTGCGCTATTTTGTGTTTTCGTAGAAAGTTTTGAAGAAGGCCTGTCATTCACAGAGGATGCTGCTTCAGAGGACGACCCTAAAGATGCCATATCAAGTCCCACATCTGTCGATGATCTTCCCGGTGTTGCAGCGTCCTCGGAGTCGCATTCCTTTTCCCTTCGCATTGAGATTTCTGCATTTCTTGTCGTTTCCTCTCGACGAAAAATATTTGCGCTGTCTTTTGGGTGCGCGATTCCCGCATTCTCTGAGAATTGTAAGTTATCGGCATTTTTCTCTATAAGGGATAGGAAACTCTCTGTGTCCTTTGATTCCATCTGCGCAGATGCGGATTTCTCAGCTTTCTCGGTAACATGTCCCTTATCAGACGCTTGAACTCCTCTTTCTGAATCAGCATCAGCAGACCTATCCTCTGGCACTATATCTGTCAAAAGAAGGACATCTTCTGGAGTCTTATGCGCATCAAGGTTCTCTGAGGCCATAATCTCTCTTATGGAGGACAATATTTCTTCAATATCTCCTTCTTCTGCCCTTTTCTGCATGCTCTATTCCATGACAAATGGCGGCACCCAACGGGCGCGTGTCTCGTTTTCATCAGGATTATACCTTGCAACCTTGAGATGCAACCCAGAAGCTGTCAACCTTCCCATCAAAGCCAACAACACATACGCCATTGAAACGTAGTCCTTTCGGACCTTCACGGCTTGATTGCGCGCATCCAGAAGCTTGCCTTCATAGTATAAAACATCTGTCTGGGACTTAAGTCCATACTTTGCTGCTTGCCGTACTCCATTGGCAGCGATCTCTGCGCTTTCAACAGCCATTTTGCTCTGCTGCAATTGCGCTTCTGCGGCCTTAAAGTTATTCCATGTGCGAATGCATTCCGCTTTGAG
The DNA here is from genome assembly GCA_031279495.1 of Holosporales bacterium. Lineage (GTDB taxonomy): Bacteria > Pseudomonadota > Alphaproteobacteria > UBA3830 > JAIRMZ01 > JAITIJ01. The sequence continues at coordinate 24,626 of JAITIJ010000048.1, read as the reverse complement.
GTCCAACATGACTTTCTTCAGGACCATCTCAGCAGCGAGAGCTTCTTGATTGGCACGACGAGATGCTGAATAAATATTTCCGCCACTGCCATTTGCCAACAAGGGAACACTCACCGTTATACTGCTTGAGTATCCATTTGATTCACTATCGTTATTATAGCTACTGACTAATTCGTGGTGCCTATCTCGTGCAGCAGTACTGTTTCTGTATGCTGATACCCTAAGATCTACACGCGGGAGCAGACCACCACGTGTGCTAACGACCGTATCGCGCGTGGCTAACGCTTTTTCCTGAGCACTTCTAAGCTCAGGATAAGAACGCTGTGCCAGTCTTATTAATTCCTCAAGAGATTTTGGCAAGTTTTTTGGAATAGGCGGAAGCGTAACGTGTTCATCCGATTTTAGGCAAGCCACAGCTTCAAATTGCGCTAATGCTGCCTCTAAAGTTGCTTGAGCAGAAGCACACCGATACGTCGCTTCCGCATGCTGCGCTTTGGCGGCAGCAACTTCAATGCGTGTTCCAGCCCCAACATCAAATTTCTTCTCCGCTGCATGTAGGTCTGAAGCTAAATTCGCCTCTTGCTTCTTCGCAATACTCAAATGCTGATACGCTTCCCAAACCGCTAAATACGCCGCAATAACACGCTGCAGAAAACGTTGCTCCTCGGCCGTTAATTCTGCACGTGCAGCAGCAACCGTACGTTCTGCCGCAGAAATACTATTAGTTGTGGAAAATCCATCAAAAAGATTCTGTTGGAGTTCAACAGAAATATTGTTTCTTTGGGTTTTGGCATTGTTTTCAGTAGTCTGTGCAAGCCGTGTATTCGGAAACGCCTCATTCACTATATCATGGCGTTCAGTAGTCACGCCGTACTGTGCCGTTATATTGGGTTGCCAGCGACTATAGGCGTGTCCTAGGGCAGCTTCGTCCTTTGCTTTCTTGTTTGCGATGGCAGCGGCCCACTCAGGGCTTTTCATGTAAGCCTGAACCAGCGCCTGCTCAAGGGTTGTAGGGCGCACATCATCCACCAACAGTGTGCAGACGCCTACACACACAGAACCGAGAAAAAACCGACACCTCATAAATACTCACCACTCTTTTTTTGTCAGTCGGCGCCCCTTGCTTGACCTTACAAGGAGGGAATTGTAGAACACAAGAGCGCTGAGGTCTATGCTCATTTTGGCCGGGTGGCAGAGTGGTGATGCAGAGGACTGCAAATCCTTGTATACCGGTTCGATTCCGGTCCCGGCCTCCAGAATATGAGGACGAAATGATGCAGAAAGTAGTGCTTACAGGCGATCGACCTTCTGGAAAATTGCATCTTGGGCATTATGTGGGGTCGTTGCTCAACCGCATACAGTTGCAGGCAGAAGAGACTTATCAGTCTTATGTTATGATCGCTGATACGCAAGCGCTGACAGACAATTTCGAACGTCCGGAAAAGATCACCGAAAGTGTCTTCGATATCATGCGTGATTATCTTGCTGTTGGGATAGACCCTGAAAGAACGACAATTTTTATTCAGTCGCAAGTGCCGGAACTGGCGGAATTGACGGTGTATTACCTTAATTTTGTGACTTTATCGCGTTTAGAACGCAATCCGACGGTAAAAACAGAACTGGCGCAAAAGGGTTTTGAGACATCAATTCCTGTAGGTTTCTTGTGTTATCCAGTCAGTCAAACGGCGGATATAACGGCGTTTAAAACAGAACTAGTCCCGGTGGGCGAGGATCAGCTTCCATTAATCGAGCAGTCCAACGAGATCGTCCGGCGCTTTAATCGTACCTACAACACGGACATTCTAAAAGAAGCAACGCCGTTGGTGAGTAAAACCGGACGGCTTGTGGGGATCGATGGTAGGGCAAAGGCGAGCAAATCTCTTAATAACGCGATTTTTCTCTCGGATTCTCCTGAGGACATTCGGACAAAGGTTTTTGCGATGTTTACCGACCCCAACCATGTACGTGTCAGTGATCCGGGGCGTGTAGAGGGAAACGTTGTCTTTACATATCTGGATGCTTTTCACACAGATTTTGAGGAAGTAGCCGCTCTTAAGGCGCGCTATCAACATGGAGGACTAGGAGATACGGCAATTAAAGAGATCCTTAACGCAACGCTGCAAACGCTACTAGAACCTATTCGCGAGCGCCGCCAAACGTTTACGCATAAGGAGCTTTGCGACATTTTACAAACAAGCACGCATGCAGCGCGCCGCGTAGCGCAACAGACGCTGGAAGAAGTTCGTAACACTATAGGTCTTAGATATTTTGATTAAGATTGTTGCATAGATTGGAAGAACTCCTGCGCATAAGGTCTTTTGGTGCGAGGCGCGTAAGTTCTGGCCAGGTGGATCTCTAGTTTTTTTCACAAACACTCAACCTGTTGGATCCAAACAGTTCCATCCAGCTAGCATATTTTGCGGAGAGAGCATTAAGTGAAGCAAATAACCTTCCTCCATGCACTAGCTCTCGCTCGCTTTCCGCATAAGATCTGCTCTTGATGATTTGTTGCGTTTCGTTTGGCAAGACCTGGACTTTTCCTCTGTGATCTTTTATCAAGGCAGAAGGGCGCGCCCAGGTAGCTCAGTCGGTAGAGCAGAGGACTGAAAATCCTCGTGTCGGCGGTTCGATTCCGTCCCTGGGCACCATCTATGTCAAGATTATGCTTAAAATCATTGCAGGACGGCACAAGGGGCGTTCTTTACAGGCGCAAATAGGGAATCCCTCTCTGCGTCCTACACTCGGACGTGTGCGACAAATTATGTTCGACCTTCTGGGACCGTTTTATTTCCAAACTGCGCCACGCGTGCTCGACGGATTTGCTGGAACAGGCGCGTTAGGGTTAGAGGCGCTTTCTCGTGGAGCGGCTCATGTGACATTTATTGAGAAAGACCTCGCAAGCGCGAAACTTTTACAAGAAACCCTTGTAAAATGGCAAGAAGAAGCGCACGCATCAGTCATAACAGGTGATTTCTTCGCGCATCTTAAGACACAAGACCCTTCAGATCTGATTTTGCTTGATCCTCCGTATCAAGAAGGCATGCAAAAGCGTATCTTTACTGCATTAACACGTATCTCTTTGGTAACGCCTAAAACGCTCGTGGTTCTCGAGATGGCTCGCGACAATGATTGTGTTTCTTTGCCTTCTGGTTGGCAGCTTCTCAAATATCGCGTAAGTGGTCCTGCACAGATTTTGATGTTACAAAAAAACATTTCTACAAACACTCCGCAACTTTGATATGCTTCTAAAATTCTATAGAATGAGTTTTGATCTAGAGGAACGACATGGCGCGGAACGATTTTAATCCTTGGGATAACGATCCCCCAGAAGGGCATAACCGACAAAGGCCGCCGTTATTTGATCCAGAAGTTGTTTTCGGGAATCTTTTGCGTCGATTAAATAAAATATGGGACACATACCGCAAAAAACTCAAAGGTGCTCCTCTAAACGATCTAAAAGGTGGCCCAACTCAGAAAAAGATACTGCTTTTGCTGGTGTGTGGCCTTGGCGTACTATGGCTTGCTTCTGGCTTCTATCAAGTAGAGCCAGATGAACGCGGCGTGGTTTTGCGCTTTGGGGAATGGGTGCGCACGACTTCTCCAGGATTGCATTACCATTTGCCTGCGCCTATCGAAACGGTGCTGACACAGCGCATGACCACAGTTCATCGCATTGATATTGGAGCAAAGCCAACCATAAGTTCAGACGAAACGCCGGATGAGGATCTTGTCCTGACAGGAGATTCAAATATCGCCAATATCAGCTTCAGTGTGCTATGGCGTGTAAAGGATACTGGTGTAGAACATTTTCTGTTTAATACTTATTCACCTGAGCACATCATCCGTTCTGCAGCAGAAAGTGTGATGCGCGAAATTGTGGGCCAGACGCCGATTACTTATACCCAAACAGAAGGGCGCGGTGCTATTAACGATAAAGCACAGGAATTACTGCAGCAGACTCTCGATGAGTACAACGTAGGTGTTGAAATTGTGCAGGTCTTGCTCCAAAACGTTGAGCCTCCTGCTGCGGTTATCGATGCCTTTCGCGATGTTGAGCGTGCGCAAGCCGATCAGCAAAGCGAAGTGAATAAAGCTGAAGCTTATGATCGTGATCTACGGGCTAGAACGCGAGGTCAAGTGGCCTCTATATTGTGTGCAGCAGAAGCGCATAGGGCAACCGCAATTGCAAAAGCCAAGGGAGCAACGGCGGCGTTTTGCCTAGTCCTTGCGCAATACAGAAAAGCACCGAGTATTACGATAGAGCGATTACGGATCGATTCTCAGAGAGATATTTATGAACAAACGCGTAAAGTGGTAGTCGATTTTCCTGTCGGAGCTTCAGGAACGCCAAGTATTGTGCCATATTTTCCGCTTTCTGATTTAGAAAAAGTGGGAAAGGAGGGCGTATGAAAGCGAAGATAATAGGTGGTGCGTTTGGTATTTTCTTCCTTTTCCTGCTCAGCGGTAGTGTTTTTCGTGTTCATCAGATAGAGCAGGCATTGATCGTCCGATTTGGTGAGCCCGTGCGCGCCATTCCTGATCCTGGTCTGCACTTCAAGATGCCGTTCATAGACGAGGCGACTTTTTTTGACAGACGTCTGCTGGACGTTGATCTGTCTGCGCTAGAGATCACGCTTGGCGATCGCCGTCGCGTTGTTGTCGATGCATTTTGCTGCTATCGGATTACAAACCCTTTGCTCTTCTTTCAGACAGTGCATGATGTATCGGGCGCGCAGCGGCGCTTAACAGCAACAATCTTGGGAAAATTAAGAAGTGTACTGGGAAATCTTTCCCTCTCAGCATTACTTTCTGAGCAGCGTGCCAGCGTTATGCGCCAAATTCGCGATGAAGTAAATCAGGCAGCTTCGAAATTCGGTATCGATGTGGTCGATGTTCGCATTCGCCGGACAGATCTTCCTACGCAAAACAGCGAGGCGATCTTCAATCGCATGATCAGTGAGCGCGAACGTGAAGCGAAAGAGTTGCGTGCTAAAGGTGTAGAAATGGCTCAAGTGATTCGAGCAAAAGTCGATAAAGAATGCAGCGTTATGACAGCAGAAGCCGAGCAGCAAGCGCAGATTTTGCGTGGAGAAGGAGATGCGGATGCCAGTCGGATCTATGCTGAAGCTTTTAGTCAGGATCCCAAATTCTTCTCGTTGTATTGGTCTCTTGAAGCATACAAGAAGGCGTTTTCGAAGGAAACTACGACATTTTTAGTTTCTCCTAAAGGGCCGTTTTTTCAATATTTTAATTAAAGGTGAGAAATGATACACATCTCGCATAAAGTCATAAGAATTGTTGGTTGCTGTCTTTTTGTGGGTGGAGCGGGGCCCTTGGCAACAGCAAATCCTCCTCCAAACTCAGCAACACCTGCTGCAGTATCCGCCGTCACTGCTGCTTCAGCGGGATTGCCTCAATTTGCGGCTGTTGTTACACGTATATCGCCTTGTGTTGTGAACATCTCTACAAAGCAATCTGCACGTAACAAGCCAGAAGTGCAGTACATCTTGCCTCCTGGAAGCTCAAATCTGGAAACAATTCTCAGGGATTTCTTCGATAACGGTAGCGAACATCTGCGCAGAACGATACCACTGGGATCTGGTTTTATTGTAGATGCAGCAGGGTATATCCTGACCAACTACCACGTTGTAGCAGATGCAGACGAAATTTTCGTTACATTTTACGACGATACCGAGATTAAAGCACACATTGTTGGCAAAGACAAACGTTCAGATGTTGCGCTCTTGAAAGTCGATACAGAGAAACCGCTTCCTGCTGTTACGTGGGGAGATTCCGATGCTACCTGTGTAGGCGAATGGGTATTGGCCATTGGAAATCCTTTCGGGCTCGGGGGTAGTGTGACGGTGGGTGTTGTTTCCCATAAGGCGCGCGATATCTCTGCACGATTTAAAGACGCAGGCATCGGAGATGTGGACTATATCCAGACAGATGCAGCGGTGAATCGAGGCAGTTCAGGTGGGCCGTTATTTTCAGTAGACGGTCGTGTGATTGGGATGATAACGGCGGTCTTCTCAGAAATGGGTGTGAATGCTGGACTGAACTTTGCGATCCCATCTAATGTATTGCGCAAAAATGTTGAGCAATTGCGTAAATTTGGTAAGGTCAAGCGCGGATGGTTGGGGGTTTATGTCGATCCCTTATCTGCCGATGTAGCAGAGAGTCTGGGCCTTGGCAAAGCGCATGGCGGAACAATCGTACGAATCTTTCCGGATTCTCCTGCTGCACATGCTGGATTGCAGCTCGGTGATATCATTGTCGCCATTGACGATAAGTCCATTGTAGATGGCAACAGATTGCCTCGACTGATTGCTGACCTTCCTATCGGAAAGGTCCTTCCTATTAAAGTCATCAGAAACGGCAAAGAATTGATGCTGAACGTTACTGTTGGTGATCGCGACGAATCTGGGAACGACGCAGAAGAAGGGTTTCTAAAACCTATCTCTGGCGCACCGCAAGGTAAGTATATTCCCGCGTTAGAGTTGAATGTTGATACGATCTCGCCAGAGCTTGCGCGTCTTTTTGATATTCCAGAAGAAATGAAACAAGGGGTTGTTGTCACAAGTGTCAAAAAGAGCAGCGATGCTGTTGAAAAAGATGTGCGTCAAGGAGACCTAATTGCTCGTGTTAATCAAGACACTATTGCTAATGTTGCGGAATTTGAGAAGAAACTTAAAGCGGCACGCGAAATCCGTACGAGTGTTGCATTGCTTGTGTATCGTGACGGTGTCTCATTTTACCGCGCTCTGCGTTTTAAGAAAGAGGGAAAAGCAGGCACCACAGGAAACACGACTAAGCAGAAGTGATTCCTATAGTTTTGGCTGGACCGACTGCGAGCGGCAAGTCGGCTCTTGCTTTCTTATTGGCGGAGGCGTTGGGGGGCGAGATTATCAATGCCGATTCCTGCCAGTTATATAGAGACTTCCCCATTTTGTCTGGCTTGCCTCGTGGAAAGCTGTGCGGAGTTCCTCATCATCTCTATGGTGTTTTAACGTACGAGCAACAAAGCTCTGCTGGCTGGTGGCGCACACAGGCGCTGCGTGTTATCGAAGAAGTCCAGAAACGACAGCGCGTTCCCCTTATTGTTGGAGGTACCGGATTATATCTGAAGGTGTTGCTTGAGGGCGTGCGCATAATTCCGCCGATTTCTGAAGAGATCCGATGCGCTGTCCGCGCACGCTTTTCTTCTTTGGGACGAGAACGCTTCTGGCAGGAATTACAAGCCTTAGATCCTCTTGCAACTCAGTATTTAAGATCCACTGATTCTCAACGTTTACAGCGCGCTTACGAAGTTAAAATTGCAACCCAACGGTCTCTGTTTGCTTGGCCTGTATCGGAGACAGAGAAAGGCCTTTCAGCACTTGTTATTAAAATGACGCCTTGTCGACACGATCTCTACGCCGCATGTGATGCACGATTTGACATGTTTTTAGAACATGGTGCTCTTGACGAGGTTTCCCATTTTCTGAACCATATCTCTCCTCAAGATACGTTAAAAACCGTCAAAACGATCGGTGTTGTAGAATTGGGGGCCTATCTTACAGGTTCCTGTTCTCTAGAAAATGCAATAGCTGCTGCTAAGATGCGCACACGGCGTTACGCCAAACGCCAAGGCACATGGTTCCGGCATCAATTACGAGCCCAGTATACAGTTGATAAGATCGTTTCCTTCGAAAGAAAGCGAAAAACAGGCGATTCGCCACTTTTTCAGGTTGTAGCTTCTGTCGGTGCAAATATCTCGTCCCAAAAGCTTCGTTTAACGTTACAGCGCGTTTTAGAAGTGCCGGGTGTTAATAGGCCTAGTGTAGAATGTCACTGAAAGTTCTCTGACAGAGGTTGATGGAGCGTGCTCTTGAGAAAAGAGTTCGCAATCTGCCACGATTCATGTTCCTTGCGATTGCTTTTTTTTACGAAGAAAGGTATACGATGGAGGTGCGGAGGATTTTTACTGAATTCGAGGTGGATTAAGGATGCGGCGTTACGAGAACGTATTTATAGCGAGGCAGGACTTGACGCCTCCGCAGGTAGAAGCTTTGATGGCCGAATTTGTCGATGTAGTAAAAGACTTGGGCGGTGTAGTTGCCCGATACGAATATTGCGGACTGAGGAGCCTTGCATACAGGATTCGCAATAATCGTAAGGGGCATTATTGCTTGCTTCACGTAGAAGCTTCTCATGAAACTTTGAAACAAATGGAGCGTCGCATGCGTTTAAGCGAAGAGGTGCTGCGTTTTATGAGTATTGCCGTCAACGCTTTTGACGAAGGTCCTTGCCCGTTAGCATATACGCGTTCTTTCCGAGAGAAAGACGAAGGTGACAGTGCCTTTCTTCGATCTAGCAAAGAAGATACCGACGCAAAAGAAGAGGAACCTGTAAATGGCTGAAAAAGATAAGAAACGTGCAGCTAATGGGAGACGCGTAAGTTTTTTCAACAAGGAACGGGGCTGTCCCTTTTCTGGCAAAAAAGCATTGGCAATTAATTACAAAGATGTCAAACTTCTGCAGCGTTTTGTCTCAGAACATGGGAAAATCACTCCTAGCCGCATTACGTGTGCTTCATCCAAGAAGCAGCGAGAACTGGCCTTGGCAATCAAGCGTGCCCGTTTCCTTGCCCTTCTCCCTTATGCCGCTTCTTAAAAAGGCCTTTTGCAAAAGAAGGTAACAACAAGTGATAAGGATGGAATCAAAACAGAAATAAGGAAGAACAAAGTTGGTTCTTATCATCAATAAAGATGGAAGGAGGCAAAATGTGTTTTTGGTTTCCATAAATCTTAAAGACGCCGACAATATCTGCCTCTATCGTTGATCTGCACCTCTGCCATGAATGGTAACTACACTGATAAATCTCCTAAAAAGAGACAATAGAGCGAGTGGGAGATTTGAAAAGAGTGAGCTCTGGGCTCTTATCCAATTACAACGCAATTGAGAGATAGCTGAACTATGTCTTTTCGGACGGGATACGCAACTTTCTTCTCGCTTTTCTTGTTCTTTAGCTTTTTGCTCACTCTTATAGAGGGTCTTAGGTACAGGTCGGTATAGATAAGTCTACAGTTGTATTTGCCTTCTTTCTCTTTGTAGAATTTCGGAGGAAGAGTGGATTTCCTCCTTTTATCCCTCTTCCTGGTCCTGTGCACTTTGCTTCAAAACAAAGATTTCTTATTAGCGCTTCTACGGAATGGTAAAGAAGTAAACGAGTAATAGGGCGGAAAGAGTAAAGAGATAATAATTTTATCGATTAAGAGATAGAGCACCTGAGGGACAGGAAAGTATTGTCTCTTATTCGCTTTTTAGAAGGTCTAATTCCTCTTTAATCGATGAATTTATATTTCATCCTTTTTCGCTTCATATCTCTCATTTATCTCCCTAAGAAAGTCTTAATTCAACAATAAGGACAAAAATCTTTCCAAAAACCTAAATAAATCAGCTAATGACAAGAAGATGTTGGGATGGAACTTTGGCACAATTAGCCTCGCTCCTTCCACACTCTCTTACTTATCCTCTTGTAGAAGGCCTAATCTGATAACAAAAATGAGGACTTTCCTAAAATCCTGACTAAATTGGTCAAGAGACAGGGAAGACGCTAAGGAAAAGCCTCTTCTTTATCGATCTTACAATGTGGTCAGGTGCTATAAGCACAGTAAGAGTACCCCCTACAGTAGAAGCTCGTTTCTATGCAACGGTTTCAATGAGTAGGACGGCCTAAGCTTACATAACGGAATCCAGCATGTGCAACAGAGTCAGGAGTATATAAATTCCTTAAATCAATCAATCGGCGTTCTTGTACAATTTCCTTTAAGCTTTCAAAGGGCAATGATCGGAAGATCTCCCATTCCGTAAGAATCACAATTGCCTCAGCGCCATGACAAGCTGAAGGTATATCTAAAGCGACTTCAACACCTTGGAGCTGTGGATAGGAGGTCGCTTGCACCTTTGGATCAAAGGCTGTAAGCCGTGCTCCTGCCTTCTGTAATAACGGCAAGATAACAAGGCTAGAACTTTCGCGCATATCGTCTGTATTCGACTTAAACGTTAGACCCAAGATGGCCAATTTCTTACCACGAACAGAACAATCGCATGCGGCAATAATCTTGTCTGCCATAGCTTTCTTGCGTGCTTCATTAGAGGCGTCGATCATATCGATCAAAGAAACCGGCACCTGATGCGTGTGCGCAAATGCTGCAAGAGCACGCGTATCTTTGGGGAAACATGATCCTCCAAACCCTGGTCCAGGCTGTAAAAAAGCCGTGCCAATACGGGCATCCAATCCCATTATGCGAGAAACATGTTGTATATCGGCCCCACAGGCCTCTGCAACATCAGCCATCTGGTTGATAAAAGCAATCTTCATCGCAAGAAAAGTGTTGGAGGCGTACTTGGAAAGCTCAGATGTCTCGAAATTCGTAAAAACAACTGGCACATGGTGCTGAGCAAGGTGAGCATACAAGGTGCGCATCATCTCCTGTGCTCGTGTAGATTCTACCCCTACCACAATCCGATCGGGACGCATAAAATCTGCAATAGCTGTTCCTTCACGCAAGAATTCTGGGTTAGAGGCCATATCAAAATCTGCTTGAGGGGCCGCTTCTCTGATAGTCTCTTGCACCTTACGAGTTGTGCCTACAGGAACAGTCGATTTCGTCACAATGACTGTAAATCCTTTCAAGGCTGGTGCTAATTCGCGAGCGGCTTCAAACACATAACTTAAATCCGCGTTGCCCGTGTCGTGTTGTGTGGGCGTGCCGACCGCGATGAAGACGACATCAGCTGTCTCGACGGCAGACGTTAAATCCTGTGTAAAGAAAAGACGCTCTTGAGTAGTATTTTTAGCAACAAGCTCTTCTAATCCTGGTTCAAAGATAGGAATGTTTCCCTTAGAAAGAGCCCTAATTTTATCGGCATTTTTGTCGACACAAGTTACTTGAAATCCGAACTCTGAGAAACAAGCGCCAGAAACAAGGCCAACATATCCTGTCCCAATGATGGCAACCCTCATGACGCAATCCTTTCTCTGTTTGATATGTCGATTGTATCACGAACAACAGCAGCAAGCGTGGGATCTTGCAATGCTCTAAAAAGAGTTGCTCCTACCACACCATCACGTGCCCCACAATCGAACCGCACACCAGAGACGTGCACACCAGTCAAAGGAACACCTTCCTTAAGCATAGCGGCTATGGCATCTGTTAATTGGATTTCTCCAGAAGGCCCTGGTTCTTGGCGTTCAAGATAATTAAATATCCGCGGAGACAAGATGTACCGTCCAACGACTGCTGTTCTAGAAGGTGCTTCCTCAGGTGTTGGTTTTTCAACGATAGCTTGCGCCACACACGTCTTTCCCGAGCACCCCCGATGTGCCAGTATTCCATACCGGGAAACATGCTCCTGTGGAACCTCAGCTACGGCGACGACGTTTCCTTCTGCTTCTGTTTGTACGAGTTCAGTAAGGGCAGGTGCTGCGCCCCCCAGAATCAGCTCATCAGCAAGAAGTACGGCAAAAGGAGCGTCCCCGACAAGATGCCGCGCACATAATACAGCATGCCCCAACCCCTTTGGTTCTTGTTGCCGGATGTAAGACGCGGAACCTGGTGCAAGAGAGCAGGCGCGAACATCTTCCAACACACGCAATTTCCCGCGTTCTTGCAACGTCCGCTCAAGCTCAAATGCCGTGTCGAAGTGATTCTCGACAGCTTCTTTACCGCGTCCTGTCACAAAGATAAGTTGGTCGAATCCTGCATCTAGCGCCTCTTCAACAACGAATTGGATGAGTGGCTTGTCAATAATGGGAAGCATTTCCTTGGGAAGCGCTTTGGTGGCTGGCAAAAAGCGCGTCCCTAGCCCCCCGATAGGGAAAACGGCCTTTCGAATCCTGTGATTTGTCACGAATGCGACTCTTTTATTGGAGAACCGCAAGAGGTCAGAATTTTTGGCAGAGTAATACCTTCTTGATGCATATATTTTCCTTTGCGATCCTTGTATGAAACAGTGCAAGTGCGCTCTGCTTTAAAAAAAATAAATTGGCAGGCTCCTTCATTCGCATAAATCTTAGCTGGTAGGGGAGTGGTATTGGAAAATTCGAGTGTTACGCATCCTTCCCACTCGGGTTCTAAAGGCGTAACGTTTACGATAATACCGCACCGAGCATATGTTGATTTCCCGACACAAATGACCAATACATCTCGCGGGATTTTGAAAGATTCCACCGTACGCGCAAGCGCAAAACTATTGGGCGGAATGATACAAACATCTGTTTTTTTGTCTATAAAAACACCAGGGAAAAAATGTTTTGGATCAACAACTGTAGAGTCAATGTTGGTGAAAATTTTGAACTCATCAGCAACGCGTGCATCGTATCCATACGAAGAGACGCCATAGGAAAGGAATCCCTCGCCTTTTTGCGCCTCCACAAAGGGGGTAATCATACCTTCGTTCAGGGCTTTGTCACGAATCCACGCATCTGGCAAAACTGACATACTGCCTCTCTGTGCAACGTTGAAATCTAACAATGGCATGTTGGAAGATCAAGCTTGTTACGTTGCTTTATAATGAACGAACGGTTCTCGATACCCTTTGAATATAGAGAAGAAATGGCTTTTATTTACCAACTAATATGAACGGTTTTTCTCAGGCTGTTTCTTTAAGATATAGCTTGCACAGCAAGCGATGCGACGTTCCTGTGCACGAAGGAGAATGTGCACAGGATAAAAAAGCTGTAGCTAGCGAACTGATGGGGAGGGAGTGCAGAGCCTCACCCTCCAATTAATGGGCGGTCTCTCAGCAATTCAGACAACCCTCGAGGAACAGACTTTTCTTTTCGATGGGGGTGAGCGCGATCTGTCTTTCTCGGGAATCCTATTGATAAACATCGAGGAACAGAACTTACACGGCACAGCCTTGATTCTTGGTTAATCACGTAGAAAGATCCCTGGCGCGTAATTGTATTGGAGATTGGCATAAAGAAATCAAAATAGAAATCGATAGCAGAGGTTTCGTCATAGGGTATCACATCTACGATCCCATGAGCGAGATAGGTGGACTTTCCAGCCCTTTCCTCTTTAGCCATTCCATTTCTTTCCCGTGGGAGCACAGCATAAACTTGCACTTCGCAATCCATAGCGCCGGAAAATTGAGAAAATGGCATAAAACCACTTGTGTCCGTCGGAGCAGAAAATACTGTGTATAGATTTGTCGGATCAATTCCGTTTGAGTTATAAACAGAAAAAACCGAATCACCGCCACGCCACAGGAGACGCAGTCCCGTTTGACAAAAGAAACTTGTCTTCGAAAAAAGCTGGCGTATTACGTATGGAACAACAGCTGTTTTCAATGGAAGGCCTAGGACAGCGAACCCAGAGGACGGCCTGTGTTCTTCTTGCTCTTCAATGGTTAAAGGCTGCCCTTTGCAATACCAGTGTTTCGCGATGTGCAAAAAGAACCTGTCTCTGCAGCCGTTAATATAGTCCTGCTCATTTGGGGTAAGAAATCGTTTCGCCACAGAAACAGGACAAAGCGCTATTCCTCCTGGGAGTGTCAACATAAAATCATCGTCTCCACAAGTTAGCGCGAGTACATTTGCAGGTACGCCTTTGCACACCCCAAAGACGATATGCAGCACTATCATGAGGCGTCTCTGCCTGTCTAACAGTTGTGATCGCCGTGAGGTGAACTGGGTCGCGCAGAATTGTGCATCTTTTAAAAAGGATTGTGCATCTTTTAAAAAACTTCGCCCAACAAGTCGAGACAACGCGTCTGGTGAGATAGGAGAACTCACGTCTCTAAAATCTTCAGCTCTGTAGACACTCAGAGCGCTTCTTGGATCAATTATCGTTTCATCCTCGCTTCGCCTTATTCCTTGTGCCTGATGAGGTAAAGACAGAATCATGTTCAAAAGAATAAGTAATGTGAATATTTCAAATTTAACATTATTAATCATTCCGTACTCCAATATTATTAATATTTATCTGTGTGGCTACTGCTAAACGTAGGGAAGATTGTTTAAAGAAATATTAATATAGATAGTTTTTAATGAAAGGCAGCGTACAGAGTTAGTAGGACAGAAGCGGCAGTTTCTGTTCGTAAAATTGCGTTTCCTAAAGAGATGCTTGTAACAAAAGGTAGACGCTCAAAGATTGTAAATTCGCGTGTCGAAAACCCTCCTTCTGGTCCAACAAGAAAGGCCGTTTCCGAAGGCATTTTTCCTAGAAAGGAGGTGATAGAGGGTGCTATTTGGCGTTCGTCTGCAATGAAAATGGGCATTCCAGCCGACCAAGATTCCAAAAGGATTTCCAGTCTTTCAGGAGCACGTACTAAAGGCACGTGCAAACGTCCGCATTGCTCTGTTGCTTGCTTCGCCACCGTTTGCCATCGCTCTTTATTAAAAGACGTCACAACAGTGTGGTCTGTAATCACAGGTTGCAGAGAACAAACACCAAGCTCCACGGATTTCTCGACGAGATATGCAAGTCGAACAGCTTTGAGGAGAGGGAAAAGTAGATGCGGAGTAGAACGGGCGTCTAATGACAACACAGCGGGCAATACACACTCTGTGCATTCCAACTTACCCTTCTTTTTATCAATAAGATACGCGCGCCATTCTCCAGAAACAGCATTGAACAAGCGCACTTCTGCCATTTCCTGCATTCGAAAAACTGTCAGTAGATGATGGCGTTCTGTCGGAGACAATTCTACGTGCGCACCCTTGCAAAGAGGCGTAGTAACGTGGATTCTGGGAATATGACGCATAGGGATCCGAAATTTCTTGTCCTCCCTCTTGACCCTATGTCAGGGGTACAACTTACTCAAGAGCAAGAATCATCGTCTTGCGTGCCGATGCCAAACGCATCGAGTGCAGAAAGAATCTTTTCCGTATCCGAGCTCTCTTTTGCGTTAAAAAAGATCGTTGAAAACACGTTTGAGCTTGTCTGTGTGCGTGGCGAGATCAGCAATTTACGGTTGCATACTTCCGGTCATATATATTTTGCCCTTAAGGACGATCATGCTGTTCTGGATGCTGTTTATTGGAAAGGTGCGTTACGTGCTCGCCACCTACCGCTGGAAGAGGGACTTGAAATTCGTTGCTGGGCGCACCTCACAACATATCCTGCGCGATCAAAGTACCAACTTGTTGTTGAGCGTTATGAATTAGCAGGGCAAGGGGCGATTTTAAAGATGCTAGAGGAACGCAAGCATCGATTGCGACGCGAAGGACTTTTTGATCAAGAGCATAAGAAGCCGTTGCCTTTTCTGCCGCACAAAATCGGTATTGTAACGTCTCCAACGGGCGCTGTGTTGCAGGATATTCTCCATCGGCTTGCCGATCGGTTTCCTGTTTCTGTTGTTGTGTGGTCCGTGCTTGTCCAAGGGGAAGGCGCAGCAACGCAAGTTGCAGATGCTGTGTGTGGCTTTAACGCTCTACAACCGGGGGATCGGCCAGATGTGTTGATTATAGCGCGTGGAGGTGGCAGTTTCGAAGATCTGCTGCCCTTTAGCGAAGAGAAAGTCGTGCGCGCGGTTTTCAAAAGTGAGATTCCTGTTGTTTCGGCCATTGGCCACGAGACAGACACAACGCTCATAGACTTTGTTGCCGATGTGCGTGCTCCTACCCCCACTGCAGCAGCAGAACTAGCCGTTCCTGTGCGCCGCACGCTTTTAGCGACTCTTGATGCCTTAAACCATCAACTTGGGCAGGCGCTGATGCATCATGCTGATCGCAAAAGCCATCGATTGAGCGCCTGTTCTCTGCCTCCTGCGTGGCGCATTATAGGATCCAAGGCCCAAGATCTAGATCGTTCTGCCGATCGACTAACCGCCTGTATGCGTACTTTCTGGGAATCAAAACGCTTGGCAGCCATGCACCTGAGCATCAGAGGACAAGCCCCTTCAGATCGGCTTCTCATGTGGCATAAGCACGTAGAAATGCTAGATTTTAGGCTTAGAAAAATGATACACGTACTTTCTGATGCTCGTCGTACTGCCTTACTGCGCATAGCTGAGCTCTTGGAACGTGCTTCTTTTGAGCATCTTTTGAAACGAGGTTTTGCTCTTGTACAAGGTACGCATGGCCGCTTAATTACGAGCGCTGCAGAAGCCAGAGAAAATGTGCTTTTCGATGTCGTCTTCCACGATGATGCCTGCAGAGTAGCACCGATTAAAGATAAACGCCGTGTATTTCCTTCTTGTCCTTGCGAGCAGGAGCACTTTAGATGGAAAGCCTAAAAAGATTGCCGCGCAACGTGGAACGAAACTTCCTCACAGAAGAGTACAGTGCTCTATCCTTTGATAGTTAACGGCCACACATTCCTCTTCAGTCTTCTTTCTGTCCTAAAAATATCGTCCAGTACAGGAAAATTGGTTGCGGGGGCAGGAATTGAACCTGCGACCTTCAGGTTATGAGCCTGACGAGCTACCTCTGCTCTACCCCGCGGCCTATTTCCTGTGTATCACAGAAAAATCCCATCAGCAAGAAAGAAAGGATAACGAAAAACAATCCGCCAATGCCTTCGCGGTATGCATTTGGAGTTAAATCGGACTTTGAGGGGGTGCAAAGAGGCAAATAAGGATAGAGTTTGGAGTAGAAATGGTTTGACCAATTCAAGGAAAGGATTATAGCGAATTTTGTTGGATATGAATCTTCTCCGCCTTTATATCCTAGCGTTAAATTTTCATATTCTCTTTCGCAAGGGGACTTATTGAACCGCATTTTTTCTGTAAAAGCTCTTCTGAGCATTGCAAGCTAATCAGCCTAGCGAAGACAAGAGCGTGTTTGCATTGGCAGTAGAAAGGAAAGCGCCATCCTAATAATCTTTTTCCTCCTTACAAGTTTGGTTAAAATTTCGCCAATCTAGAGCCTAAAGAGTTTTGCGCTTTATATAGGAACAATTCCCCTTGATGAACGATTTGACGCGATGCCTGATCGTCTTTTGTGATTTTTGGAGAAAGATAAATTTAAAAAAACAGTATGAAAGAACGTGCAACTTCCACCCACATCCTCTCGCCTGCTCTTAGCTTTCTGCAGAGGTTATTAAACTTTCAATGTTTCCGAAGCTCTTCTCTTGACCAAAAATCTTTGGTAGAAAAAGCTTATGCGGTCGTGGCGGAACTGGTATACGCGCAACGTTGAGGTCGTTGTGGGGGAAACCCCGTGGAAGTTCGATTCTTCTCGACCGCACCATTTAAACCTGGTTCGCTTAGATGTCTTGCCCATCCATTTTAAACCCCAGGAAAATCGTAATTTTATTATTCTGGATGGGGAGACTCAGAAGATACCTTGAAGGTTTCAGGTCGGCCATTGCAAGAATCTCTCTTCCAAAAGAGGGGGGGGTCTATATCTGCCATCTTTCCTAAAGAAGCTCAAAAGGCTGTATTAAAGCATTCCGGATTTATGGCATCCATTTCAAAAATCCTCCAGTCTAGGCGAAGAATCAGGAGGTAGTTCTTCGAATGCGAAAGGGTCAAAATCCTCCGATTCAGACAAGAGATCAAGTCGTACAAAGGGCACGGATTCCCGCTTTCTACGGGATTTTTTGCCAAGACTTTCCCTGCCCAAACACTCTAAATGGTTCTTTATGTTGACTGGGGTTCTTCCTGAAAAAAAGAGGGCGAGACGTGTAGGATGATTTCCATGCGTCTCTTGTAGCCGGATGAGATATCGATCTTCTCCTAGCGTCCATGGCCTATTGTTAATGCCAGGATCAAGATAATTGCGCCATCTTTCTCTGCATTGGCGTGAGGTTCTACTTGGCATGTCCATGGCGATCTTCGACCAGTCTGATTCCCCGTACATCGCTACAAGAGCCCTTAACCTCTCATCTTCTTCGTGAGTAAACTTTTGAGCGCGAGATCGTTGGGCTTTCCCTTCTGGAACAGGTCCCACAAGAAAGACCCATCCGTTAGGTACCCACGGCATTGGAGGAAATATCAAGGCTGGGGGAGGCGGAGGCCTTATTGGGGTAGGCGGATACCTTACTGGCGGAGGCGGATACCTTAATGAAGCATCAGGTGTCTGCCCCTCTCCATCCTCAGGGAACTTTTGACAATGGGGACCAGAAGGCGGATTGACCATACCATACGCCATAGGTTCTATTATTCCAAGAAGAACAGGGATAATAACTGCGATTATCCTTATCATAAATTCCTTGTTGATCTAATGAATCATTAATAAATCGTAAATAAATAAGAAAATCTGGTCAAGCGTGTGCCTCCTTCCCTCGCGAGGGTTTCTCCGTTAGAATGAGTCTTGTTAAGCTATTTTGTCGAAGAGTTTTGCTATGAAGAGTGCTGATCCTTGTTCGCGTGAATACGACGCGAGTTCCATCAAGGTTCTCCGCGGTCTAGATGCGGTACGCAAACGGCCTGGTATGTATATCGGCGATACGGACGATGGAACTGGTCTTCATCACATGATCTTTGAGGTGGTAGACAATGCTATTGATGAAGCGCTGGCGGGATATTGCACCATTGCTGAAGTTGTGCTGCATCAAGATGGATCCGTCTCGGTAAGTGATAATGGCCGTGGTATTCCTACTGAACTCCACGAAGAAGAAAAAGTCTCAGCTGCCGAGGTTATCATGACGCGTCTGCATGCGGGCGGCAAATTCGACCAAAACGCTTATAAAGTCTCAGGTGGACTGCATGGGGTTGGTGTTTCTGTTGTTAATGCGCTTTCGGATCGGTTGGATTTAACTATATGGCGCGGTGGCTTTGAACATTTTATCAGCTTTCATGATGGAGTGGCCGTGGCTCCTTTAGAGTGTCGCGCTCCTTGCGAGAAAACAGGGACACTTGTTCGGTTTTGGCCTTCACATGCTACTTTTTCCTCAATAGAGTTTTCTTTTGCAACAGTAGAACATCGCTTGCGAGAACTTTCTTTTCTGAATTCAGGTGTGCGTCTTGTTTTGCGGGATGAGCGATCTGCTGAGTCTACAAAGGCGGAGTTCTTTCACGAAGGTGGCGTTAAGGCGTTTGTTGCTTACCTCGACAGGACAAAAACATCTCTTCAAGGGGCACCTTTGTACATTCGCGGCGAGAAAGACGGTATCCAAGTAGAAACAGCCTTAGAATGGACAGATAGCTACCATGAAACGATGGTGTGTTATACGAACACGATTCCGCAGCGCGATGGAGGCACGCACTTGATCGGATTTCGCAATGCATTGACGCGTGCGGTGAATGCTTACCTTTCCGAAAGAAACTTTATAAAGAAGGAGAAAATTTCTCCCACAGGAGACGATGCTCGCGAGGGATTGACGTGCGTTCTATCTGTCAAAGCGCCGGATCCAAAATTTTCCTCTCAAACAAAAGACAAGCTAGTCTCTTCAGAGGTGCGCCCAGTTGTGGAATCCCTTGTTGGAGAGAAGCTAGCACAATGGTTAGAAGAACATCCCGCAGACGCGAAAAAAATTGCGCAGAAAATCATTGAATCAGCTGCTGCTCGAGAAGCGGCACGGCGTGCTCGAGAATTGACGCGCAAAAAAGGTGTGCTCGAGATGACAACGCTTTCTGGCAAGCTTGCAGATTGCCAAGAACGAGATCCTGCTCATAGTGAATTGTTTTTGGTAGAGGGCGATAGTGCTGGAGGATCTGCGAAGCAGGGGCGAGATCGGAAATTTCAAGCCATTTTAGCCTTAAAAGGAAAGATTCTCAATGTCGAACGGGCGCGCTTTGATAAAATGTTGGCCTATGCAGAGATTGGTACACTGATATCGGCATTAGGAACCGGAATCGGTCCGGATGATTTTACTCCTGATAAAGCGCGTTATCACAAAATCATCATCATGACGGATGCGGATGTGGATGGAAGTCATATCCGGACATTGTTGTTGACGTTTTTCTTTCGTCAAATGAGGCCACTTATTGATCGTGGATATTTATATATCGCGCAACCTCCTTTGTATAAAGTGAAAAAGGGGACGCAGCAGATGTATCTGAAAGATGAGCGCGCGCTGAGTGTTTATCTTGTTGCTTCTGCTATTGACCAAGTGCGCATAGAGGGTGAAAGTGGCACCCTATCTGGCAAAATTCTTGAAAATTTTTTGATTCTGTCAGAAAAGTTGCGTAACCATTTGGATATATTGGATTTCAAAGTCGGGAGACGTCAGGTTCTTGAGCAGTTAGCATTAGCGAGATTTTTTGAACGTGATAATACAGCGCATAATGCAGCATTTTTGTTAGAAAACTTGACCTCTATCGAAGGGGGTATTTGGGAATTTCAGGAAACAGAGCAAGAATTCTTATTTTTACGCCAGGAGCGGGGTGTAAAAGAGGCCTTTGCTATTCCTCATGCATTGGTCCAAGGACCAGACTCCGACACGATACATGCATACGCTCAGGAACTGCGCGCGTTAATGGGGCAGGCAGCGACACTACATCTTAAGGAGCAATCTTTTCCGGTGTTTTCTCCTTTGCAAGTCTCGGATTTGTTTCTGGCAAGCGCGCGTAAGGGCATGACGATTCAGCGCTATAAAGGCCTTGGAGAGATGAACGCCGATCAGCTGTGGGAGACAACCTTGGATCCAACCGCACGGTCTCTGTTGCAGGTGCGATATGCGAATGCCGAGGAAGCGGGAGATATCTTCTCGATGTTAATGGGAGATGTTGTCGAGCCTCGTCGCGATTTTATTCAAGAAAACGCTCTAAAAGTGGCCAATTTGGATGCTTAGAAGAGGTGGCTTCTCAAAGGGTGAAGGTCCATAGTAGAGCAAGGCGTTTGGCTCTCTAGACGACACAATACGCATCATAAAATCGAACTATAGTAAATAATACAATAAGTTCTTAATTTATCGCATGGAAAACACCATCTATAGTAAATTTAAAGAGGAAAAATCGCATAAGACAACGGGAGCTCTGCAAAAAGGAAAGAGGGGGAGGAGAAAGTTAATGCATGGATATTCAATAAAACTTGATCTTTCATCCACTTTTTGCTTTTCCAACTGACTGCTCACCATTTCCTTAAAGCCTTGCATACATTCTGAGATACATTCGCAATGTATGTTTAAGACCTACTCCCCCCTTTTTTATTCTTATAATGTTTTGTTTTTTTGCGGTTCTTCGAGAAGGTTTTTCTCAGAGCTTCTCATTCATGTCGATGTAGACTTTTTACGCTGAATCTCTTTCCAAGCGAAATCATATTAGAGGGTGGCATATTGTTGAGATTTAATAGGTTGAGCGTTTATAAGGAGTATTAGATTATTTATGTTTTTTGGAGGATATTCTCGCTAGTTTAGCAAGTAAATTGTTTGGGATAGAAGCTGCATCTTATGATCAGGCGCAAAGATATTGCTCTTATGTTATAATCTTGAGAGTATTGTGAGCACTTCTTTCATAATTGGATTCGGCGGATTTTCTTATTGCTGCAGAGGCTTTGAGCGGTTCCAAGAAACTGTGCTTGTGGGTTCCCTCGTTCTTTTGAGGGGTTTTATTCTTGCGCGACTATCTTGACGAGCAGAAGCGCTGTTAACCTTTATCACCCGTATCTTCGAGGGTCGATATTTCGGCAAATGTTCTGACCATATGCGTTAGAATACATTTCAAAGTATACACTTGCGCCATATCGGCGGTTGTATGTGGCTAAGATGTGCAACCGTAAGCTGTGCTTCCTTTGTTCTTTGTTATGGGATCTCGAAGGAAGAGATGAATCGCATCTTATTGTAGGGTCCATATTGACACAAAGCTTTGATACATTGTAGCATCGCCTGCGCATAAATTTAACCACTAAAAGAACCTATATCTGTTATTTTCTGCACTATTTTCCTAAATAAATTTCAATCTAGTCATACACGTTATAATAACCAATAGTCCAAAATAGAGGCAATGCGAGGAGAGGTTAGAGCAGTGCGTCAATCGCCATGTTAGCTCTCTTATTTTTCCCTTCTTGTTCTCTTTTTTGATCTCTTCCATTTTGCATGCTCTTTTTAATACAAGCAACATCTATTTTCTTTTTTTGTATAAGTATTATTCCATTGTTTTCTAAGAATATTAGAATTAATTTGATTATTATGTTAAAAAATTAATATTTTATTAACCTTTGCGACATAATGTTTGAACATCGGCATTGTAAATGTCAAGAATATGAAGGAGAATATGTATCGTACAATATTGTCTTTAATTCTAATTAGTATTCCTGCTTTACCCGCAATGGGTATGTTGAGGCAAGATCTGGGGAATTCCTCGGATCACGGAATGGATGGATCGGAAGGGGTACGACCCCTTCCCCTTCAAATTCAAATCAATACAGATGAACAACCAGACTCATCGGAGACACCAAAGAAACATAAGAATCGTCGCAGAGGGCGGCATGTGTCTAACCAAGAAACTGGAGCAATATCTGGCCCAGATGCTCCCGTTCCGCATGAATATGGAAGCGGTCAGAGCGGAAGCTGTGCACCCCTCCCCCCACGCTCTTTCTTTCCCGTAAGGCCTAGAACCCTTTCAGGAGCACCGCAGGATCAAGATCCCTCTCTACCGTTCCGTCCTGTTTCTTTTTCTACAGATGCAGATGGTCCCCTGGAGCTTTTTCCCCATTACTCTTTGAACGGAGAAGAGTCTATACTTGTTCTCGGCATTCCTCGTCTAATTGGTGCGCCTTCAAGAGAAACACCCGTTGTCATTTTTAGCATTGACGGAGGAGGGATCCGAGGTCTTATTCCAGCTTATGTTCTAGCACGTATAGAAGAGATCACAGGACGCCCAATTTCTCGGTTAGCTAATTTGATAGCAGGAACCTCTACAGGAGGAATTTTAGCTCTTGGCTTGACTGTTCCTGAACAAGGGAACCCGCGTTTCAGCGCTCGTGACTTGCTCCGTCTTTATCAAGAACAAGGTAACAGGGTCTTTTCAAAACGCCGCGCGAACTTTGGAGGCGTGCTCAAGGCAAAATACAAGAGTGGTCCGTTTGAAGAATTGTTGGCCTCTTATTTTGGAGAGACAACATTGGCTGATTCTCTTACGCACACTCTTGTGACAGGCTTTGATATAGAACGGCAAAAGCCGAAGATTTTTAAAACCTCCTCTGCTCGAGCAGATGCACTCCGTAATTTTCTAATGCGAGACGTTGCGCGAGCAACATCAGCGGCTCCCACATATTTCAAACCGGCAAAAATATCGAGCACGCCAAATTCTAGTGGCGATAGACAAGAGATAGTCGCCGTAGATGGTGGATTATGCGCTAATAATCCGGCTTTATGCGCTCTTTGCGAGGCGCGCCTGTTATATCCAGACGCTTCTGAATATATCGTGATATCTCTTGGTACTGGACGTGCAACCGTTCCCCTTTTTTATAGAGACGCAAGAGATATGAGTATCCTTGGCTGGGGAATGCGCATTCCAGGCATTTTAATCGACGGTCCCGCAGATCTTACAGATCATCTGATGAGAGTTTCCGGCGATCTTCCTCAAGAAAGACTCAGATATCGCAGGCTCCAAGTGGAATTGCAGGCCGGGAATGCAGCAATGGATGATATCTCTTCTCAAAATATTGCAACACTTTTACATCGTGCAGAAGCGATAACAGGAACATCTTCATTTCAAGATGTCGTTCGACTTCTGGGATGTCTTCCTGATGCTCTAGAACGCCACGAATCACTGGGAATCGATAGCAGGCGCTTCTCGATCATGTAATAAGCCCATAATGTTATAAAAAGACCGCAGCGCCATAAAGTAACTTAGGGTCTTCTTAAAGAAGGCCCTTTTTACATTTTCTTTTGCGCAAAAGGTCCATTGATTTGCAAGAGTATAGATTGTTGAGAATTGCGATAAATTAGCATAGAGACGACAGCTCCTATGAGTGCTTTATAAGCTGGCGCAACCGAGCTTAGGTTTTATGGTTAGAATTTACATGCAAAACCTAGGTAGGTCCAGCTCCTTTTGAGCAAGCGCCGAAAACAAAAAAAGAGGAACGCGATCCTTCGTTCGGGAAATAAGTAATTCCTTCTTCGCTATGCCTTGACTTCCCTATCCGCCTTCTGTGAAAGATCTTCCGGCACAGTCCATGTAAAAACAGAAATCGGAAAATTTAGTTACTCTTTCCTGCAACATCGTCATCATTTTTTTAAGTGGCATGATGCTTGCTACGCACATAGCATGCCACTTACACTAATCTGTTGCATTTTTTCCTTCTTCGTCCCAACTGAAAGTCTTTCTACTCGCCTCTCTTCTTCAGAAGAACAAGCGATTACTGCTTGTCGTATCGCTATTCACAAAGCCGAAGGATCGTATCGTATTCCGCCTCGGCTTTTGGAGTCTATTGCTCTTATCGAATCAGGTCGCTCTACCGGTGCAGCCACTTCGTACCCATGGCCATGGACAGTAACTGTTAACGGAAAGGGGCATTATTTTCCTACAAGGTCGGAAGCTATTGCTGCTGTAAGAAGGTTTCAAGCGCGTGGAGCCAGGAACATCGATGTCGGATGTATGCAGATTAATCTGTTTCATCATCCAAAAGCATTCAAGTCATTGCAGGAAGCTTTTGATATAACTCAAAACGTTTCGTATGCCGCAAAGTTTCTTAAAGAGTTACAAGAGCAGTATGCATCTTGGTCAAAGGCCGTTGGATGCTATCATTCGGCCACTCCTCATTTACATGGAGCGTATAGACATCGTGTACTGAAGAAATGGGC
>JAITIJ010000061.1 GCA_031279495.1 Holosporales bacterium | reverse complement strand
CAGTGTATCAACTAGGACATCGATCTGGTGCCCAGCGTCATTGATATAATATTCACGTGTTACGTCAAAGCCAGTAAAGGCTAAGAGTGTTGCCAACACGTCCCCTGTTACGGCTCCGCGCAAGTGGCCCGCATGCAGTGGACCCGTTGGGTTCGCAGAAACGTACTCAATGTTCACTTTTTGTCTTTGCCCCATCTCAGAACGTCCGTAATTCTCTTTAAGGACCAAAAGATGTCTTAAAAAGGAGAGGAGACAGTCTTGTGTAAGGGTTATGTTCAAGAATCCCACCCCAGCCATGGAGATAGAGGCTATTCCTGGGATTTTTCCCAGAACTTCCTGAAGAGGGAGGACAATTTCTCGTGGTGAAAGTTTCCATTCTTTGGCAAGAATCATGGCCGCATTCGTCGATAGATCTCCGAAAGCACATTCTTTAGGGATCTCTACCGAAAAGGTTGTTGTTTGAGGAAGGGGTTTTCCGAGAAGGCTTGCCAAACGCTCTATAGCTTCTTGCAGTAGACCCTCAAAATGCAAAAATAAATCACAAGATTGAATTTTTTGTTCCAATATTTTTTCCTTGTATACAGAGGCTTCTCATTCCAGAACTATATGCGATAGACTGCAAACAGCACAACACAAACAAGAAGAGCGTCTATGTCATTTAAGAAGGACATGTTTTCTGTGATCAGTTGGAATGTTAACTCTATTCGTGCGCGTTGGCTTCTTCTGGAGCAATTATTGAAGCAAGAAAAACCTGATGTTGTCTTGCTTCAAGAGACAAAGATTGAAGATAAAATTTTCCCAGAAGAATCGTTAGGAGACTTTGGTTATAATGTCTGCTTCTATGGGCAAAAAAGCTATAATGGCGTGGCAATCTTATCTCGCCATCCATTAGAGAGTATTCAGCGAGGGTTTCTTGGAAGTAGCGAAGAAGCACGGTACATTGAAGCGGAAACACAAGGAATACGTATTGCGAGCCTTTATGCACCTAATGGGCAAGATGTTGGTATGCCTATGTACGCAAGGAAGTTGGACTTCTATGAGCAGTTACGTGCGCATCTGTCCTCTACTCTTTCTTCTTGCGATGTGTTCGTAATTGGTGGCGACTATAACGTCGCGCCTACAGATGAAGATGTTTACGATCCACAGAAATGGGAAGGCCATGTACCATGTACAGATGCCGAGCGAGCGGCTTTTACAGCTCTACTTGCAGACGGTTTTGCGGATGCTTTTGCTGTATGGCCCTCTTTGCAAGCGTCTGCTCCGCATTTTACATGGTGGGATTATCGCTTTCGATTCTTCGATCCTAAGAAAGGGCTTCGGATCGACCATTTCCTCCTTTCGCCGTGCGCGCTAGAGCAATCGCAGGGCGGAGAGGTGTTGTTGGCGTACCGCACTCTTCCGAGACCTTCTGATCACGCCCCTATTCGATGGATGCTGCGTTAGGGGGGGGGTATCCTACTTCCATAAGAGCAAGCACCAGAGAAAGATAGCAGCGGCCAGAAGGCTATCCAATCTATCCAAGATGCCGCCATGGCCAGGAATACATGTGTCAAAATCTTTAATGCCGAGGCGTCTTTTTACAAAGGATTCTATGTAGTCTCCAAGCATACCAAACAAAGCAACGGCATTTGCTAAAAGGGGCATACACAACCCTTCTCTCAGTGGTTCTAAAAATCCGCCAGCAAGAGTTGCCATCGTCAATCCTCCAACACAACCACTCCATGTTTTTTGTGGACTTGTTTTTGGGAAAATTTTCGGGCCACCTATTGCGCGTCCAAAACCATAAGCGGCAATATCTTCTGTACTTATAACAAGAATTAGCCACGCAAGGGCAGCTGAGCCTTCATACAAACGCAAAGCAACCAGGCACACTGTGCCGCAACAGATAAGAAGGAAAAATATGCTACACAAGAAGACCATTTTTTTTGCGCACACTACCGGTAAACGGAATAATTCGTAAGCGGAGCGCGCAATGATGCCAATACCCAGAAAAACACACAAAAACGTAGGCCCCAGAAGGACAAAAACGACAAAAACAAGAAGAACGCAAGTGGATAGAGTGCGCCAGAACAGTCCTTCTCGTCTGTTCTTAGGCTTTAAAAGAGGTTTATAGACCATGCCGTCTCTGGCGCTTAGCGTAAATATCCAAGGCGTGTTGGAACTCTTCACGTGAAAAATCTGGCCAGTGCTTATCGATGAAGACAAATTCCGTATAGGCAAGTTGCCACAGCAAGAAATTGCTTAGGCGCAATTCGCCACTTGTTCGAATGAGGAGATCTGGATCCGGAACGTCTGCTGTAAATAAATGCGTGGCAATTGTTTCTTCGGTTATATCTTCTGGACGATATTTCCCATTTTGCACTTCTTGCACAACAGAACGCATGGCGCGTACAATTTCACCACGTCCTCCGTAATTCAGTGCAAATTGCGCGTAAAGTGTCGTGTTGCGGCATGTCTTCTCTTCTGCTTCAACACTAAGGCGTTGAATATCTTCAGGAAAACCGCTCATGTCTCCAATCGTGCGGACGCGGACGCCTTTCTCATGTTGCTCTTGCAATGTGTTGCGTAAAGCATCACGGAATAGGCCCATAAGGTAGGATACTTCCTCCCGAGATCGATTCCAGTTCTCTGTAGAGAACACAAAAAACGTTACATAGCGTATACCGAATTCAATTGCTATATTGATGACCTCTTTCAATCGATCTATTCCACGACGATGTCCTAGCATCTTCGGCATGTTACGTGCTGATGCCCAACGACGGTTGCCGTCCATAATGAAGGCGACATGAATAGGAGGGAAAGGGTGCCGTGACATGGTTTTCTCTTCTCTGTCTACAGCGACATGATCTCTTTTTCTTTTTGCGCCACAAGAGTATCAACTTTGGCAATGGCCACATCTGTCAGCTTTTGAATCTCTCCTTCATAACGCTTACGCTCATCTTCTGAAATTTCTTTCTCCTTCTCCCTGCGCTTCACTTTGTCTATACCATCGCGTCGCGTTGCACGCAGAGAAACACGCGCCTGTTCTGCGTATTTGCCAGCAAATTTGCACAGTTCTTTGCGACGCTCTTCATTGATCTCTGGTAGAACAACGTGAATCGTCTGTCCTTCAGTCTTTGGATTTACTCCAAGCCCTGAAAGGCTGAGAGCTTTTTCAACAGCTTTAACGAGCGTTTTATCCCACACCTGCACAATAAGGCAGCGGACTTCTGCGACGCTTATTGTCGCAGCTTGCGCCAAAGGAATACGCCCTCCGTAGGCCTCCACAAGAACAGGCTCAAGCAATGAGGGGTGTGCTCGTCCTGTGCGGAGCCCAGAAAGATCTTTGTTTAGAACCTCAATCGGTTTTTCCATTTTTTGCTTTATATCAACAAGAAATTCATCCATTCTCCACCTTGTCTTGTATAACGGTAAAATTTCCTTCTTTGTTCAAAACGCGTAACAAACTACCTGCCTCTAAAATCGAAAAAACGATGATAGGAATACCGCTTGAACGCGCAAGCGTAATAGCAGATGGATCCATGATGTACAGATCTCGCTCTAAAACCTCTTTATACGTTAGATGTTTGAAAAAGCGCGCCCCAGGATTTTTTACAGGATCCGCATCGTAGACGCCAGCGACTTTTGTCCCCTTCAACAATACAGAACACCCCATTTCAGAGGCGCGAAGGGCAGCAGCTGTGTCGGTGGTAAAGTAGGGGTTTCCAGATCCTGCGGAAAAGACAACAACACGCCCTTTTCCTAGATGATGTAAAGCGCGTCGACGAGCATAAGGCTCACAGATGGCGGGCATAGGTATAGCAGACAGAACGCGTGTCTCAACACCTAGTGTCTCAAGTGTGTTTTGAAGAGCGAGTGCATTTATGACCGTCGCTAACATACCCATGTAATCTGCTGTAGCACGATTGATTCCCATTGTTTCGCCAACTGAAACGCCGCGATAGATGTTCCCTCCGCCGATAACGACACTTAAGGCGTAACCTGCTTTATAAGCGGAAACAAGATCCTCACCTACACGCTTTATTGTGAGAGTGTCGATTCCATGAGTTCCTGTTCCGGCAAGAAT
The DNA here is from genome assembly GCA_031279495.1 of Holosporales bacterium. Taxonomy (GTDB): domain Bacteria; phylum Pseudomonadota; class Alphaproteobacteria; order UBA3830; family JAIRMZ01; genus JAITIJ01. Next base: position 3,698 of record JAITIJ010000061.1, on the reverse strand, counting down.
CTCCCCAGAGAGTTTGACTAATACACGCGTCTTATGCAAAAAGCCCCCTATGTGCGCAATTGCGCGGCAACTTCTGCGGCAAAATCCGTTGCGTGCTTTTCAATGCCTTCTCCTAAAGCAAAGCGCACAAAGTTGGACACAACTATAGAGCCTCCTAGTCCTTTTTCCGCCTCCGCTATAACTTGTTTCACTTTGCGGTTGTTATCCATGACAAAGGGCTGTTCTAGAAGAACAACGTCTTCATAGAACTTCCGCAAGCGCCCCTCAACCATTTTTGTAACAATATCTTCGGGCTTGCCAGAAGAGCGCGTTTGTTCCATTAAGATAGAACGCTCGTGCTCTACAGTAGCTGGATCCAGCGCCTCTATGGAAACGGCTTGCGGCGCATTAGCTGCAACGTGCATAGCAATTTGCTTCCCGAGTGTTGCTAGTTTTTCTGGAGACAAATCCGATGTTAACCCCACTAAAACACCGATCTTACCCATGCTAGGTACTTGAGCTGCATGTGTATAGGAAGCAATATACCCGTTTTCCACAGAAAGAGTTGCAACGCGTCGCAGAGAAAGATTTTCCCCGATGACTGCGATGAGGTTTGTCAATTCTTCCGCAATGGTGCGTCCATTCCCATAAGGCGTATCTTTGAGTTTGTGTATATCTCCGTCAGATTGGTGCGCTAGCGCGGAAACTTCCTTCACATAAGCGCAGAAAGCCTCGCTACGGGCAACAAAATCTGTTTCTGAGTTAATTTCCAGTACAGCGCCAGCTTTCTTATCGGATGTAATGGAGACTGCAACCAACCCTTCGGTTGTCGTTCTTCCAGCCTTTTTCGCCGCAGCGGCAAGCCCTTTGGCGCGCAGCCAATCAACAGCATCTTCAAAGTTAGCTTGTGTCTCAGCAAGCGCTTTTTTGCAGTCCATCATTCCTGCTCCGGTCCGCTCGCGGAGCTGCTTGACCAAGGAGACTGAAATATCTGCCATTTATGTATTCTCCTGTATGCTTGGCTCTTCTTCGTTGCTTGACATGAGAGTAGAAGATGCTTGAGACGCAGAAAAATCCTCTGGTGGAGTGGAGATGTCTTCAGGAGAGATATTCATAATGGGATTTTCCATGCTCCCTACATCAACGCCAGCCAGAATTAGGCTCTCTTGCATACCTTGCAAAACCGCACGCGCGAAAAGGTCACAGTACAAGGAAATTGCCTTTGAAGAGTCGTCGTTACCTGGTACAGGATAGGTCACGTTACTTGGATCTGCGTTCGTATCGCATATTCCTATTGTAGGGATATGCAGCCGCAGAGCCTCTTGCAGAGCGGTTTTCTCTAATAATACATCAATAATGATGAGCATGTCTGGAACACCGCCCATTTCTCGAATGCCACCCAAGACACGCGTTAGCTTTTCGCGTTGTGCTTCTATATTAAGCAACTCTTTTTTTGTAAGTCCGGAATTTTCCTCCTGCAGCTTTTCTTCTAGCTGTTGTAATTTTCCAATCGACTGAGAAATGGTTCGCCAGTTCGTTAGCGTCCCTCCCAACCAGCGGTGATTCACATAATATTGTCCACATCGTTTTGCTGCTTCTGCAATCTTTTCAGAAGCTTGTATTTTTGTTCCGACAAACAGAATGCGTCCGCCTGACGCAACACGGTCTTGCACAACCTGCAGCGCACGTGCGAGCATAGGCACAGTTTTTTCTAAGTTAATGATATGTACCTTATCGCGCGCTCCATAAATATAGGGCGTCATTTTTGGATTCCGACGTCGTATATGATGCCCAAAATGTACGCCTGCTTCGAGAAGCTCGCGCATCGTAAACGGCAAGTTTGTCATATTTTCTCCTTCTTCGGTTGGCCTCCGCAGATTTTACTCTTACACATAGCAAGAGACCGAAAGGACAGGCGCCCACATCTGCGTGCGTTATTATCGCATATATACACAAGTACACTGAGGTTGACAATAACAAAAGGGTAGTATCCTTTGTCGGTGTTGTTCTGCTAAATTGAGTTAGATAGTGTGACCTCCTCTTGTTGTTTGTTCATCAACATGGTACCCAAGGGTATTGCGTCCTTAGCTCAGCTGGATAGAGCATCGGCCTTCTAAGCCGCAGGTCGCAGGTTCGAATCCTGCAGGGCGCGCCACGCAGATCGGAGAACACCTGTTTCAAGAGCCTATCTTTGGTCCCTAGTGTGGTTTTGCGAGAAGCACTTCTTTCTGTAACGCATAGAGAAACTCTAATGCTGCATGAGGAGAAAAGTCGTCTAGATTGGCATGCCGGATTTTTTCCTCTGCAATGGATGTTGGAAGAAGGGTGGTTTGCTTCAGTCTTACAGGTTTTATCGCGTTTGCCTTACCCTTATGCTCGTTTTGCAGAGAGCTGAGAACCTCTTGCGCGCGCGTAAGTACCTCTTGTGGGAAGCCGGCACGCTTTGCGACATAAAGACCATAAGAACGGTCGCTGATTCCTTCAATGATTTCATGCAGGAAGATAATAGCATCTTGCCATTCTTGAATTTTTAATGTTTCGCATTTGAGTTTTTGCAAGGAAGAACGGAGCTGTGTTAACTCGTGGTAATGCGTTGCAAATAGCGTTCTTACCCCTATCGCATGGAGACGTTCGGCAATAGCCCATGCCAGAGATAGGCCGTCGAATGTAGAGGTGCCGCGCCCCACTTCATCAAGAATGACAAAAGAATGTTGTGTTGCTTGATTGAGGATGGCCGCCGTTTCTGTCATCTCTACCATAAAAGTAGAGTGTCCCTGCGCCAAGTCATCAGAAGCGCCAATGCGGCTAAACAATCGATCAATGATGCCAATATGCGCAGATTCAGCTGGAACAAAAAAGCCCATGTGCCCCATCAAAGAGATGAGCGCATTCTGCCGTAGATAGGTGCTTTTTCCCGCCATATTTGGGCCCGTTAACAATACAAAAGTTGCCGAAGAATCAAGGTAACAAGAATTGGCGACAAAACCGCTCTTCTGAGCGGATGTGTCTCGACATTCGACAAGGGGGTGGCGGCCTTTCCTGATGAAAAGAACAGGATCTTGTGTAAATGTGGGACGTACGTACTGGCGTTCGTGTGCAAGACACGCAAAACTTTGAGAGACATCGACAACAGCCATAGCATGTGCGATTTCCTTGATGATTTTTGCCTGACCCAAAATAGCTTCTGCAAGATCCGAGAAAATCTGTTGCCCTAAGACAGCGCATCGATCGGAAGCTGTCGCAAGATTTTCTTGTAATTCTTGTAGCTCAAGAGTTGTATACCGCGCAGAAGAAGCAAGAGTTTGACGATGAATAAATGCCTCTGATAGGCGGGACACCTGACTTACCGGAACATCAATGTGCCATCCTAATACATAATTGAATTGTACTTTTAGGGAATTTATGCCCGTTTCTGTGATGTAGTGCTTGCGTAAGTTTGCGATAAGCTCTTTGCTATGGTCTCTCATCGTCCGATATCGATCGAGCTCTTCCGAGAAGCTGGAAGCGATAAAGTCTTCAGAAGCGGTTCCATTAGGGTTTTCAAGAAGAGCTTTTTCTAAAAACTCTTGAAGAGAAACAGGGCATGAAAGAGCAAAAAGTGTTGAAGATAATTCGCCACTGTTTCTAGGTGTATTTTTCTCTTTTTGATAGCTTGAAGAGGGGTCGTTTGAATTAATTTTGTGGATTTCTCTTTGAGAAATAAAGAAAAAATGATATTT
>JAITIJ010000053.1 GCA_031279495.1 Holosporales bacterium | reverse complement strand
TTAAGTTTTTATGCAGCAACAAAGCGTTCTAACGAAGTGATGGCGCATGCTTATAGCCATCTTTTTAAGATTCCTGTGACAGGATTGCGTTTTTTTACGGTTTATGGCCCTTGGGGCCGACCAGATATGGCACTGTTTAAGTTTACAAAGGCAATTCTTGAGGATCAACCTATTGACATATATAACAACGGAAAGATGAAGCGCGATTTTACGTATATCGACGATATAGTGGAAGGTGTCGCGAAAGCTGGGAAGAGTCCTCCATCTATTTCTCTGGGGGCGTCTGAAGATTCTTCTGACAAAAGTCCCGTCGCGCCGTATAGAATTTATAATATTGGCAATAGTGCACCCGTTGATCTGATGGATTATGTGCATGCTATCGAAAAAGCACTGAACAAGAAGGCAGTATATGTCATGTTGCCTCTACAGCCAGGAGATGTGCCAGCAACTTATGCAGACACCACAGCTCTGCAACAGGATTTTTCTTATTGTCCTCAAACATCTGTAGCAGATGGTGTTGCGCGTTTTGTTGCGTGGTATAGAGATTTCTATAACGTTTAACAAACAGGAATTCTGAGTGAAAAAATCTCCTATTTTTTCTGCGTTTAAGAAAATGCTCACATTGCTAACACGAGAAGACAAAAAGAGATGGGCAATGATTGCCGCATTTTCCTGTGTCATGTCTTTTTTAGAAATCGTTACAGCAGCAGTTATTTCTATTTTTGCGAGCGTCTTAGCGGATCCAGTAAGAGGCATGGCTTTGTTCGAGAGAGTCGAGCAGTTTGTGGGCGTGTCTTTCTCTCTAACGCCCCATCGCGTCGTTTTAAACGCAGCAGCTCTCTTCGGTGGGGTATACCTTCTAAAGAGCATTCTAGGAATAACTGAAAGTTTCTTTCAACAACTTTCCATCCAGAAGATCTGTTCCAACTTTCGAAAGCGATTATTGCAGCGTTACGCTTGTATGGATTACGGCCATTATTTAACGCGCAATTCCTCTTTTTACGCGAATACAGTAGAACAAGACACTTTCGTTGCTTTTGTGAGTTGCCTTTCTGCTGTCTCCAAGATCGTATCTGAAGGGGCCATTGCCCTTAGTCTCTCTTTTGTTGTTATTTTTCTGAACCCTGTGATGACCTGTGCGTGTTTCACCGTTGTCGCTTTTGCGATAAAAGGCTTTTCTAAGTTGGTGTTGCCTATATTTTCTCGATTAGGAAAGCGCTACTTAGAAGAGTACCAATTAGCCCAGGAACAGGCATATCAATTTTTTCATGGCCTTAAAGAACTTATTCTGCTCGGAAAACGTGATTATTTTATTGGCTCCTATCAACGGCATTGCATTGTACGTGACCGCTTATATGCACTTAAAATGGCGAGTAGTAATACGCCGCATTTTTTGATTGAATTTCTGCTTATTGGTCTTTTTGTGGTTGCTGTTGTTTCCCTTTGCCAGAAAGAAGAGTCGCTCACGCGCATCATTACTGCGTTAGGGGCTTATCTCTATGCCGGATTTCGGTTCATGCCCTGTGCCAGTCGTATTGCTACGCAAACTTCCATTTTAGAATCTTCCGTACCCGCGATAGAATGTATTTACGAAGAATTTCAGCAAAACGGCGTCGAGAGCAGTCTTTCTTCCTGTCAAAATTTGACTTTCCATCATTGCGTCACTTTGAATAATGTGCATTTCCAGTATCTAAGCGCTAAACAAGAAGTCCTGTCAGATATTTCTCTGAGCATACAAAAAGGTGAGAAAATAGGTATCGTTGGCTCAACAGGATCCGGAAAATCGACGCTTATTGACCTCCTGTTAGGTTTGCTTGTTCCTCAGTCTGGCACAATCACTGTAGATGATCGTTTCCCTGTCGCGTCTTTTGAGTGGCATCGACATATTGGATACGTTCCACAGACGTTGTATCTTTTGGATGGCACAATTGCTGAAAATATTGCCTTCGGATGCGAACAGGTAGATCTTAACCGTCTCAATCAAGTCATTGATCAAGCGCAACTTCGGTCCTTTGTAGAAACCGTTCCGCTAAAGGAGCAAAATCTTGTAGGAGAACGGGGCATCCGGCTTTCTGGGGGGGAACGACAGCGTATTGCGGTCGCGCGCGCCCTGTATAACAATCCAGATGTCCTTATTTTCGACGAAGCCACCTCTGCTTTGGACAACACAACGGAGGCTAATCTTATGGAGACTATTTATCAAGTGAGTCAAGGCCGCACTATGATCGTGGTTGCACATCGTTTAACGACCTTAAAAGATTGTGACCGCATTGTGGTTATGAATCATGGAAAAATTGAAAAAATTGTAAAATATGAGGAGTTAATTTGATGAAGACTTTTGTGAGAAGGAGATAATCAATGGTCTATACGCATTTACTAAGTTTAGTGATTGATGTGTAGTGTCTATAAAATTATAGTAGAAGGTTTTTCAACACATGGACGAAGCGAAAGTTGCTCTTATTGGATGTGGGTATTGGGGTAGAAATCTTGCACGAAACTATGCAGCATTAGACGCCTTAGCGTGTGTCTACGATTCCAATGCTCAAGCAGCTGAGGAGGTTGCGCAACAATATCGCGTGCCGAGCTCTTCGTTCGAAGATATTCTGGCAAGTGATGTGACGGCCCTTGTTATTGCCACTCCAGCCGGACGGCATTTTTATTTTGCGCAAGCGGGTCTCACGCACGATAAGCATGTGTTCGTTGAAAAACCTCTGTGTTTATACCCAGGAGAAGCGCGTCTTCTCTGCACCATAGCGCGACGCCGAAAAAAGATGCTTATGGTTGGACATGTGCTTCAATATCATCCGGCTTTTATGAAGCTCAAGGATTTAATTGCGCAAGAGGGTATTGGAAAACTTCAATACATTTATTCTCACCGTTTGAGTCTTGGTAAATTCCGCAATGAAGAAAATATTCTGTGGAGTTTTGCTCCACACGACATATCAATGATTCTTGCTCTTGCAGGGGGAGAACCAACATATATTTGGACCATAGGAGGGTGCTATTTAGCACCATATGTCCACGACACAACGACAACACATCTTTCCTTCGCTAGCGGTATTGACGCGCATATATTCGTTTCTTGGCTGCATCCTTATAAAGAGCAGAAACTCGTCGTAATTGGCGATCATGGTATGATGGTTTTTGACGATACAGAACCCTGGGAGCGCAAATTGCAACTCTACCCGCATCAAATAGATATTTCTAACACGCCTCCTGTGGCAGAAAAAGCAGAAGTACAGTTCATTTCCCTTCAGCCTGCAGAGCCGCTATACAATGAATGTCAGCATTTCTTGGACTGTATTCAGACAGAGCAAACACCGCGCACAGATGGAGAAGAAGGATTGCGTGTTTTAGCTGTGCTAGATAAAGCACAGAAATCTTTGCTGGTACCATCCTCCTGATGGTCTCAC
>JAITIJ010000016.1 GCA_031279495.1 Holosporales bacterium | reverse complement strand
TTGTGCAAGTAGCTTCCCAACAGGTATCGGCCTCTACTGGGGTACCTCTTAACATAAAAAAGACGCTTATTGTTGTTGCTGCAGGCATGAACAACACCATCTATCACGCGGAAAGACTTACAGATGAAATGCATGGTCGTAAGGATGTCTCTTTTGCGATGGGAGGCGCTTACTTCTTGAGCTATCTTTCAGCTGCAGGTTTGAATCGATTGGGAAAAGATGCTTTCAATTCTTATAGATGCTTGAGTGATTTTGGTCTCCCCATAGAAAAACGAGAGGCGAATTATCTGGGACTTCTTGCCGTACCGTCACTTTTGCTTAGTGCAACAACTTATCATGTGCTAGGGGCTACTTGGAGAGCGCTAACTGGATCCAACGCTCAAGTAGAACCTTGGGAGCCGTTCGGTTTCAGGATGCCAGACGTCTTTTTCTACATCACTTCTAAGGGGGTGACGGGAAAACTCGTCAGTGGATACAGAATTAACGACGATATTAGGCTTATTTTTGGGTTCGAGACTGTGTTGGGATTAGAACGCAAATATGGTCTTAAGAAGCTTAAGGAAATTGCCAAGAAGAAATTAAGCTTTTTGGGAGATGATGTTTCTGTGATGGCCCGCTTGATGGGGCTTGAGCGCATGTTTTGCGGCAGTCGTGCAACAGAATTTAACTTGGGGATTCAGCATACGCTTAGCGAAAAATGGAATCATTTGAGTTACAAAGTCGCCACAATTTTTGGAGAAGGTTTCTGTGCTGAGTTCTCTGTCAGCCTTCCTGTTTCAGCACATTGGGGCGTGGGTTTCGGAGGCGCCACTTTTTCCTCTGAAAGCCTATATGGAGAACGACATACGCGCAATTTAAAAAGCGAGCGATCTGAAAGCGCCTTTATTTCTGCCTTTTATAGGTTTTAGCTTCCTTGTGCTCCCTATAACCTCTCAGGAAGCCATATGCGTTTCGTTGTTGTCCTCTCTCGGCAACAGATGGCATTGGAAGCGCAATATTTCCCTCTGAGGCCCATTGCCTAACAGATGTTGGATTTCTTTGCGGTTTGCGGAAGGATAAAAGGGATGGAAGAAGAGTGCCTTGCTACTTCATTCAGCAAAATTCAGTTATCACAAGAGACGCTCTTTTAGCTCCCGATCGGCTCCTCAACAACGCCTTTTAGGCTATGAGGAAGCACTTTTGTGATATGGACGAGAAGGCGGTGGCCTATGCGATCTTGTGATGCACAGACAGAGACAGGTTGAAAATACGGCGTACGTCCCACGATTTCGCCTTCATAGCGGCCGGGTTTTTCGAAAAGAACGGGAACGACCTGTTCTAAACTCTGCTGATTAAAAGCACATTGCTGCGCCCTAAGCGCGTCTAAAAGGCGCGCAAGACGTTCTTCTTTGACGGGCTCTGGTACAGGATCAGGGAAAGAAGCCGCTGGTGTTCTGGCTCGGGAGCTATATTTAAAGGCATAGGCTTGTGCATACGCAACGCTTTCGACCAAGGACAGTGTTTGAAGAAAGTCCTGTTCTGTTTCTCCTGGAAATCCAACGATAAAATCCGAGGAAAAGGCCATATCAGACCGCACAGAGCGCAATTTGTCGATAGCATCTAGGTAACCTGCCCGTGTATACGGCCGATGCATCGCCTTTAATATACGATCAGAGCCCGATTGTGCTGGCAAATGGACAAAGGGCATAAGCTGCGGCAGCGTGGCATGTGCATGCAGTAAAGAATCATTAATGTGTTGTGGATGCGATGTCGTATAACGCAGGCGTAAAAGTCCTGGCAAATTTGCAATCTGAAACAGCAAAGCGCCGAAGTCGCATGAGCTATGCCCCTGTTCTTCTCCGCGATACGCATTTACGTTTTGCCCTATTAGAGTAATCTCTTTTACTCCTTGCTGCAGCAAGCTACGAGCTTCTTCAATAATGACTGACACAGGGCGCGAAAATTCTCGTCCACGAGTATGTGGTACAACACAATATGTGCAACAGTTATCGCAGCCTTCTTGAATGGGTAGAAATACTGTAACGTTTGTCGCAGTCAGAGTAGGCAAAGGTGATTTCTGAAATTTCTCTGCAGCAGATCCATCCAAGAACACGTACCCAGTAGCTTGAGGCAATGCTGCAAGCAATGAGGGAATCTTGTGAACAGCTTGTGGTCCGACCACCAGGTCCACCCAAGGCGCCCGCCGCAGAATTTCTTCTCCAAGCGCTTGTGCCACGCATCCCATTACGACGATTTTTGAAGCCAGCGGGCCTTCTTTAAAGACGCGCAACCGTCCCAGATCAGAAAACACTTTTTCTGTCGCTTTTCTCCGGATATGACAGGTGTTTAGAATAATCACATGTGCTTCTTTTGGCGTCTTCACAACGTGATAACCGCACTCTTGCAAGACACCTATAAGGCGCGCCGCATCATAGGCGTTCATTTGACAACCGAAATTCTTCAACCAAACACTTTTCATTGCGAAAGCATAAGGCCTCGCTCGAAGAGGATCAACTTCTACCTCCAAGTCAGACGATTGCTTTACTGCTGAAGAACATGAGAAACTCCTTGAGGCATTGGGGAATGGGGCAAGAACAGACAGCATGTTGATACTTTTCCGGAACGGTTTCGCGAGGCGGTTGGTATGTCGATATTGGGTTCTAGGGTCGATTATCTGCATTGCTAATCTATGTTTCGCGCAATCCGCTGGAATTCTCTATCAGGTACAAACCCATTTTGGCGGTGTTCTAAAAGAAAGCTTCGAGAAAGAACTGCTGAGCTATCAAATGCAGAATCGGCCTGTTTTTCATCTTTCTCTTCTTAAAGAGCGTGCGAGAAAAGATGTCGCAATAATTGAACAGAAATTGCGTACAATGGGGTATTTTAAAGCGTGTGCATGTTATTCCCTTATAGAAAAACAAGAAGGTATATTGCTTTTCTTTAGCGTAGATCCTGGTCCTGTTTTTCTTATCAAAAAAATACAGTTCTTTATAAAAGACCAAGAAGCGCCTCTTCAGCGCTTAACAGAAGCGTCCATGTTCCAGAAATGCATAGGACAAGCGACGACATTCTCTACCCTTGCGGAACTTGAACAGAAAGCTCTTAAATGGTTAAAAAGTGCAGGATTCCCCTACGCTCAAATGCACGAAAAAGAACTCATTGTCGATCACACCACATGTCATACAACCTTTCGATGCACACTTGATACAGGACCTATGGCCTTTTTTGGTGATGTTGCATTCAAAGGAGCTCCAGGCGTACCTGTAAAATTTCTCAAGAATCGAATAACTTTTCAGAAAGGAGATCTTTTTGACGACCAAAAGATTGAATCCACACGAAAAACCCTTGTTTCCACGCGTTTGTTCTCATCGGTAAAAATAGAAATGGCGCAAAATTGCGATGCTCAACGATGCGTTCCTATAACCATTAAACTAAAGCCAGTTCCAGCACATCTTGTGTCTGTTGGTGCCCACTTCTCTACGTTTCAGACAACCGACACTGATCAAAATCGTCTGCAAGGCTTGAAGGGGCGGTTTTCCTTCACGAGATTCAACTGTTTCGAGCGAGGAGATCAACTGCAACTGCGCTTTTCTGGATCTCCTCCTATGCGCACTCGTCTTAATACCCAAGGACCAGCACGCCATAATTTTACTATCGAATGTGAGCTTATTGAACCCGATGCCTTTTTCCCTTTGCATACATTAGCCTCAAGAATAGCAACCATACAGGAAACAACCACTAGCTTTTTCCGCCGTGGCGTTACTGCTTCTACTTTGTGGGAAGCATCGGTTGGTGCCGCGCAATTTATTGTAGGTCCAACTATAGAGCGTTTTCGCGTTGAAGAACGCGGGCGCTACACATATGCGCTTATGGGCTTGTCAGCGGAAATAATGGGCGATACGACAGACAATCCCCTGGATCCAAAAGGCGGTGTACGGCTCTCTTTGTCTATTCATCCGCAAGCAGGCGAGATCATACAACCTGATCAGAGAACGAAAAGAGGATTGTTTGTAACAAAAGCTCGTTTATCAACGTACTATTCTCTAGGCTCTTTAAAGCAATATACAATAGCTGGATGGATAGGGGTGCGCCAAGTATTGGGGCAAGCTTTTTCTCATATTCCTGCTGATAAAAAGTTGTATGCTGGAGGAAATCTTTCTGTTCGCGGATTCGCTTACCAATACGCAGGTCCTTTTGACCAATCAAAGCAATACCCGACGGGTGGGCGGTCCGTTCTTGAATGGGGTGTAGAGCCGCGTATTTCTCTGACAGAAGATCTGTCGGTGGCTCTTTTTGCGGAAGGGGCAAAAGTATCGCGAGAGCTATTCCCCCTATCAGAAGATGCGTGGTTTACCGGCATAGGATTCGGCTTTCGCTACGTAACACAGATGGGTCCTTTGCGTGCAGATTTCGCCATTCCTTTGAGGCGACGTCAGTATATCGATTCTAAATTGCAATTTATGATCAGTATTGGACAATCTTTCTAGATGAAGCGTTTTTTTGTCAAAAGGATAGGATGGTCACTCTGTAAGTTCATTATAGGTGGAGTGCTGTGCCTGATCATCGGCATTCAAACGCGTTATGGGCATCATGTTTTATATGTGCTTCTTTCAGAGGCTGTTGCTCCATACTCTATCTCTTTTTCGGAAGAGGATTTCTATCTCTCTCTTCCCACAAGTATTGTTATCCAGCGTTTAATGATCAAAACGCCGACTGGCCCTTGTGTCGTCCATGGTGCTTTTTTAAAAATTGACCCCCTTGAAACATGCAGAAAGCTTGTCCTGTTTTCTCCTTTCTCGCCTTTAACGCATTGGATTGTCCCCATTCCATCAGAGCTCGCCTCTTGCCGGATCCAAAAAATAGAGTTTCCCGCTTTCACGAAAGAAATAACACTCCAAGATGTTCATTTTGAGCGCAAACACGCAGGCATTTTGTGCATGACTATCGAAAATAGAGATCACAAAGCCACATTAAAAGCAAAAATAGAGGACACTATTCGGTTTGCAATCGATGGCGATACCTCTTGTGGCTCTGCGCATCTTTCTCACGCGAAAATAACCGGAACGATTCGCCCAACATCTGAGGCATACACGATCGCTGTACAGGCTGCAGCAGATCATGGCGTATACAGAGATGTAGCGTTTGAAGCTATAACTTTTCGTAGCACAATTCATGTGCGTGATAAGACCGCTATTGATTTCGGGGAAACCTTCTTATCTCTTAAGTCAGAGACGTTTTCGGGTGTGTTTTGCGGAGACGTATCGTATACAGACGGTCACTTGAGTGGAGATATCGAGCTTAAAAATGGCTCTTTCCCCTGTGTTTCCCATGTGCATGGGCGCTGCCATGTGCGTGGCACGCTGGAAGAGATAGTACTGCGCATAACTGCTGCGGCGAAATGGCAAAACAAAATCTGGTGCTTGCAAAGTAATGCACAGATTCTTCCAAAAGAAGGTATTGAGTTTAAATCTGGGAGATTGTCCAGCAGAGCAACGGAGTTGATGTTATCAACGCCACTTTACGTGCCCTTTTCGCTGAGCGAAATGCGCGGGGCCTTCTTTCTAAAGACTTCGGATATCGGCGAGATTGCCTCTTATTGGGATATTCCCTTAACAGGCCAAGGTGCAGGCACTGTTCAGTTTATCAAGAAGCCAAAGAATCTTACAGTGTCTTTTTCTGTACAAGGTTCTCCCCTTCATTATAACAGCACATGGTCTATAGGGCAGTGTCAGGTTTCTGGAGAAGTGCAAAACATAACAGAAAAATGCCCGTATATTTCTTTAAAGGGAAAAGGTACAGACATTACTACGCCCTATGGAGCGATCAAAACCTGTGCAATTGTGTTGCAACCTAACGGAAAGAAAGGAGATCACGCCGCAGAGCTGGAAATAGAACTCGGTTTCACGGATCCTTTGCACGCAATAGGGACGATAAATTTTCAGAAAAGGAGTGCTACGATCAATGCCTTACACGGTAACGGATTATCTATCAAAAAAGCGCTGCATGGAGCCTTTACAAAAAGGCAATTCATTTTTTCCGGAAGTATGCATATAGGTACCAAGGGCGAAATCTCCTGGAAAGGGCGCGGTAACGAAAAGAATTTTTCTCTGGCAGCAGATTTTCAAGAATGCAATATTCCCAGTTTTATATTTCTTCCCCTATCGTCCACCCTAAGAGTATCTGGCACTCTCGATCTAAAAGGATTGCCACATCATCCTGTTGGGAATGCTACTTTCTCTCTCTTCGCAAAAGAGGGGACTCCTCAAGATTGTTGCACCATACGAACCGATTTCTCTCATCAATGCATGCGGTATGCTGTATACGCCCAAGACAGATGGGGAGATTTTATCGAAGGCGATTTTTCTTTTTTGGGTCCCATAGATACCGATTCCATAAAAAAGATCCAGAGCAAACCTTTTACAGGGGCGCTTCGAGCGCAAGCGAAAATCGGGCGATTATTGCGTCTTTTTAGCGTACTACCAGATGACGTCTTTTGGGATGGCTATCTGAAAGCCGCTTTAAAGGGTTCTGGCACGCTCGAGGCTGTGATGCTTTCGGGCGCTCTGTGCGTGCATGATGGTCTTTTAGAATTGGACAGTTCAGGAACGGCTTTCCACGATATCCAGATAGACTGTGTTGCACACGGAAACAGATTATCTGTACGTTCTGCATCCTTGCGCGACAGGCGTGCAGGACACGCTTCTGCAACGGGTTTCCTGGAGATATCTTCAGCATCTCACGGAGCTTCTCAGCAAGCATTTTGCGATCTACATTTGAATCTTCAACGCCTTTTGATTATCGGTCAAGATGATTTACAGGTTACTGCTCTTGGCCCGGCGCGCCTATCGGGAATATTCCCAAAGCTATCCCTTACGGGAACGTTGACGTTGTCTCATATCGATTTTCTTATTACAACTCCTCCTGTGGCAGAGGCAGGGGACCTGCGCATTACCGAAATTGGACCACACAAAGAGCGTCGACCCTTTAATAAATCCTCTCTTTACTTGCCTTTTCTGTGCTCTGTTAAACTTCCAAGTCCTTCTGTATATGTGCACGGTCAATCTGTAGAGTCGCAATGGAGCGGCACACTGAAACTTGTTGGAGGATTAAAGGATCCAATAGCGCTAGAAGGAGAATTGCGTCTGCAGAACGGTTATTTGGATTTTTGCGGCCGACGATTGCCGTTTGTTCGTGGAAAAATTGTATACACGGCCCAAGCTCCTTTGGAACCCGCTGTACACCTACGTGGACACAAAATATTTAGTGACCTAGATGTGCTTTTGTCGGTTGTTACGACACCATCAAAGACTTATTTCCAGTTAACCTCACTACCGGATCATTCTGTAGAAGATATTCTTTCCATCCTACTGTTTGGCAAGCTATCTTCGGAACTATCTTCCTTGGAAATGGTCCAGCTGCTTCATGCCGCTTCAAGTTTTAGGGGTAATGTGGAGTCTCCTCTGCGCCTTTTGGACACCATGCGCGATTTCTCTGGTATTGACACAATCACCTACAACGCTACAGAAGAGGTTAAAACTAGAGCGGGAGAACCCTCAACGCGTACCCTTACACTCGGGAAGCATTTAAATAGCACAATATTCTTAGGCATAGATAACGAGCTAGACAGTAATACAACGACTTTCAGCATTCAAATGCTGTTGACCCCAAGAACGATGCTCGAAGCCAAAACGAACGGAGAATTTGGCATCAGTTTGCGACAGCCTTTTTAGGAGGACATTGGATCTTTTGAGGAAGATCGAAGGAGGAGACGATAAGGAGTGAGGTCTAAGCTTAGAAAATAGTTCTTCCACGAAGAAGTAAATAGAGTATGAAATTGAAATGGACGAGGTATAAATTCATAGACTAAAAGAGGATGGTTGAACTTTACTGAATTACATACGTGGGAAGCGGATTTTCAATGCTAACGGGAATAGCGTTTGAGCCTCTTTAGGAGGGCAGTTCCCCAGTGTCACGTGCATACTGAGTTACTTGTTTTTGGAAAGAGAAGAGAGTCGCGGAGGTTCTATAGAATAAAGTGGGAGCTTTTCAGCTTTTCCATCTTCCCTCTCAATTTTTCTTCCATATCTCTCCATTTTCTCTTTCTCCTTCCTACCTAGGAAGAGTGGGGCATTTTCTGGGTCCTTATAGATAGAGAGCGGTTGTTCCCCATCCTATATTTTTCATTTCCTGTCCTTTATCTCTAATTCGTTTTTATCTTCCTTCTTACCTTCTTCTCTCTTTTCCCAGCCTTTTTTACTATTTGTCTCTTATTTCCTTCCTTTTCCTTTGCAAAGTCTTTCCGAACGAGTGTTTGTATTGGATTTTGTGCATGAGGGATGTGTCAGTGCATCCACAAACTTGACACAAGAGGGTATTTGGAAATTTACGCGTGAGGTATGTGTAGGTCATCGACGCCCTCATGACCTTAATTTAACAATAGAGAAGACATGAGGGCCCCGCGGCATCACGCCGCTATTATAGCTTCGGATAAGAGTTTGCATTGAAAATTATGTGCAAGGAGCAATTTTTAAGGACTCCTTCCGCGAAATCTTTTTGGACGAGTATTTGCATCTGATTTTATACGTGAGGTATGTGTCAGTGCATCGACGCCTTTGTGGCTATACCAAATAGATTAATGTCACAAAGGCCCCGCGGCATCGTGCCGCGGCTATTTCGACGTCAGGTGGAAGACTTCCTTAGAGCTCTGTGCCTATGTGGCACAGCCATGGAAAGCAGTTACAAATCTCTGC
>JAITIJ010000068.1 GCA_031279495.1 Holosporales bacterium | reverse complement strand
ACATTTTTTCTCTCCTTTTTGCTGTGTCTTAAATCTATACTCCCTATGCTCCTATAAAAAAGTTACCATCCGGTTAATAAAAAGAAAAAAATCTTGGAGGAGGGAATGGAAGGGGAAAGCGAGAAAAAGCGAGAAAAAGCGAGAAATATGAGGAGAGAAATAGAGGCAGATGCTTGGAAAAAACCAAAAGAAAGAGAGGAAGAGGATTTTGTTACCAATAGAAAATGGGGAAATAAAAGAGGGGGATGGAGGGTTTCCCCTCCTCAAATCCCTAAAAACCAAGAAAAACTTCCAAAGACTTTATGGCGATAAGCGATGTGTAAGGATTTTTGATGGTTCAAAAAAGAGGGCAAACACCATGATACAAACTATTAAAGTGAAAGATGTGGAAATTCGGCTTGTGATTGTATTCTCCTCTTCTATAAGACGCGCTTCCCTCTTTTAACTCAGAACGCCAAATTTTCTTTCTACGCAACAACTGCTCCAGAAAACAACCGGTGGTTGACACGAAATCTGACGAGTGCAACTCTAAATTGTATATGGCCGTGCAATCTCAAGGGGAAGATACCATGCGCGTCTTAATCGTTACTTTGGTGTGTTGTATATGCTCGAGTGCTGTAGGGATGGAAAAGAGAGCAGCTCCTTCTGCTGAAGAGGCTGAGGCGATTGCTACCGTTCGGCTTTCTAATGTCTTTAATCGCGTAAATGAACGCGATGGGATCGTCGAACTCGCCTTTAAGGACACGCGCAGAGGAATTTCAGGCTCCGTTTATTATGAGCCATTTCCTTTGCGAAAAGTGCCACTTCCAGGATTTTATGAACATGATATGCAAAGGGGGGTATCTTATTGCTTGGTAGATTATTATGCGGATATTCAGGGCCTGCCTTACTACAAAGGAGAACGTCATGTGCTTGTACTAGAAAGCGTACAAGACAGAGAGCGATCCTTTTTCCACCATTATGGCCTAAGACATATTACGCGTGTAGGGCAGATTGCGCGCGTAGAGCTCGATGTGTTTTTGCCACAAAATGAAGGATTGCAAAACATAGGCATAACAGAAAGGAATCTACCGATTGTGCACGAGCCGATCCCTGGTCGACGGTGGAAAGAAGAGGATGGAACGCTTTTTCATACCGTTCAGGACGTCGTTAATTTACAGGGAATCCCTCGCTATCTTGGCGAGGAGCGCGTCGTTATCCGTGCCCCCTATCCAGATAGGGATCATCCCATCGCACAAAGAACAGAGATCAGTACAGATTTCGACGTCATCGGTACTATTGTAGGAGTAACCTGTTTGGATGTCGACGAAGGGGGCATCCCTGTAGGAGATCCTTATCGGAAAGTGTTTCCTCTCGTGCGGGAGCGTCTAGGCGGGAACTATAGACATGACATGGATGCGCGTGTTTCCTATCCGATAGAGGATCTTTACATTGACATCGTTGGTCTTGCACATTATCGCGCTGCGCCGCGTGTGCCGGTAAAAAAAGGGGTGCCTAATATGGGTAGTCCTCGACCGCACAAATACGAAGCGAGTCGTGTCGTTGGAGAATGCCAAGACGATTTCTGCTTTGTCGATTTAAAAGTCTTTATCGACGACGGAGGAGAGCGATATGTTATTAACGTCTTGAGAGAGCTCTTTCCCGTTATTTATGAACCTATACCAGGAATATATCACCACGAAAGTGGGCAACTAGCACGGAATGAAGAGGGGCGTGAATATGAGTACGGTTATTCCTACGGAATGATGCAGCCTTTTGCGGATCTGCGCAATCGACCGGTGATTAATAAAGATGCGCGATTGAAAGTAGGCGCGCCGATTCCAGATCGAGAGAGATGCTTTCCGCACACTTACGAACAGAGGGGATGGGAAAATAACGATTTCCAGCTAGGAGCATATGCGCGGGAAATTATCTTTTTCGAGGATGCAGGGAAACGAATTATAATTGATGTCACACCAAAAGTTCGGGCTGGATGCGAGTTTCGTCCTTATACAGAGGAAGGAGAGCCAATAAACGAGTTTACAGAGCAACCGCACCAGGTTGGGAACGTTTTTGTTTACAAGTACCGAACGACATGCCGGCTCCGTCGTCCGGACGGAACATTTTTTCTTTGGCACAGCCCAGAGCTACCTGGGCAGCAACCGGTTCTCATTCTAGATGATGATGACGAGGAAGAAAGAACCCGCATGGAACGAAGTATTCGCGGACAGCATTTAGCTATCGCACAGGCGCAAGCATCAGCCAGAGTGCAACGCAGGTGGCATCACCACCGCAGGAAATAGCATAGATTAAAGGGATAGGAGTTACGAGTAAGGCACTCCTATTCCCTAAGCGGGCTTCTTGCAAAAAGATGAAGAAAGTGAGTCGTTGTTTGCTGCAAAAAAAGTTGCAGTATTTATCTATAAAATTTTGTTGAACTCCTATGGAGAAATAAGAGGGCAAAAAAAAGGGGGGGAGGAGGAAGAGAAGAATGAAGGAGAGATAAGGCTGAGTTCTATCCATTGAAGGATAAACGGATACTGAAGGAAGGGAGCAAGACATTCCCCATTCTTCCATCTGCTCTTTCAAATCTTTCAAAAAAGCTTTAGCCTTAGTTTCTCGACAATCGTTGATTGCGGTTTCTGGTCAATTGCCTATAATTTAGCAACGTTTGTTGGATCTTTTGTAATGATCGTTACGTGTCCCTCCTGCGCACGCCGCTATTCTGTTGCCATTGAATCTTTAGGAGAAGGCCGCGTTGTGCGCTGCTCCGTCTGCTCAAAAACCTGGTTCCAGCCGGCCATGGATCCAGATATCCTCAACGCCTTCGCGCCAGAGAAACCCATTACTCCACAAACAAAGAGTGGAGCCTCTTTCAGATGGGGGCTCGTGATGTCTCTCTCTCTGCTCGGGCTTGTTTGCTTGGGTGTCATGCATCCGCGCATTGTTTCTCAGTTCCCCTCTCTTGCACTTGTATGCCGAGCTTTGCATATCCCCATTGAGATCGCAGGAGAAGGTCTTGAAATTTGCAATGTCACATCTTCTGTCCAAAAAACTGATCAAGGACTGACGATGGTACTGTCAGGAAAAGTTGCAAACGTAACAAATCAGCCTCGCACGTTGCCTTCTCTGAAAATCGTTCTTATTCCTCACCGCGAAGCAACAGGAACGCTGGAAACGATTAAAAATCTCCTTCATCTTAAGACAACAACACAACGTATTTCTTGGACGCATAAGTTTAATCAGCAAAAATTGCTTCCCAACGAAGAAATCCTTTTTGAAACGGACACACATCCCATTGGCGATGGCGAATTTTGGATCGACATCAGCTTCGAAGGAGCTCCAAAGTGATCCCCTCCTTCGCAGATGTCCGTATCTTGTGCGTTGGCGATGTTATTCTTGATCGATATGTTTCTGGAAAAGCGCATCGTTTGTCGCCTGAAGCTCCAGTCCCTGTTGTGTCAGTCGATTCTGTGCAAGACATTTTGGGAGGAGCCGCCAACGTCGCAAACAACATTGCAGCTGCAGGCGCGCAATGCACACTGTGTGGCGTTTTGGGCGAAGATTCCTCAGGAGCCTCAGTCAAATCGGCCTTGACGCATTGTACTGCTATCACTCCGCTTCTTTTTTCCTCTTCGCGCCGCAAAACGACCCTAAAAACGCGCATTGTCGCGGATCATCATCAGCTAGTGCGTTTGGACGAGGAAATCACCGAGCCCATTGACTCTGAATTAAGTCAGAGAATATACGCTGCTATTGAAAATCAGATTTCAAAACACGATGTACTTGTCCTGTCAGATTATAACAAGGGAACATTGCCTCTGGAATTAACCCAATCATTGATTGATATTGCGAGAACTCACAAGAAGTCAATCATTGCGGATCCCAAGAGCCTTTCATTTGGAAAATACCAAGGTGCTTCTGTACTTACACCGAATATAAAAGAGCTTGCGAGCATTTTAGGGCCTATCTCTAGTATTGATGAAGCCTGCAAGAAAACACAATATGTCGTTTCTCAATACGCCTTTCAAGCAATCCTTCTCACATGTAGTGAAGCAGGTATGTGCTTAATCACGCCAAAAAAGATCACAAAAGTGCCTGCGACGCAGCAAGATGTTTTTGACGTTTCCGGTGCTGGAGATACCGCTATAGCCTATCTATCCGTCGCTCTTGCTGCTGGAATCTCTCTAGAAGAGGCCGTTGTCTTATCCAATTTTGCTGCAGGACAAGCCGTACGCAAATCAGGAACTGCTGTCGTTTCTTACGATGAAATTAAAACATTGAATCAGCCTTTGCCGTGGCATCAAAAATATCTTTCATCAGACGATATTCTGATGAAGATTCATCAGTGGCGGCAGCAGGGGCTAAAAATTGGTTTTACAAACGGATGTTTCGACATTCTGCATCCCGGACATTTATCCACCATTCGGACCGCACGAAAAAACTGTGATAGGCTTATTGTTGGGTTAAATACAGATGCCTCTATACGCGCGATCAAGGGGTCCTTACGCCCTTTTCAAAACGAGCATGTGCGGGCAGAAATTGTAGCATCTTTGCAAGACGTGGATGCCGTTGTGCTTTTTGATAGCTACACTCCAAAAGCATTGATCGACTCTCTTCAGCCAGATGTTCTTGTGAAAGGAGCTGAGTATTGTGTCGAAGACCTTGCTGGCGCGCAAGAAGTTATTAAGCGCGGAGGAAAAGTTGTTTTAGCAGATATGAAAGAAGGCTTCTGCACAACACGATTTGTTAAAAAGATACGGTGCTCTCAGTAATGGAATCAGCAATAGAAGCGGAGTAAAAATTAAATAAGCGATGGATACGGCTTCTCCTATCCCTTTAGAATTGTTGGTATTTTTGGCGACAGCTGTTCTTGTGTCTGTTGTTTCCTGCCGTCACTTTATTAGCTCTGTTTTCGGGTACTTATGTGCTGGTATTCTGCTAGGCCCTTTTGCTTTTAATCTTTTAAAAGAAGGGCCGATGACGCATGCTGCTGCGGAATTTGGGGTTATATTCCTACTTTTTACAGTAGGATTACATCTACCATTCTCAAATCTGCGCGCTCTTAAAAAATACATCTTCGGTCTGGGCTTTTTACAAGTCTTCTTAACAACCATCTTATACGGTCCTTTTGCTCCTATATTCGGATTTAGGACATCAGAGGCCTTTATTATCGGATTCATTATTGCTCTCTCTTCGACTGCTATCTCGTTTCAAATCCTAGAGGATAAAGGAGACCTTGGAACACGTCACGGCCGCGCAAGCTTTGCTATCCTGATTTTTCAAGACTTAGCTGCTGTTGCGGCATTAGCCGTTGTTCCCTTCTTGGATCCTGATACATCCGGATCGTGGTGGGATCTGGGCGCGACATTCTTAAAAATCATCAGCATCCTAGGAGCAATTTTTGCCTTCGCACGATCCGGAGTCAAACGCGTGTTTCATTGGGCAGCACTCGGAGGAGCTGAGCTGTTCATGGCCGTCACTTTGCTGACTATATTTGGCATAGCAGCTCTTACGCATTTTGCGGGCCTTTCTGTAGAACTAGGCGCTTTTCTTGCAGGTATCATGCTCGCCAATAGCGAATACCAGCATCAGATGATGGCCGATATCCGACCCACAAAAGATATCTTGGTGGGGCTATATTTTCTAACCGTCGGCGCTTCGGTCGATCTAAGCGTGTTTCGCGCAGAGACTCTGTCCATTCTGCAATTGCTCGGCTCTATCTTGCTCGTGAAATCTGCTGTTTTAGCAATGATTTGCCGCATCTTTGGATTTCGATGGTCTTCTTCTATCCAAGTCGCAGGTCTTCTGGCAACAGGAGGTGAGTTCGCGTTTGTGCTGTTTGTTCCTGTTGTTGCACATGGATTTGTGGATGTCACCTTTCAGCAAAAATTATTCCTTGCAATCGCACTTTCTATGGCTGTTACGCCCATTCTTTCGGCGGTTGCGAAATATCTCTCTGAACGTTTTGAGCGCCCCAAGCTTATGAGAGCCTTAAAAGACAAAAAAGCAGCCCTTGAGGAAGAAAACGAAACCGCCAATCACGTCATTATTGTCGGATTCGGCCGTTCTGGGCGCGTTATTGGCACATTACTTGCGGATAATCTTGTCCCTTATGTGGCTATAGATCGAAAAATGAATCGCGTTGCTGAGGCACGAGCGAAAGGCTTGCCAGCTTTCTATGGAGATGCGCGTTCGAAAGAAATTTACCGTGATCTAGGTGTAGAAGATGCGCGACTTGTGGTTGTTACCTTGGGTAGCGAAACAAACGCCACGCGCGTGACCTCGATGATCCGACGAAACTTTCCGCAGACACCTGTGTTCTTGCAATCGTATATGCCCGAGACAATTGAATTGCTCCGAAGTGTTGGCGCCCAGGTGGTGGTGCCAGAAACCTTGGAGCCCGGCCTGCAACTTGCAAGTGTTGTCCTAGCAAACGCCAATGTCGCTCAGAACGCTATCGACCAATCACTTGCGCGTCATCGTAAGAAGAAAAAATCTTAAAAAGATATTAATGTGCGTCACACAGGGATATTGAGATAATTTGTGAAAGGATTGACACAAGGAAAGAGCAAATGGGAATGCTTGAGTCTGCCAATGTCAAAAAAGAGCTGATCGAACTACGCGGATAAAGCAGTAAAGTAACGCTCTTTTTTCCCTTATGCTTTGTTGTCCTCTCTCTCCTCACAGAAGAAGGTTAATTCGCAAGACAAGAAAGCATGTGGAGGTGTTTGCAGTAGCCAACTTTGGTCCTAAGTATATATTTCCAACAAGCATGGCGTATTCTTTCCGCGAAAAGACGAGATCTGCTCGGCAGATTAGTCTCTTTGTAGAGAGGGTGGGGCTTTTTGGTGCCCTCGCTATCAAAAAGAAAAGCCTCCGCTAAGCGAGGCTTTTAAGAGATGTCTTTTTATACTTTATGACACATACTTTATCCAGGTGTTTGATCCTGCAGAATTGGGTCAGAATCACCTCCCTGTTTCGACAGAGGCACAACTGGACTCCCGCTCTCGACTTGCGATTCGCCTTCTTGTCCTTCTTGGGGTGACTGTGGAAGCGGTTGAAGCGGTGCTGGTGGCAAAGAGTTAAGCATCCTCGTTTCGTCAGCATTTCCTCGTCCACACATAAGACGACTAAGAAAAGATCCCCTTTCTCCCCGTCGTACCAGTGCGTCAATGGTATCTTCATACCATTGTTTGTCTGCAAGACGTCTATTCGCTTCACAGATATGCGCTTCAGCTAATCGTTCCATATCTCTCTGAGATTTTTCTATTTGACCAAGCGCCGCTTGCAGTCGCGCCTCAAGCCTTTCCTTCTGCGCTTGAAAATCTTCCTGCGACTTAGCTAACGCGACTTCCTGCGCTTGAAAAGCTTCATCTTTCTGTGCAATAGCTCTCCGATGTTCTTCTTGCTGCTCGGCGAGCTCCTTCTCTCTTTCTTCTATTTGACCACGCGCCGCTCGAAAATCTTCATCTTTCTGTGCAATAGCTCTCCGATGTTCTTCTTCTTTTTGATCAAGCGCCGTTCGCAGTTCGGAGATCTGCGCACTTAGCGCATTTATGTTCTCATCTTTCTCTTTAAGATCTTTCTCTTTCGCTAATGCACCCTTCTGCGTTTTGGTCAGCTGCTCCTTCAAGCCGCTCTCCAACTCAGCCTTTTCTCGAGTCACCGCTTGCAGTCGCGCCTCAAGCCCTGCCTTCTGCTCTTGAAAATCTCTTTGCGACTTAGCTAACGCGGCTCCCTGCTCTTGAAAAGCTTTTTGCAACTGCTCCAACTGAGATTGTAACTGATCTTCCTTTACTTTTACTTTGATTGCCGCCTGGGTTGCCGCCTGGGTTGCCGCCTGAGCCTGAGCCTTCTTCAAATCATCCAGTTGCTTCTGCAGATCTTCATTCTTTAATTCCAGGGCCCGTATATCTTTAGCGCGCAGGCACTGGCTGTCTTGTGCATGCAGTACTACCACCACACTATACAATAGTAACAAAGCTTTTTTCATAATTTTTCCTTTCATATTAAACTAACATACAAATTAAAATATCGGACAACTCACCATAATACGTGCCGCATACCCATTGGATTTCAGACGCATCTCAGCATTGCGAAGAAAATGCACATTTTGTTCATCACCAGCCGAATTTGCCAAAACTACGATCTCGTTCTTTTGGAAATGTCCTGATTCTTTTGCAGGTAGGCGATAATCCCCCTCAAAACGAATGGAAAGAGCGCCGACCTTTCTCTCTATCCCGAAGCCAACAACAGGGGCAATTCCAATTATAGAAACGCATCCATAAGCACTTGAGATCTCCTGATGCGTTGTATAAAATCCTGCCCTGGCATATAATAATGACTGGCAAAAGTCACACCAAATACCCGGTCTGAAGACGACGCTTAAGACCGTTCCACAGCTTTTTGCATTGTAAGTACCAAAGTTGCGTGCACTTGTGTCGATCGCTGTATCATGTTCGTATCCGGTGAAATCAAGGGTTGTTTCCATACCAAGGTAGATTTTCTCTAGAACAAAACCACCGTACCCAAAAGAAAGAAAACCACCTGGGCGACCTGCACCACCTTTGAATTGTTGTGCTAGGCTATTCAGGATTGAGTTTCCTGTATTGGAACCGACAAAGCCCGTAAGAGAATCCGCAGCGCCGAAGGAAAAACTAGCGGCGTTTAAGCCAACTTTCCCAGCCGTCAGATCGCCAATGACTCCTGCCTCCTTATCGTTCCTGTCCGCACCCCTAGGCGTAAATGGCGCATCATTATTAAACGTCCACGTATCTTTTTTGATAGACATTTCATTGATGGCTTGAGTATTCGTTATACCGAACCCGACATAGAATCCAGCTAAGGATTGCTGTTCAGATTGATGCTTAGCCGGAGGAGGGGGCACAGAGCTTGGCTCTGTCGCGGCACCCCATGCACTTTTCCCATATAGGCAGAAGGCTAATACTAGAATTAAAGGTCTGTTTTTCATATCCACCGCTCCTTTAAGCCTTTTTTCAATCGCCCAGAGTATTTATTCATGCAGGCTAAGTCAACCTTTTGCGCCTGCTGAATCGTTTTATCCTTGTCGTCTCTGTAACGGCTTTCCATTTCTCTTTTCGCCTATCGTCTCCACAATGTCTCATTGCTCACGGTAGCAAATATAGATTAACGCAAAATAAATACACGTAACATTTATGCATGTCAAGAGATTTTTTACGACGACGGAGAGAAGGGAATATACAACACTCCTTTCCCTGACGCAAAAGCGATAAAATGTTCTCTATCTGATCGAGAGATTAAGATAGTTACATCTTTTTACGTCTTTATAAAGATAAAAACCAGGAAAAGATGCATTTGGGACGCTTCTTTCCAGCACTTCATTATGAGAAAGTAAATTATTTTCTCTTCTTTCGTGAGCCTTATCTTTTGAGGCCTGCCATTTACACTTTCTTGTTCTCATACTATGCTTAAACAAAGTTTTTGTGTGAAACAGTACACACAAAGGAACGCAAAATTTAAGGCACGAGGAGGCTGTGTGAGCGAAAGGATTTTTCTTATTATCTCTGCCATTTGGGCATCGATCCAAGCGTCTATTCCTCATGAGCCTTTACCTCTACGACGATGGAGGGTCTTATTTGCTCTCTGTCTTCAAGAATTGGAGTATACATCATGGTACGACGGATGCTTATTGATGCCGTCCACCCAGAAGAGACACGGGTGGCGGTTGTTGAAGATAATCGGCTGGAAGAGTTTGATTTTGAAAGCGCAACAAAAGCCCAATTAAAGGGCAATATCTTTCTTGCGAAGGTAGTGCGTGTAGAACCGTCTCTTCAAGCGGTTTTTATGGATTATGGTGCGGAACGTCACGGTTTTTTAAGTCTGCACGAGATTCACCCAGATTATTATCAGCTTCCTGTAGAAGATCGCGAAGAGTTTGAACAATGGGTGGCAAATGCACAGCCGGGTACGGCTCTTCTTGCAGAAGAATCGGAAGAAGACAGTGAGCATGACGCTGTTGAAGAACCTGACGAAGAAAAGCAAAAAGCGAATATTGCAAGATTACGATCTCAGTTTTTGAGGCGTTACAAGATTCAAGAGGTGATTAAGCGGCGGCAAATCTTGCTTGTGCAAGTTGCCAAAGAGGAGCGCGGAAACAAAGGGGCTGCTCTGACGACGTATTTGTCTTTGGCGGGACGTTATATTGTGTTAATGCCAAATTCCGAGCGTGGCGGCGGAGTTTCTCGGAAAATCACAAATGCTCAAGATCGGAAAAGACTGAAGACTATTTTAGAGTCTTTGGATATTCCTTCTGGTATGGGGGTTGTTGCGCGCACAGCGGGCGTTGAGCGAAGCAAAGCGGACATTAAAAAGGACTACGACTATCTTCTGAAGGTATGGAATCAAGTGCGTGCTATGACACTACAATCAACGGCACCCAGTTTAATACACGAAGAGGCCAGCCTGATTAAACGCGCCATTCGTGACATATATACGCGAGATATCACAGAGATTCTCGTAGAAGGAGAAGAAGGATATAAAACGGCACGGCAGTTCATTAAATCTCTGATGCCAAGTCATGCGCGGCGTGTGCAGCTTTTTAAGGACACAGACAGGCCGTTATTTCAAACATACGGTTTAGAAGAGCAGATCGCGAATATTTATGAAACGCGTGTGAACCTAAATTCTGGCGGGTATTTGATGATCAACGCGACGGAGGCTTTGGTCGCTATTGACGTAAACTCTGGCCGTGCAACACGAGAGCGCAACATAGAGGAAACCGCCTTAAGAACCAATCTAGAAGCAGCAACAGAAATTGCGCGGCAATTGCGTATTCGGGATCTAGCGGGACTCGTTGTAATCGATTTTATCGATATGGCGGAGCAGCGCAACGCTGCTGCTGTAGAGCGTCGCATGAAAGAAGCGTTGAAGAGCGACAGAGCTCGTATCCAAACGGGGAGGATCGGTCCTTTCGGACTTATGGAACTTTCTCGGCAGCGGCTAGGACGTAGTGTTTTTGAATCAAGCACTTTTCCTTGTCCATGTTGCGGTGGTGTTGGGGTTGTGCGCGCCAC
Organism: Holosporales bacterium; assembly: GCA_031279495.1. Classification (GTDB taxonomy): domain Bacteria; phylum Pseudomonadota; class Alphaproteobacteria; order UBA3830; family JAIRMZ01; genus JAITIJ01. Next base: position 8,929 of record JAITIJ010000068.1, on the reverse strand, counting down.
AGAGTCTACAGCTATTCACGTTTTACGCGCTATTGAAGTAGAGATGTCTGGCAAAAAGTATGCAAAAATTTCTGCTTCTGTTTCGCCTTCGGTAGCAAATTATCTTTTGAACTATAAACGTGGAGTTTTATGGACACTGGAAGAAAAGGGGAGCGTGCGCATTATAATCGAGGCGAATTCCTCTCTTCCTCCTGCGAAATTTGATATCGTTGTTGAGAGTCTTGATCAGCAAGGAGATACAGAGGAAGAAGCATCAGAGGCAAAACAAGTGGCGTCTCATGCAATTATAGAAAATACTCGCGCTAAAATTTCTGAAGAGAGCGTGCCTTCTCTTCCTTCTGCTCTTCCGACCGCTTCTGTTTCCTCTAATCAAGCTACAGAGTCAGGTTCTGAAAGAGGAAGTCGCGGGCGACGCAAAAGACGAAAGAAATTCTCTTTACCTAGCGAATCTAGCGGAGTCATCGAGGTTTCTCAGATTGCAGAGGAGCCGGCTTCTGCATCTGATAAATCTGATAAAGAGGAAAAGAAGAGCACGCCCCCCGTTAATCAGCCCGCAAAGCGGCGACAATATCGCTCTCGGCGTCGCGTTACAGAGAAAAACGCTGCTCAAAATTTTATTATTCCTTCAGAGGTCGTGACAGTAGATTTTACAAAGGGAGCATCGTCGCAGCAGAAAAATGCATCTATTGCTCCAAGCCCAAAGGAAGATTCGGCAGATTTGACGGCAAAAGAGAATCCGCCACGCGTAGGTTGGTGGCAGCGTTTTATGAAATGAAGAGCGCATTTTGGCGATCTGTTGTTCTTTTTTGCGCTGTTTCTGGTGTAATACAAAAAAGTAGAGCGGAATCGATATCATTTATACGTGATTCTGAGATTGAGTCTGCGATTTACGCTATCGTTTGTCCATTAGCGCGTGCTGCTGGTTTGGACGAAAAGTCAATACGGATATATATCATTTCTTCTTCCGCGGTTAATGCCGCTGCCTCTGGCGATGGGCGCATTTTTATCAATACAGGCCTTATTCTGAAAATCCAGACTGTTTATCAATTGAAAGGCGTTCTTGCACACGAATTAGGGCATATTGCAGCACATCATAGCGCACGTCGTGCAGGTATTGAGAAAACCCTTTCTGCGGCTGCCATGGCATCTATCTTTCTAGGATGTTGCGTTGGCATAGCGGGAGGCCGTCCGGATCTAGCTTTTGGCGCTGTCTCTGCTGGAACATCGATGGCTGCAAGCGCTTTTTGTCATCATAGCCAGCAAGAAGAGGCTGCTGCCGATGCCTTGGCTGTCAAGATCTTGCATTCTCTTGGATGTTCAGCAAAAGGGCTTATTGAATTTTTGGCTATTTTGCGCAAACAAGAACAGCTTTTGGGGTCAGATGGAGATATTCCGGCGTATTTCAGAACGCATCCAGGAACGCAAGAGCGTATTGAGTCTTTGAAAGAGAAAGAGATTGATTCCGATAGGCCAGCGCACGCTCATCAGGATTCCCGCAAAGAGGAAAAAAATTTTCGCTTAATGAAAGAAAAACTTCTTGCGTGGTGGGCGCCACTTGATCGTGTACTACAGCAACGTGAATCAAACGGAAATAAGACTGCTGAAGCAATTATGTTGTATCGTCAAGGGCATCTGCAAGAGGCGTTGAATTGTATCGAGACGCATTTAGCACAGGAAGCATCCCAGAAACCGTATCTTTTAGAATTGAAAGCGCAGATTCTTCTTGAGAAGAAGGACGTTTCGCAGGCGATTAGCGTTTATAGAGAAGCATTAGCAGCGCTTCCATTGGAAAATAGCGCTCCTTTGATTCAACTTTCCCTAGCGCATGCTTTATTAGAGACGAAAGATCCTGCTGACCTTGTGGAAGCGCTGAAAATTCTGAATAGTCTTACTGCTGTCGAGAAAGACAATCCGAATCTCTGGCATTTACTTGCTGTAGGATATGGTCGGCAGGGAGATGAAGGTCGAGCGGCGTTATCCCTTGCCGAAGAGGCGCTAGCCTTGGGAGACGAAAAACGTGCACGTCAATATGCTTTGCGCGCTCGCAAGAAAATTCCAAAAAACACGCCTTTGTACGCAAGAGTATGCGATCTTTTGGAGTATCTAAAGACGCAGCGCCACACTAAGAAATGAGGCTCTCTTTAGGATAATCATACCCATGCTTTTAGAAGCCCATTAGACTTTTCCTTATCTCTGCCATCGAAAATGCAAAGCCTCGGCGAGATGGACTTTTGTGATAGTCTCAGCGTTCTCAAGATCGGCGATTGTGCGAGCGACCTTTAGAATGCGGTGATACCCACGTGATGATATTTTCCGGTGTTTTGCAGCGCCCTCTAAAAAAGTCTGGCTAGAGGCTTCTAGTGGCACAAGTTTCTCAATATTGCTTCCGTCAATGTGCGCATTTAAAGATGCCGGCAGAGATAAAAGTTGCGCGCGTTGGTACTGACGGATTCGGGCTGATGCTACCCGCAATCGTATATCTTCAAAAACTTTGTCTTCCTCGGAAGAATGAAAAAGATTTTCCAGCGGAATATCGTCTACCTCGACATACAAATCTATACGATCCAGGAAAGGTCCCGATATTCGGCCCTTATATGCCTCCATGCATCGTGGCAACCGAGAACAAGCGCGTTCTGGGTCGCTTGCATACCCACAAGGACACGGGTTCATGGCTGCAACAAACTGAAATCGCGCGGGATAGCTGACGTGCATCTGAGCACGCGCAATAGAAATCCGTCCTGTTTCCAAAGGTTGGCGCAGGGCTTCAAGAGTTGCGCGTGCAAACTCTGGCAATTCATCCAGAAACAGCACTCCACAATGCGCAAGGGAAATTTCTCCCGGTTTGGCATGTGCGCCCCCTCCAACCAATGACACGAGTGATGCTGAATGATGAGGATCCCGAAATGGCCGATCGCGCACAAGACCATCCTCTGGCAAGGTGCCAACCAAGCTGTGAATTATAGTAACTTCAAGCGCTTCTTCAGGCGTAAGAGGAGGCAGCAGCTCAACCAATGCCGTTGCCAACATAGACTTGCCGGCTCCTGGTGGCCCAGATAAAAGAAGTGCATGCCCTCCTGCCGCAGCGATCTCTAGCGCACGTTTGGCGAGAGGCTGGCCTTTAACCGCACTCAGCAGACTTTTTGTTTGAAAAGAAGAGGGAGCACTTTCTTGAAGAACAGGGCTGTCGAGCACCTGTTTTCCTTTAAAATGTGAAATAAGAGCTATTAAATCCGCTGCCGCAAGAATATTGGGAGAACCTGCCCAACGAGCCTCTGCTCCACACGCTTTCGGGCAGATAAGTCCTAAATCGCAAGAATGCGCGTATACAGCAGCAGCCAAAACACCAGAAACACGCGCAATTTGACCATCAAGACCAAGCTCTCCTAATACACAGTATTCCTCTAACGCATCAGAAGGAATGACGCCCATGGCAACCAACAAACCTAGCGCAATAGGCAAATCATAATGACTTCCTTCTTTTTGCAAATCAGCTGGTGCAAGATTGACAGTAATACGTTTTGCAGGTAGAGCTAATCCCAGGGAAAAAAGCGCTGCACGAATACGTTCGCGAGATTCAGCAACCGTCTTGTCTGGCAACCCTACTAACGTAAACGCTGGCAATCCCGCCTGAATCTGTACTTGCACAACAACTTCTGTCGCCTCAACACCCAAGAAGGCAATCGTTTTGACATTCGTGCCTGTAAAGTGCCTCATGGCAATCAAAACGCCGCAATTACAGTTTGCGCACAGCGGTAGAACAAGTTTCTTCCTCTGGCAAAGAAGCTGCAACGGGATATGAAGAGGCGGACTCTACAGAAGATTGCGCAGACGGCGAGGTGTGTTTTTTTGCATCTTTCTTAAAAGACGGTGGCGCTAGCCTTATATAGGAAATAACCCTTTTGACACCTTCAACACGGCAAAGGTGATTTTGTACTGACTCGCGCTCGAATTGTGTATGCGCTGTCCCAAGAATATATAGAATGCCGTCTGTTGTTGTGAGCTTGTAGTTCAAAGAGTGGACAGCACTGTCAAACAGTAATGCAGATTCTGCCTGTGTTGTAATCCAGATATCATGAGAGATGATGGAGCTAGGCAAGGGAGCTCCCACCTGGATTTCGTTGCAAATTATTTGCGCAACACCAGCAGCGCGAACAGCAAAAAAGGCAGCCTGACAGGCATCTTTGTCCTTTAAACGGCCTGTTAAAAGCACACGCCCTTCTTTGACAGTTACGGTAATATTATCATGAAGAGATTTGCTCTTATCCCTCAAGGATTTGTAAATACGTGTGCGAATGTCCGCATCAGAAAATACACCAGACACCCCTTCGTCACTTCTAAGAGAGGTGCCAACAGCAGCAGTACCGACTAATGTCGCCGGAACGCATCCGGAAAGAAAGACACAACACCCTATCGTCACTCGCCACATAGTTTCTCCAGACTTACTTGCCTGGAGGACATTACAACATAACGCATCGCCTTTGAGAAGAGCTGTACGTTGTGAAACGCGTTCTACCATGGCAAATCCTATAGCAAAACCTTATTTTAACAAAACATTTTACCAAGAATGGTGTTTGTCCAAGACTTAACATGGTGAAACATGTGCACCTAGAGAAAGCACATTATCCAACATCTTCCTCATATCAGCTTTTTAGAGAGTTGTTTTTCCACAAACGCAACAAAATCTTACAATAGTTGTCTTGCGATATTTAAACTATTTAGACATATGCTTCCATCTAAATTAGATGAATGGAGTATAAAAAGATGTATATAAGGATATTTTTTGTTGCCATTGGCCTTATTTGGAGCTCTCAAACAGGGGCAATGCAAGATCTGAAGAATCTAGCGAATGAGCAAGATGACAATCTCGGTTATGTGGAGTCCCTGTGCGAAGGCATTCGTCGGAAGTATCGTCTTGGTAAAGGGGAAGAAATAGATCCTGTCTCTGTGCTTATGACCCAGGGGATATGAAAGCTGCTCAAGGAGTTGTTAATTTGGCGCGGGAATTAAGAGGACATTAGATGAGCATTTTTATCTCTTAACTGGTTTAATAGATCTCCTAGAAAAAGATCTTTACTATATTGGAACTCGCGTTCTTCCAAGAGCCAAAGGGAGCTTTCTTCTTTCAAGTCGTAGATGAGCTTTCTATTCTTGCTTTGTAAGTTTAGCGAGCAACAAGAGAATCTTTTCGCAAGATTTGAGCTTGTCCTTTTGGCTTTGCTCTTTTGGAAGTTTCACAAAGATCTTATCTCCAGGACGTGGGAGTATAGTACCTCGCGACTTCTCAATAAAAGTAAGTAATCCTGCGGGATTGGGAAAAGAATTGAGTCCCAGCAGCGCGCCACGCTCTGTCAACTCAAGTTTTCTCACGAACGCTTTCTTCGCAAAATTGCGCAACCGAATAACAGTCAGCAGGTTTTCCACCTCTAAAGGCAATGGACCAAAGCGTTCGACAAGCTCATCAACAAACTCTTGCTTGTCGTCTGAAGTACATAGCATAGCCGCACGCCTGTAAAGATCAAACCGCACGCCCAAATCTCGCACGTATGTTTCTGGAATAAAAACAGATAAACCTAGCGATAATTGAGGCGAAAACGATTCTCTTGGAGGAGTATTATCCTTACTCTGTATCGTCTCCACCGCCTGCTTGAGCATGTTCTGATACAATTCAGCCCCTACTTCGTGAATATGCCCAGATTGCTCTTCACCGAGTAAATTTCCAGCACCCCTTAGGTCCAAATCAAAGCTTGCTAACGTAAATCCAGCCCCTAAATGGTCTAGACGCTCAAGAATCTCCAACCTTCTTTTCGCATATCCCGATAACGGCTGGTGTGCTTCATACGTAAAATATGCATATGCCTGCACCTGGGAGCGTCCAACACGCCCTCGCAATTGGTAGAGCTGCGACAATCCAAAACGGTCAGAACGATGAAGAATCAGCGTGTTAGCTGTTAGAATATCAATGCCAGACTCGATAATGTTTGTGGCAAGAAGAACGTCATATTTCCCATCCAGGAAATCGCTTATCGTTGTCTCTAACACAGAAGCTGGCATTTGCCCATGAGCCACACAAAAGCGCACTTCTGGAACGAACTCTCTTAAAAATTGTGCCACAATCACCAAATCTTCTATGCGTGGGCAGACGTAGAATACGTATCCTTGACGCGCTTGTTCTCGCAGAATTGCTTCACGTAAGATGACGGGATCAAACGGCATCACAAATGTGTGTACCGCACGTCGATCCATAGGGGGCGAGGCGATGACACTTAAGTCTCGCACTCCCGTTAGAGACAACTGCAAAGTACGCGGAATAGGAGTCGCCGTAAGTGTTAAAACATGCGCCTCGGTACTTAGCGCCTTTAAATATTCTTTTTGCTTGACGCCAAAGTGTTGTTCTTCATCAATCACTAAAAGGCCAAGATGCTGAAACCGCACCGTTTCCTTTAAAAGAGTGTGTGTTCCAATAACAATATTTATATTCCCATGCGCGAGGCCTGCGTAAATCTCCTCCTTGTCTTTTAGGGGAGTTAAACGCGATAAAAAGGCAATACGCACAGGAAAACCCGCAAAACGCTCGGAAGATGTATGAAAATGCTGTCGGCAAAGAAGCGTTGTGGGCACAACAATCGCAACTTGTTTACCTGAAGACACCACCGCGAATGCAGCGCGCAACGCTACTTCTGTTTTGCCGAATCCGACGTCTCCGCAAATCAATCTGTCTGCGAAATGACCTGAGCGTAGATCCGCTTCGACATCCGCAATCGCGCGCAATTGATCTTCGGTTTCAAGATGCGGAAACCTCATACAAAAGAGGTCGTAATCTTTCAACGACGAGAAAGATTCTGACGCAGGCGCCTCTTTCAAAAGTCGTTGAGCAGCAAGATCGATCAGCTTTTGCGCCATTACCCCTAGGCGCTCTTTAACGCGCGCCTTACGCTGTTGCCAATGGAGCGTTCCCAAGCGATCCAAGGGTGCACGCACATCTTCCGCGCCATACCGCGAAACGCGCTCTAGATTCTCGACAGGAACATACAGTTTGTCACCCTTATCATACAAAATCTCCAAGCAATCGTGGCGAATAGCCTCTACGGCAAGCGTTCGTATACCTTGATATTGACCAATTCCATGGTCCTCATGCACAACATAATCGCCAACAGTTAAAGAGATCTGCTCTAAAGGACGCGCTTTCTTGCGCCGTGTTGTGGACCGGCCTAAACGCTCTCCCCAAAGATCCGTATCCGTTAAGACAAGCAAATCCGGCAGACAGCACCCGTTTTGCAACTGCAATCGCACAACGGGCACATTTCCCTGTTGGTTTTCCTTTCGAACGGCATCCCACGTGTCCGCAGACGATAGTGCAAGAGATGTGTTGGCCGAAAAGGCCTGCATCGTGCGCACACGAGATCCTTCGGTCGCACACGTTAGCAAGACCTTCTTGCCTAATTTCTGTGCTGTCGTAAGCTGATTAGCTGCCTTTTGCAGAAGTGCAGAGATGTTATATCTTTCAAGCGTAAAGTCCACGGGTTTACACTGCGCACCGACATACGCATCCATCGTTACGCAAGACAGAGAAGAAAGGGCAGACACGGTTTCTTTCAGTGAGAGATACAACAATTCAGGAAGAATAGGGCAATAGCGCAGAGCTTCGATAGGTTGAGATTCTCTCTGCAGAAACTGCTGACGTGCAGCGAAGAAATTTTTGATCTGCTGATCTCGTTTCTGCAAATCTTCGTACCATGAAGGAAAGATAATTCCTCGTGTCGCAGGCGGTAAATAAGCAAAAAATGACGTAAGATGATCATGGAAAAGAGGCAACCAGTGTTCTTGCCCCTCATAAAAGCGGCCGGTTGCAATCGCTTCTAGCAAAGGATCATCTTTTGTGGATGTTTTAGAAAGAGCGCGATAGCGCTCAACAAAACGCGCGCATATGTCTGGAGACAACGCTATTTCCGAAACGGGAGAAAACCGGACACCCATCGTTTCTTCTTGACTGCGTTGTGTTTCAGGATCGAACGTGCGAATACGCTCTACATCATTATCGAGAAAATCGATACGATAAGGAAATTTTTCCCCGGCCGGGAAAATATCAACGATATCTCCTCGTATGGAAAATTCTCCAGGCGAAAAGACTGTCTCTACACGCTTGAATCCCAGCTCCAGCAGCTGAGAAACGAGAGAGGAAAACGGGAAAAACCCACCCTTTCGTATCGAAAATGCCTTATGCAAAAACGTAGGCGGAGGAAGACGTTGACTAATCGCAGATAAAGTCGTTAGAAGGCAATAAGAAACCGGAGGCTCTTGTAACAGCAGATCCAGCGTGCGCATCCTAGTTGCGATGCCTTCTTTTTTGGGAGAAACGCGGTCATAGGGCAAGCAATCCCAAGCGGGAAAGAGCAATATAGGTCGCTCTTGGCAGAAAAATCGCACAAGAGCGGCAACTGTCTCCAAAACGGTGTCGTCCGGCAGAATCCACAAAATGCGGGATTGTGACGGCTCTTTCCTTAAAAGAGAGGCAACCGCAAGCGTATAGGAAGAGAAAATAGACACCGCGCCCTGCTTCAGCACATCCGCCCCATCCTATCTTTATTTAGTATTGTTGTCGTTATAAGACAGAGAAAAACCACCCTCCTTATGGAGAGGCTTCCTTGATGTCGAGCTAGTGAATGTTGCGCGATACCACTCGGTTGTCGTGCGTAGATAAAGGTTTCCTCAGAACGAAAGCCAAATATTTATTGACTGAACAGAAGGATCTCTCAACAAAATTGAGCTATAGCTAGGACGGAGGATATTGAACTTCAACAGGTTATATAAAAGTCACGAAACCTGTGGCCGCTATATAGAAGAGTATTTTTGGCCGTTAAAGATTCTCGTATCGGCAAAAATGGTTCCGGAACCCATCATGGTTCGCCCTAGTATCGAACGCATAGAGAAT
>JAITIJ010000052.1 GCA_031279495.1 Holosporales bacterium | reverse complement strand
AAATACACAATAACATAAAATATCCACAGTAATTAACGCTCCCTCCTTAATAACCTAGATAAATGCACCTATCAATCACTAGCCCTTGCAACTCTGAATCCCAAAACGCAGATGCTCCTGCTCCAACCTCACACACCTATTCCGAAGGAATCCACCTGCTCAAAGCTTGTACCATAGCTACAGCAAGAAACCACAAAAACACAGCCACATCGACGAGTAATCTTCAGCGAAAAGGCTCGTATCCAAGTTTGTTCTAACCGCGGCGTGATGCCGCGGGGCCCTCATGTCTCCTCTGTTGTAAAAATACGGTCATGAGGGCGTGGATAGACCGAACCAAGCTTCCGATAGCATCAAACATGGGGCGAGCGATGGGAGTCGAACCCACGACATCCAGAACCACAACCTGGCGCTCTAACCAACTGAACTACGCTCGCCATTGCAAAGTTCTAGATACTGCCCTAAAGGTTCTACGTCAAGGGGAAGCGTCTTTAGCGTTGCGTGTTGGGCTATAGCTTTCTATTCTTTCAATATAGGCTAAGTTATAAGTGGACAGAGTGTGCTTGCCAGAAGCCCTTCTTGGAAGAAAAAACGCAAAAAACCGCGCCGACGGAAAAGCAGAATTGCTTTTTTTCTAGCTGTCTTTATTTGGATTAGCGTTGCTGGAGGGCTTGCTCTTTTATGGTACGGATACGATCTGCCAAATGTTCATCAGCTTAAAGGCGGAACACGACATCCCAGCATCAGCGTTTTTTCAGAAGATGGCGCTCTTCTTGCAACTTATGGCGACCTTTTCGGACGGCCAGTGCATGTGAAAGAGCTTCCTCCGCATATTCCAGCTGCTTTTGTGGCAACAGAAGACCACCGCTTCTATGCCCACTTTGGGCTGGATATCATTGGGCTTATCCGCGCGGCTTATAAGAACTTTCGGGCTGGGCATGTGGTCCAAGGCGGCTCTACCATTACTCAACAAGTAGCTAAGAATTTGTTCCTATCTAATAGCCGCTCAATGCGACGCAAGATCCAGGAAGCGCTTCTGTCTTTGTGGTTGGAACATACCTTCAGCAAAGAAGAAATCCTCACGATTTACCTCAACCGCGTTTATTTCGGTGCCGGCGCTTATGGAATAGAAGCTGCAGCGCTGCGATACTTCGGCAAGTCTGCGCACGACCTTACATTGCGTGAGACAGCTCTTCTGGCGGGTACACTCAAAGCACCGACACGATATTCTCCCTTGTATAATCCGCAGGCAGCAGCGGAACGTTCGGCTGTTGTTCTGTCACTAATGATGGAAACCGGTAAAATCACGCCGCAAGAAGCCCGTTCTGCATTGAAAGAGTCGGTGAGAGTGCTGCAGCCAGCAAAAGGAGCCGGAAACTGCCGATATTTTACGGATTGGGTGCTGGAAATGCTTCCAGAATATGTGGCGGTAGACACCCAAGACCTAATGATCACGACAACACTTAATACTGCTTTGCAGCAGGAAGCGTCTTTATGCCTGCAAAAGGCTTTACAGCAGCACCCAACAGCACATCAAGGAGCTATGCTGTGTTTTGACGCTTCAGGAGTTGTAAAGGCCTTTGTTGGCGGAGTGGACTATGCGCAGAGTCAGTTTAACCGAATTTTGGCACTACGTTCTGGAGGGTCGGCATTTAAGCTTTTTGTATATCTTGCGGCGCTAGAAGCCGGTATGACACCAGAAACACGCCTTGCAGATACGCCAGTTGCCATCGGAAAATGGCATCCGAGTCTTTTCCGTTGGAAACCACGTGGAGAGATTTCACTAAAGGAAGCATTTGCCTATTCCGTTAATCCTGTTTCTGTACGGATTGCACATACCTTGGGGCGGGAACGTATTGTGAAACTGGCGCGGCGTTTGGGTATATCAACACGTCAACCGCACGATCTTACCGTAGCGCTAGGAAGCGGTGAGGTTACATTGCTCGAGCTTTCCGGAGCTTATGCTACCATTTGCGCGGATGGACGACGCGTTGCACCTTTTGCTATTCGTGAAATAACAGATTGTCGTGGGCGTATACTCTATCGTCGTGAGCCAAAAACAATACAAGCTATCACTCAAGACATTTGTCGAGAAATGAAGGTACTCTTGCAGGGTGTTGTTGACTATGGCACGGGAAAGCGCGCCCAACTTACTGTTCCTGTGTTTGGTAAAACAGGGACAAGCAACGATAGTCGCGATGCATGGTTTGTTGGCACCGCAGAGGGCGTAACAACGGGCGTGTGGATCGGTAACGATGATCGGCGGCCGATGAAAGATGTTACAGGCGGCAAGTTGCCAGCAGAAATCTGGCGCCATTTTATGCAAGCTGTATTAGGGGGGCACGTACGCGCTCTTTCAGGATTCTCTGAGATTGCGCCTACACCTGATGATTTACCAACAGAGGGTGTTCCAGAGCAAGAAGAGAAGACGCAAAACCTATTAGATGCTCTTGTTGAAGAGATAGACAAAAGACAAAGCACTTCTCCCAAAAAAGCTAGAAGAAGCGTAGCTTCTATCGAAGCCCTTTTGGAAGAGTTGGATGAGTAAGAATGTGGAAAGACTTGCCAGTCTATCACGAGAAAGGAAAAACGCTTCTACGCGTGCACGTTATACCGCAAGCTTCTAAAACACGCATAGGAGAAATGCGAGAAGGACCCCATGGAGAACGATATTTGACATTGTATGTTACAGCGCCCCCTACAGAGGGAAAAGCGAATGCTGCGATTGTTGCGCTTTTAAGTAAGTATTTAGGCGTTCCGAAACGTCTTGTTCTCCTTCAGAAAGGAACCAAGCAACGATATAAAATCGTTTCTCTGTCCGAATAGACTTCGCGCAAGATCTTGAAAAGCTTTCTCCAGTGCAGTACACAAGAGCCGTCGGGGTGTAGCGCAGTCTGGTAGCGCACCTGCTTTGGGAGCAGGGGGTCGGAGGTTCGAATCCTCTCGCCCCGACCATATACAAGCTCTTGGCAAGCATACTTTAGTACTATCGGTATATGGGGTTTGAGTCTTTTCCGTTGGAAACCCTGTGGAAGGATTTTTCCAAAAGAAGCATTTGCCCTTCGTTAATCTTGTTTTCTGTACAGATCGTGTACACAACGAACGTATAGAACGCACACCCCCCCCCTTATATAGAAGCAAGCTACGAGTCTAGTAAGCCTACAAGAGCGTTGTTGCGCAACGGTTTCGCGCAAATCCTTTTGCTAGATGCGTTTTCTATCGAGGGGGCGTTGTTTTGTGGCGTTTTTGCAACTCTCTGTTTGCAGTTTTTGTAGTTTTTTCTCATAAACTTGATTTTTATCTCTAGTTTCACTACAAGTTACCAAGCTTTAAAGTGAAAGTTATGGAGTTTTTATGAGAAAAATTTTGTTGAGAGCTGCTATTGGGGCTATATCCCTATTTCCTTTAGGGTCAGTCATAGCGCAAGATGCAGATGCTGCCGATGTAGAAGAAGTTAATGACGAAGAGGCCGGCGAAGAAGATGAAGATTCTTCGGGTGGCGAAGAGGCCTTAAAATTCTCTACAAAAATAAGTGGAGAATTGCAAACATTTTCCGCTGCTGGCAAGCAAGATCTTTCGTTCGGAAAAGACCATGGGTACTTTGCTACATCTGGGAATATTTTGTTTAATCCCACTGTGGTAGTCGGGGCATGTACGATCGGTGGAAACATAGGTTTTGGTGCAGATGCCAGTTCTGGACAGCAGTGTGCTACCGGTATTTCAGAGTCATTCCTTTCTTTCAGCGGTTGGTTTGGTGAGTTTCAATTCGGCAATCAATGTAGCGCTGCTGACGAGATGAGCATCGATGGAACAGCTGTTCTTGGGGGGCAAGAAGGAGCTGCTGGTGCTATCAGCAGTCTATTTAACGTATCTGGTGGAGTCTTGCTCCAAACAGGCGCTTCAGGAGATGATGGAATTGCGACAAAATTGATTTATCTGTCCCCAGTTTGGTCGCTGAAAAAGTGTGGAACTCTTCAAGTTGCTATTTCCTATACTCCTAATAGCCAGTTGGTTGGTATGCTTCAGAACATAACGCACATTAACTACCTATATCACGGCGCAACGTACAACCAAAAAGGCAATTTGCTATATGATATTGATGCAAGTGGGATGAGGGCAGAAATAGGAGAAAGTCACTCCAAGAAAAATCCTGCAAATCTTCCAGATCAGAACACCGATCTCAGCAGCGGTGCGTTCTTCGTAGATGGCGTGACGGGTGCCATAGTCTATAACTATGGTTCGGATGAGGCCTTCAACTTTGCCTTTGCTGTATGCGGATGGTACGGAAAAGGGAAAGCGCAGATTCCAACGTTACGGGTTCGGGATTTGACGGCTTACCAGGTAGGAAGCACAATCGGGTATAAACAATGGAAATTGGCGTTAGGGTTTACTGACAATCTTAAGTCTTTGATGAACAAAACATGCAACGATTCAAATGGAATCAAAGACGGTGCGAATATGGGTAAGGTCTTTACTGTTGGTCTTGCATGGGAGCATGGGCCATGGAAAGCATCGGCAGGATACTTCCATTCAGTCAAGAAATATGCGGAGAAAGACGACCAGGCAAAGGCGCAGGTGGCCACTCTCGCACTGGACTACAAGTTTATGGAAGGTGTTTCAGTTTTCGGCGAGTTCGACTGGATCAAGACGATAGGTCGTTCTACAGGAGAGAAGCGCAGTTGGGTGCAGGCTACAAGCGCTTTTGCAGACAACAAGGGTTGGCTGCTTTTTGCAGGGGCAAAGATCAATTTCTAATTTCCTTTCAGAACATAACGTTAAGGGGCCCTTGTGGCCCCATTTTTTTTGGTGGTTATATTGTCAGCATTTGCTGAGATTTTGCGTACAGAGGCTTTTTGGCCGCCTTTCTGTTTTCTGGTGTGGATAATCTCTTTGCGTACAGAGGCTTTTTGGTTGCCCTTCTGTTTTCTGGTGTGGATAATCTCTTTGCGTACAGAGGTTTTTTGGCCGCCCTTCTGTTTTCTGTCACCCATTGACGTTCTCGGCAAGACCAAAATGCCCTCGAGAGTTGCCTTTCCACATTGCTCAGAGGAGCTTTGCTAATAAGAGAGAAACTGCTGAGGGGTTTTTCCTGGCGGGAATAAGAAATTCGACGAATGGAAAAGATCATAATGCACCCTTATTGAGCAGATCACAATACCGCTACTCTCTCCTCCTTGTTAAGCTCTTTCCCAGCGGAATAGGAGGGGTTAAAATAGAGGAAATTGAGTGCTTATAAGTTACATTGGATTGTTTTTCGTTCTTATGAAAATATTGCTGCCATGGGAGCGAGCATAATTAGCGGATATGATCCACGCTGCGGTTGGAGGCCAAATCCTTGTGTTTTTCCGATGGACATCCCAGCGTGTTGTGTCCTCTAGCCCTTTTTGCGCCGGAACCACTGCCA
>JAITIJ010000040.1 GCA_031279495.1 Holosporales bacterium | reverse complement strand
TGTAAAGAGGCGAGATTCCTAGTGTCTAGGACATGAAAAGAGGGCTACTGCCCCCCTTCTCCTTACGACCCCAAAAGAGCTCAATGCTTACGATGAGATTGTAAAGTGAAGTGGAACACACTCACGATGAAAGTTAAAGAGGATGAGAAAGTGCAAGACGGGAGTGTATGCCGCGATACGTTGGCGGGCAGCGACCTTTTCAACAACTTGAGTATTACCGGCATCAAGCCGCAGAAAAAGACCATCATGAGGCACCAATACTTCAGGAATTCCTTACATCAACGCTTCTCTTAGATCAAACAAACCTCCCTCATAAGATCCGCGAAAATCACAAAACGTGCACCACAACTTGGGGTTTCTTCCCACGTTCTCGCAAAAACACCTTTTGCACGGCCGTCGTAACGGATTTTTGCACTGTTTGAGGCTTTTTGTCGGTATTGTTATATTTCTGTTGTAGCGTTGAGAAATATTCTCGGACTTCTTCGAAAATACGTTGCTTCTCGGTGTTCTCCACCTCTTCGAACAAACCATAAGCACTACATTCCAAAAAGATGCCACGCTTTCCTTTTTGAAACACAGTCACAAAGACAATACCCTCTAAAGCTCCCCTTAAACGCTCTTGTTGCGCCTTTCCCAGCTTAGGAAACAAAACATTTCCATCGACTACAAGTTGGCGGGCAGCGACCTTTTCAACAACTTGAGTATTGCCGGCATCAAGCCGCAGAAAAAGACCATCATGAGGCACCAATACTTCAGGAATTCCTTGAGCGCGCGCGAAATCAGCATGTTCTAAAAGCTGGCGCGCTCCTCCATGAATAGGAACAACAAGTTCTGGGCGCAACCAAGTGTAGAGCTTTCTCAATTCCTCTTTGCTAGGATGACCAGACACATGAATATCGTAGGTGCGTACCGTTAAGCTGCGGATACCGCGCAGAGCAAGTTTGTTCTGCATGTCCGCAATGGCGCGTTCGTTTCCGGGGATTTCTCTAGAAGAAAAAATGACGATATCATCCTCTTGTAAGCTAACACTCGGGTGAGCCTTCTCAGAAATACGGCTTAATGCGGAGCGGCCTTCTCCTTGACTCCCTGTGCAAATATACAAAGCCTGTCCGGGACGAAACTTGCGTGCAGCTTTTTCCTCAACGAAAGCGGGAGTGTTTTTAAAGTATCCAGAGGCGCGTGCAACACGCTCAATTCGTTTCAAACTGCGCCCTATAAGGACAGGCTTCCGACCATGCGCGGCAGCTGCCAGTGCACAACTTTCCAAACGCGCGATATTAGACGCAAAGCAAGTGATTACAACGTTTCGACCTGGATGCTGACCTACAAGCTGCTCTAACTGCTCACGAACATAGCCTTCCGAAGCGCTTGCTGTATCTGTGAAAATATTTGTCGAATCACACACGAGAGCGCGCACACCAGCATCCCCTAAAGACTTAAGCGCCGCCATATCTGTTTCGGCTCCTACAGGAGGCGTCGGATCCAATCGCCAATCGCCGGTGTGTACTACCATCCCTTTGGGTGTTTTGATTGCAACAACACTTGCTTCGGGAATGGAATGTGTGACGGAAATTAATCGAACTTCGAACACCCCAAGTTTTATGGTCGTATCAGAAGCAACCTCGATAAGCGGTACTTCATCGACAAGATCGAATTCGTCAAGTTTCTCCCGAATCAGATGCACCGCGAAAGCTGTTGCATAAATAGGGCAGCGCAAATGCGGCCAAATATAAGGAATACCACCCAGATGATCTTCGTGGGCATGTGTAATAACAAGGCCTTTTAAATGCTGACGATACGGCACAATATAGCTTGGATCAGGAAGCAACACCTCTTGCCATGGCAATCGGCCAAACCCCATTCCTAAATCAACGGCAATCCATTGGGTGCTACAGTGATATAGGCTAAAGTTCATGCCAATGTCGTTTGTCCCCCCTAAGGGAAGGAAATACAGCCCATCTTCTAACGTTTTACCTGAGGCCATGTGTTTTGTGTTCCATTTCTATTGCGCCTCTCCAGAAGTGATTATCCTTGTCTGTCCATTTGCAAGGCGCAAAACTAAGCGTCCCTCTTGATCGAGTCGCTCGAAGATGCCATACACCTGTTCTTGATATACGCGGAAAGAAAGAGACCGTCCCAATTCCTGTGAGTAACTTTGCCATTCGGTGAGGATAACAGGAAAGCCCTGATTCTTCCACATATCAAACACGGCTTTTAGAGCATGCAGAAAAACGGTCGTGAATTTCTCTGTGGTAACTGGACAAGACGTCCAAGCATTAAGATAGGTTGCTTTCCGCACTTCAGAAGGTAGGATTGGAGCAGAAGCGATGTTAACCCCTATTCCGATAAGAATAGTTTCGTGTGGGCCTGCTTCGATAAGAATGCCCGCTAATTTCATACTCTCTATAAGCACATCATTCGGCCATTTTAAGGATAGGCTAGAAGAACCGACAAACATCTGAACAGAGCGATACACTGTACAAGCGACTGCCAGAGAGAAACGTCCTATCGGTATATCCGCCGGCCTTTTCATAACATAAGTGGCAAAGAGATTGCCTTCTTCTCCCAGCCAAACACGACCATGGTGACGACCTCGTCCTTGTGTCTGTCGATGCGCTGTTATAAGACACGGTAGCGGAAGGTCGCCAAGATTAAGACGGCGCAAGGCCTCATCGTTAGTGCTGTCAACAGTGTCAAGCGCAACGGTTAAAGTCTCAGATAACGTCTCAGGAAAGATAAGAATTCTCCTTGCTTAACACCTAATCTAAAGACTGTTATATAGGACACCTCTAGCAAAAATGAAAGGAACACAGCACAAAACCACAGATGCCATGAACACGAGAGCAGCCTTGGTGAGCCCATAGGAAGGAAAATGCATAAACTCACTCTCTCGACAATCAACCTCTCTGGCGAAGGGAAGCAGAAGGGCTAGGAATGCGAAAGAAAATATACTCATTCCATTTAGAGAAGTTCAGTTACTGCCTTTGCTTGATGAACCAAACAAAGCACTCTCCCCATCGCACTTCAGACCCCTTTCGTGAGAAAGTTTACTGCTATCGGCGCACGTTAAATTTGCATTTCTGGTTGCCTCTTTTGATGGTGAACTGCCAGGCCTGAAGAGGTATTTTTAAGGCCTCTTGAACATCACTAACGGAAGCAATCTGCTTTCCGTTAATATTTAGCAAAATATCTCCTTGCATAAGGCCAATGGCAGATTCTTTTTCGACAGAGAAGACGACAACCCCCTCTGAATCTGTGACAGGAACAGACAATTCAGCGACAACAGCTGGATTAATATTGCATATAGTGATGTCATTAAGAGGGTGCTGCCCTTTGAGAATAGTCAGTTTACGCGGAGGAACATCCGCAGGAGCTGTAAGAGCGACATCGAGCTCCATTTGTTTCCCCTTACGATGAATACGGAGGTGTATTTTATCTCCAACGTTCTTTGTTCCTACGCGAAACACGAAGGCCTGTTCGTCTTCAATAACACGCGCATCGATATGCGTAACGATATCTCCCACTTGCAGTCCTGCTTTTTCCGCGGGGCTGTCTTTTAAAACAGCAACGATTTGTGTGCCTTGTGCACGTGTCATACCTAACGCATCTGCTACTTCTTGCGGAATCGGTGCGTGCTTAACCCCAAGCCACGGACGAACAACCTTGCCTCCCTGGTCCGCAACAGAAATAACCTGGCGAATAAGATCCGCAGGAATCGCGAAACCGAGCCCTTGAGAACCCTTTGAAGCGGATAGGATAAACGTATTTACTCCAACTAGCTTTCCATCAAGGCTAACAAGCGCTCCTCCGGAATTTCCACGATTAATAGCGGCATCTGTCTGAATATAATAACGATAGCACCCCTCGCCCACATGCGTACGGGCTAAAGCAGAGATAATGCCTGATGTGACAGATTGTCCCAAGCCAAACGGATTCCCGATGGCAAGAACCAAGTCCCCTACTTCTAACGTATCGACGCTTCTTAATTCCAAATAAGGGAAAGGACCTTTCTGGTCTTGTATCTTTAACAATGCCAGGTCTGTCTTAGCGTCATCTACGATAACTTTGGCCTCAACCTCTCGCCCATCATGCAGAACAAGACGAATTTCTGAGGCGTTTTCTACAATATGGTGATTCGTGATCACCAACCCATCTGCACGAACAATTACTCCTGAGCCAAGCGCGTTCTGAACACGTTCTGCTGGCAACACTCCAAAAAACGGACCAAATAAACCGCCAAAAAAAGGATCCGCCAAAATAGGCTCCATTCCTTGCACTTTGCACTTAGCATAAATATTCACAACAGCAGGAGACGACTTCTTTACCACAGAGCTAAAAGACAGCGTAATTTCCGATTGTGTCTGTGGCACTTGAGAAGTATGAGGAACTTGTTCTTCTGCCAGAATCACGTTCGGAAAGATAAAAAATAACCAGGAAATTACTGCAAAGAAATATATGCGCATACTTCCTCCCTTTTAGAATTAGAAATGAAAATAGTATAGCAGACACAAACAAAGAAGTCTCGGAAAGAGAACGGAGGGAGACTGACATGAAGTGCCGGGCAATGAGGGAAAAACGAAGCAAAGTGCTAGAATTTTGTTCCCCTTCTAACGTTATTCTTTCTCTCGTGAGACAAACTCTCGTGGAAGGCGGATCGAGAAAGTCGAGCCTTTGCCGACTTCTGAATGCACCGCAACACCACCACCCAGGATTTCAGAGAATTTCTTGGTCACGGTTAATCCCAAGCCTGTGCCTCCAAATTTTTTACTCGTGGAGTCTTCTGCTTGCTGAAAAGGCTGAAAGATTCGGCGCACTTGTTCGGGAGTCATACCTATTCCTGTATCTATCACATCGAACGACACCCATTCTTGCCCCTTTTCTTCTTCGATGTGACAACGCACAGTAATCGTTCCTTTTTCTGTGAACTTTGCTGCATTGCTGACAAAATTGAGAATACTCTGACGCACTTTCGTTAAATCTGTCGTCATCGTTCCCGCCTCTTTCGGCGTGTCTATGACCAATGTGTTAGCATTTTTTGATGTAAGCGTACTGGAAATGTCTCTTACGTCGTTCAATAGATTGTTAATATCAAATGTTTCTGAGAAGACGGTCATTTTCCCGGCCTCTATCTTTGAAAGGTCTAAGATATTATTGACCATGCTTAGCAAATGCTCTCCTGCTACATGAATTTTTCGAATGTCTTCCTGCCACTCAGCATTGCCAGACTCAACGATTTCGTCATGCAGCATCTCGGAATATCCAATAATAGCGTTCAGCGGCGTCCTTAATTCGTGGCTCATGCTAGAAATGAAGGCATCTTTCTGCTGGCTGGCGCGCTGTACTTGTTCTGCTTTTTCTGCCGATTTGATCTTTGCTTTGTTTAGTTTTTGGATGTTTGTAGATAACTCCTGAAGAGTGCTGTCAGTAAAGTTTGGAAACTGTACACTCTTTTTTCCATGAACAAGTTGTGCCACCACACGAGAAAGAGTTGCGATCGATTTGGCGGCGCACCTTTGTAACAGTACGTTTATGCAAAAAATAGAAATGCCCGTAAGGGAGAATATCAGAAGAGTTTTCTGCCATATACTCTGCTCTGCATGAGCGGAGTCCATAAGAGATTCCACCGTTAATATCAGGAAGAATATTCCCAAAGCGGATCCTGCGACTACAAAGAGAAACTGTTTTGAGGGAGTACTTTTAGCGGATAACATATTTCTCTCTTTTTTCTCTCTTCTACTGCCAACTTTACACACATGATAAGCGCGAAATATTAAAAGAACCTTAATGTTGAGGACGATCTTGACGGTTTCAGCAGAAACGCCGATTGTTAAGGGCGTGGAAGGGCCTGTAGTTCAGCTGGTTAGAACTCTCCGCTCATAACGGAGCTGTCGCGGGTTCGAGTCCTGCCGGGCCTACCACCTTAATAAAAACGGATAAAGCATGGCATCCTACCAATATATCTATGTCATGAAAGGCGTGAGCAAGATTTATCCCGGTGGCCGTCAGACCTTGAAAGATGTGTGGCTCTCGTTCTTGCCTGGCGCAAAGATTGGCATTATTGGCAGTAATGGCGCGGGAAAGTCCACTCTTTTAAAGATCATGGCGGGTATCGATGCCGAGATTCAAGGCGAAGCTTGGGTAGCTCAGGGTGCACGTGTGGGATATCTGCCGCAAGAGCCGCAGCTAAATCCCTCTTTAAACGTACAAGATAATATTCTGTCAGGTTTAACGGAGGCGCGGCAATTACTCGAGGATTTTGAGAGGGTGTCGGCACGTTTCTCGGAATCCTTGCACGATGACGAAATGGCACAACTTATCGAAGAGCAGGCCAATCTTCAAGAAAAGATCGATGCGTTAGATGCATGGGACCTTGAGCGGAAGGCGAATATTGCGATGAAGGCGCTGCGATGCCCTTCTGGAGATATGCCTGTTACGCATCTTTCAGGAGGAGAGTGCCGACGTGTTGCTCTTTGCCGATTGCTGATGCAAAAGCCAGATTTACTGCTTCTTGATGAACCTACAAATCACCTAGATACTGAATCTATCGCCTGGCTTGAACAGCACCTGCGTGCATATAAAGGAACTGTTGTGCTTGTCACGCATGATCGGTATTTTCTTGAGCTTGTCGGATGGATTCTAGAACTCGATCGGGGAGAAGCGATTCCATTTGAAGGAAGTTACGCAACGTGGTTAGAAGAGCGGCAAAAACGCTTGCTTTTAGAGAGCAAGCACGAAGATGCGCGTCAACGGATGCTCGCTCGCGAACTGGCATGGATACGCGAAACCCCAAAAGCGCGACAGAAAAAGAGCAAAGCGCGTTTAAACTCTTATGAGACTCTTCTGCAAAAGGAAAATGAAAAGGTGCCGGATCAGGCACAGATCGTTATTCCGCATGGTCCGCGGCTAGGAGAGCGTGTGATTGAGGTGCAAGGAGTCAAGAAAGCGTTTAGCGAAAAGTTATTATTCGAGAATCTGGATTTTGCTCTTCCTCCAGGTGGTATTGTGGGTGTCATTGGCGCTAATGGTACTGGAAAAACAACCCTTTTCAAACTGATCGCTGGTGCAGAGATCCCAGATGCCGGTCAGATTATCGTGGGTGACACCGTTAAGCTTGCTTATGTTGATCAAAGTCGACATGTTCTGAAAGATGATCATACTGTTTGGGAAGAAATCTCAGATGGGCAGACAGAGTTCCTTCTTGGTAAGAGCCTTGTACAAAGCCGTGCATATGTGGCAAGCTTTGGTTTCCGCGGAACAGATCAACAGAAACGTGTAGGGCAATTGTCCGGAGGAGAGCGCAACCGCGTGCACCTTGCACGCATTCTGAAAGAAGGTGCTAACGCGTTGTTACTTGATGAGCCGACCAACGACCTGGATGTGGACACATTGCGCGCTCTGGAAGAGGCATTGCTGGAGTTTGCTGGGTGTGCGGTGATCATCAGCCATGATCGGTGGTTCTTGGACCGTGTTGCAACGCACATTCTCGCGTTTGAAGGTGACAGTCGTGTTGTGTGGTTTGAAGGGAATTACGCCGCCTACGAAGAAGACAAAAAACAGCGCTTGGGTCTAGAAGGAACAATCCCGAATCGTGTACGTTATCGCTCGCTAGAGGTCTTTGCGTAAGAGAAGGGTGCATCGACGCCTTTGTGTCTTTTTCTAAACAAAAGAGTTGGCACAAAGGCCCCGCGGCATCACGCCGCGGCTATTTCGGTATCAGGTAGAAGTCTTCCTTAGAACTCTGTAGGGTTCTGTGTCTATGTGGCACAGCCATGGAAAGCAGATGCAGATCTCTGCAGTTGAATGTTATACGTAAGCGTCGTGTCAGTGCATCGACGCCCTCATGACCGTATTTTAGCAACGGAGGAGGCATGAGGGCCCCGCGGCATCACACCGCGGCTATAACCAACTTGGATACGAGGGTACGCTTTGGAAATTATTCGTAAGTGATGTGACTGAAGCGTTTCCTCAATACAAGTGGTATGCTTTTAGTTTTCTGCGTGAGGTTTGTGTCAGTGTGACTACGCCTTTGTGTCTATACCAAATAAATTAATGTCACAAAGGCCCCGCGGCATCGCGCCGCGGCTACTATAGCTCTTGATAAGAATTTGCATTGAATTTATGTGTGAGGAGCAATTATCAAGGACTCCCTCCGCGAAATCTTGTCGGACGGATGTTTGTGTTGAAGATTACTCGTCGATGCAGTTGCGTCTTTGTAGCCTCTGCCATAGCTATAGTACAAACTTGATACAGGCGGATTCCTTCGAAATTGGTTCGTAAG
>JAITIJ010000062.1 GCA_031279495.1 Holosporales bacterium | reverse complement strand
ATCGCAGGTGTCGTATATGACCCTCTGCGTAACGAGCTGTTTCATGCAGAAAGAGGGAAGGGCGCTTATCTGAACAACCAAAGATTGCGCATTCGGATGCGCAAAGAGTTGTCAGAGGCGCTGGTGGCTTTCTCTCGTCTGCCCTTTTCGCGTTTGCCTGCGCTTGCGCACCAAGTCATGGGTATTCGGAAACCTGGTGCTGTCGCTCTAAACTTGGCTTATCTTGCGGCAGGGCGCTTCGATGCCTGCCTCTCAGGGAAGCAAGCTCTCTGGGATATTGCGGCAGGAGCACTGTTGGTCAAAGAAGCTGGTGGAGTTCTTACAGATGCAACTGGACTGCAAAATCTAGAGAGCTCGTTGGTCGCTGCCAATATACCACTGCATGAGCAGTTGATGTCTCTGGGTGTTTTCGCGGGATAGGCTAGGTGGAGCTGTATAGGTTGAGTTGGAGGTGGAGCAGATTGTACTGGGTTATGACAAGGCTTTCCGACAAACCCGCAAAAAATCTTTTTCAAAAACTTGACAAATAGGGGGGGGGGTGATATACTTCCCTCATGTTCAAAAAATGGAGATCGAAAATGAACAATACTTGTAAACTACTCACCTCAATCGCCGTACTGGCAGCTTTCTGCTCAGGCGCAATGGAGGAGAGCGTAAATGCTGACCTCGAAGTAATGAATTGGGCCAGAAGCAAAGAATGCGAACGTTTCCGATACTTCCAGCCCAATCGGGAACAGAATATTCAGGGTTTTCTTAGTTCTGGCCACCACTGTGTCGATCGGGCACTTATAGATTCTGGGCTGCTTAATGGCATAGATTTTGAAACGCCTCAACGTCCATACGGGAGAACCGTCTTGCGAACTGCTATTGAAAATGGAATGTCTTTGTCTCTTCACTTTGCAGCTGCAGAAGGTGCACATGTTTCTACGGATGATGTCATCAAGTGCCTGTTAGCTGCAGATAGTGGCAGATGGGGCAGTGGTGACTTCGAGCTGATGGCAGTACGCCTTATAGTGCTTGCTGCCGGACAAGAAAGAGTTGACCCACGGGTCGTGCTTGACAAAATAAAAGATCAGGCCGCTCAAAATCCACAGAAGAGCCATGCGTTGCTTGGGTTTCTTAATAGTCCTGCAACCGGTTTCGAGTCGATTCTACAAGAATGGCAGTACACCTTATAGTGCTTGTTGCCGGACAAGAAAGAGTTGACCCACGGGTTGTGCTTGCCAAAATAGAAGATCAGGCCGCTCAAAATCCACAGAAGAGCGATGCGTTGCTTGAGTTTCTTAATAATCCTGCAACCGGTTTCGAGTCGACTCTAGAAGTTATGCCCTAAACATAAATGTATCCACTCATCAATGAAGGGAGAGGAGAAATCCTCTCTCCCTTCTCTAGAGAGATTGGGCCTTAAAAGTTGAAAACCCTTATGAGAGGGAAAGAGATGAGATGATGAAGTAGGATGTGCAATGACCCGAGAAAAGGAAAAGAACAGATACCCTTATACGGCGATTAGAAGAAGGAGTATTATCTCCTGATATTCTTCGACGAAATCGCCAGAGGCGGTGATGCCTCCTGAAAGGATCAACAAGATGGATAAAAGATGTTAGAAGAAAATCATAAGAAAAAGCCCTTGCTGCTCCATTAAGAGGCAGTTACAAAAACAGAGAGAAACGGAGAGTAGTGATGCTCCCTGAAATACACTGGTTTTCAATAGAAAAGGGAGAGATCCTTCTCTCCCTCTTCTCCAGGGCATTGCCCTCTGCCTGTATACAAACAGCTTAACTGTCTACTGATAGACAGAAATAATATTTTATCTATCAAAAGTGTCATGGACAATACAGCTCAAGAACATTTCTTACAATAAAGAATCGCCAATTTCCAGCCTGCATCTTAGTGACGCTTATTCCCTCTAGGTTGCGGGGTAAAGTTGTGCATTTTTGCCTCTTCCTCTTTGTTCGCAAATGTTTTTGAGAAATGGGCGTTTGGGCAAAAAACATGGTGCCGCCGGTGAGCTTCGAACTCACGACCTCACCCTTACCAAGGGTGTGCTCTACCCCTGAGCTACGGCGGCGGATAAAACGTGGTGGGCGCTAAAGGATTTGAACCTTTGACCCGCTGATTAAGAGTCAGCTGCTCTACCAACTGAGCTAAGCGCCCCAGCGACACGTCTTTTTATAACAAATGGGGTTCTTGCTGTCGATGTTTTGCTCTGTAAACAAAGAAGTAAAACGCCATGACATACAAGCTCATACATAATGCATGCTACGGGCACTTGATGACAGCTTTAAAAGTCAGAAGGTCCATGTTCTATCAAATAGACTCTCTGCAGAAGTAGGCAGAAAAGTAAAAGGCGAAAGAAAAGAAGATGTTCATCTCATGCAGTAAGATCGGTTTGTCCGTCTTATTGATTGGAAGAGGATTGAGCATCGCTCATTCTAATTTTATGTCTTCTCGTTTGGCTTTTTACAGGAAACTAATCGTTTAGCATTTCTGAGAATACCTGGGTTACCTAGTTTTTATGGGTTTTAAGAAAGGAAAGAACTGGATATGTATTCCCTAGGATGAACTTAATTCTGAGTCGGGCTCTTTTGTTCGCATCTATTTGGGTTTTCGATTTTAAGAAGAGACATCGCATGCATTATTGTGTGAGCTGGATGTAGATGAAATTACGATAACTTCCTCATATTGGACACATCTCGGGGAATGGCGTCTCTCCCGACAATCGTCTCCTTGGAAATTCTAGGAAATGGTTCCTCTTAACTTCGTTGCTGCAATAATAATTTCTCTTGGGTACAGGCTTGCTTTATATATTTTCTGCAAAAGATCGGCATCGGTAGAGCGGTCGTTCTCGATAACACCTCTACGATTGCGAGATTTTCTTATAAAGGATCTTGCGCTAGCATGAAGCATTTTTAAAATCGCTATTTTTTCAACCCAGCGATAAATATTTCCTAATCGACTCCCATCGTAGCGAATCTTCTTCACTTTAAACTGTGCATCTTCAAGAATCATTTTTAAAAGAGATTTATTGAAATTACGCAAATGTCCCAATTCTTGCGGAGCGCTTTTTCTGTGAGCGCTCTTGCCCATAATGTTTTCCTTATAGGGCGTACGCACGATAAAACGACCACCTGGCTTTAAGGCATGATAAACACAATCCAGAAAACTTCCTACATTAAGAACATGCTCGATAACATCAGAAGAGACGATAATGTCGAATTCTTCTTTAAAAGGAAGATACTCTGCATCGGCTAACACATAACGGGGGGGGGGGCCCCCCGCGCGGGCGGCCGC
>JAITIJ010000032.1 GCA_031279495.1 Holosporales bacterium | reverse complement strand
CAGAAGGATTCTCTTTCATGATTTTGAGAAACGATTCTTAATAGGTAGAAGAAAAAAACGAGCAGAGCTCTCTGGTCGTTTTTTTAGTAATAAACTGATCGTTTTTCGACAGAAAGGATAAGAAGCTTGTGATGTTTTTTGCAACGCTTCAGCATTTTTTCTGAAATTATGCACGCAAGATCGCAGGTATAAACCTATGAGCAAGCTGGCGATGCTTTGTTGCTCTTATTAAGCGCGCAACAATTTGTATTTGAATTCCAACATATTTCATTCTAGTTACTCTATTTTGCTGGGAAATGGCCCAAGCAATTATGAAGTTCGCACTGAGCTTGGACTGGATCCATTGCCGAAACATAAGTTCGATACGCGCACCCCTAGAATACGGTTGGGTGAAGGGGAAATTATCCAGTTTTTGCGAGAGCCCAAAGTATTCAGGTCTCTACTACTGAGAGATATTCTCTCGCTGTTCGCAAAGGTTTATAAGACACGGTTGTCAGGAAGATACTTTAGCCTAACCGCCTCAATTTCTCTAGTTTATGGCCTGAAACTATATGCTGTTTTGATGCTCGTCTTTTCTTCTTTGACGTTTTAGAGACCTTTGTTTTTTGGGGGCGAAAGAGATCTCTGAATCTTTGGCTCCGCAGATTCAGATAGGTTCAAGCTATGAATAAGCTCTTCGATCTCATCGTCTTCTGCAAGTACTTGCAGTGTCTTTTCGTGTGAGTGGTTCGCCGTACGCGCCTTAGGCGTGCGAAGAGGGAAACACCCGTCGAATCCGCAACGAAACAGGTGACTGACGCGTGCATCTCGCCACAAACGATCTGGACCTCCCAAGACAACGACAATGAGACGACGTTTGCCTTTTACGGCAGAAGCTGCCAAATTAAACCCCGAGGCATTAACAAATCCCGTTTTCAGTCCATCGACGACGACCCCACCAACTGTTTTCCCAAGTAATTTGTTATGATTTTGATAGACTTTACCATTATAAGTAAAACTTCGCGCGGAAAATAAGGAGTAATATTTTGGATAATACCGCACAATTACTTTTGACAGATATGCCATATCTCGCGCTGTTGAGACTTGTTGCACATTTGGCAGACCAGAGGCATTGCGAAAAGTTGTTGCATGCATACCAAGGCGACGTGCCTCTGCATTCATACGCGCAACAAAAGCAGCCTCTGACCCAGCGATATTTTCCGCAAGAACAACTGCGACATCGTTAGCTGATTTAGTAATAAGAGCTAGAACTGCTTGACGCACCGTTAATCTCTGCCCCGGATGAATCCCAAGAACGCTCGGCGCTTGACGTGTTGCACGTAAAGAGATTTTTAACTGCTTGTTCCATGTCAGGCGGCCACTTTCTATTTCTTTAAACGTGAGAAGAAGGGTCATCATTTTTGTCAAAGATGCGGGTTGCGTCGGAATATCCGCTCCTTTCTCGTGCAAAGAACGACCTGAGGTAGCATCAATAACAATTGCACCATAAGGGGGAGCAGCAATACTAAAGGAGGAAAATAGTATAAAAAATACAAGAAAGAAGAAACGCATGAACTTCCTATTCTTTTTTAGTATAAGCGTAAATATGCTTGGATTCTAGCTCAATCATCTAGAATACTCAGCCATCTTTCAGAAGCTCAGTTAAAAAATCGTAAGTAGCTTAGCACCCCCAATACATACGGTTGCAATGAAACCTCTCTACAACAGCGAACGAATACTCCCATAAAAACACAGGCCAGAGATTAGAGTCCTAGAGAGTACATGGCAAGCAAACTCAACGGATCAATTATGGAAAGAAAGGAGCGGAATACTCTCAATGCTATGAATAAGAGCAACAGTTTCGTTCCAGGTCATAAGGCGCGGCTTTTATTACCAGAGATTTACTCTCCGAATTGGCGGAAAGGTTCTCTTGTTGCCACAATAATTGCTCTTTTTCAAATCTTAGAAAATTCTATTCTAAGGTCTTTCTGTCTGCTGTCAAACTGGTTAAGAGATAAAAGCACTGGACAAGAGCTGCAAGAAAAGTCGTTTTTTCGGTGATTCTATAGATGTGGAGGAGGTAATCCGCAGTTCATGAGAAGATCAATAACAGAAAGGCCAGGAACAAATGTGTTGCTATTAAATTGTGGATAAGGCGCAAGGTTATAGGAAATATATTCAAGGGTAATGTTGCGGTCTTTGAACGCATCTTCAGACTGATAATCTATAGCACCTTTGCCGGATAAATATCGGTCTCCACCTAAAGCTGTCACAATGTCGAGAATGCGTTCTTGCTTTGTGGAAGAAATGTTGAGCGTGCTAGAGCGCATCAGCGGCGTGTGTATATTCAAATGATGGCACAAAAGTGTGATCGCATTGATATTAAACTCGGCTAAGGAGTCTGTTTCATGCGCAAATACGCGCTCAAGAATCGGAAAAATCGTTTTAAAATACGGTGCTTTGCAGTACCACTCACGGACTTTTCTTTCTAATTTGCACAAACGTGCTCTATCTCCAATCTGAACATCCAAAATCTTTTCTGCTCTTATAACTGGCATTGTAAGCCATTGGGGTGTTCCATTCCGCAAAGAACGAGTTCTGTGGGTTATTGCGTTATGTCGTAACGAAATCTGCACATCATCCAGGAACACAAAAACATCGGCCTGATGGATTTTCTGAAAATATCCCCTCCACGGCAAAAAATTCGGCTGATGAATAGCAATCGTTTTCATAAATGACAAATCATGAGCGTTTGCTTTTCCTCCTCACGCATTGGAAAGAACCCTCTTTTTTGATAAAATTTGAGAAGATTTTCTTTGTTATCGTAAGCGGATAAAGTCAAGAATTTGTAAGAATTTTTGCAGAGATTCTTCAAGGAAGAAATTAAATCGCCGGCAATGCCTTGGTTTCTGTAATAAGGCAAAACACAAAGACGGTGCAAATGCGCACAAAAAGGTGTTTTCTGAGAGACAATCGCGAATCCTGCTACTATCCCCTCAACCAAAAAAGAAAGAGATAAGTTCCACTTTTCAGGAAGATCGATAAAGAAATTCTCTCGCAACCACAGAGGTTCTGCTTCAATAGTTTCTTCTACTTTTTCTACGAATGGAAAGGCTTTTGTAAGAAAATTATGCGCCATCTTGACAATTACCCCCCCCCCCCTCTCACGACAACTAACAATGTCTTCAAAGCGAAATCTAAAACCGTATACGTCAATATAGAGATTCTTGAAAGGAGACCCTTTCTGAAAAGCCCGAAACTTACGCTCGACTTCTTCCGCAGAATCTGTTGAAAGAATCTTACAAGTAACCGGTAAGTCTGCTCTCTTTGTTTTCCGTTCACCCCAAGAGATCCCTTTCTTTCTTATGTCTTTGTTAAACTCGCACATAAATAGACGCTCCATTAAAGCAAAAGCGCAAGAATTTGCGATCTCCAACAATTCCATCCCGCTTGAATCTTTCTTCACTGAAACCAGTTCGATATCCAGTATCTCCCCATCATCGACTTTTGGGGTCATGACATGCGCTGTCGCCCCATACTCTGTTACACCGTCATAAGCCGCGTAAAAATGCGCGTCTCGTCCGGGATAGGCGGGAGACGCTGGATGAACATTAATTGCCGTTTTAAATAACGACAAAACAGAAGGAGGAACAATATCTCCGTGACCGAAAGACAACAACATGTCATTTTCTTTTAAAAGAGGTACATATTCACATAATTGCCGAACATTTGCACAGTGGACCAGAACTAATCCTGGAGATTTCTCCTTCCCAATGGCGAAAATTCTATCGAAAATTTCCGTTCTCTTGGTTAGAACATAAAGCGTCTGAATATCTAACATAGTGTCACCACACATGCCTAATTACCTCAAAAGCCTCTGCAAAGATGCAACCAGCTTGGGCACAACGAACACGCGCCAATCCTTCAACAAACTCCAACGTACAGTAAGATCGCTTTAATGTCATCTGGCTTTTGTATCGTATAATGTTGCACAACAGAATTCCGACCATTGAAAGCTTCCACTAACAAGCCTATATGCGACAATACGCCCCTGTTCCCGTTAGAAATACTCCACCTCCCACAAAAATACGAAAATAATTCTGTTTGCAA
Organism: Holosporales bacterium; assembly: GCA_031279495.1. Taxonomy (GTDB): domain Bacteria; phylum Pseudomonadota; class Alphaproteobacteria; order UBA3830; family JAIRMZ01; genus JAITIJ01. The sequence goes on along the minus strand of JAITIJ010000032.1, from coordinate 33,546 downwards.
CGTAAGCGTGATATAGCAAGAGGGGCCTAAAGGGTAGTACACTAAGATAGTAGTCCTCCTCTTGAAAAGGTGAGGTTTGGGTTTTGTGTTGATGATACTTCATTCTCAGCCGTTTGTTCCTCCGTCTCTTGCTGATAAGGTCCGCTCTTGCGTCGAAAGTGGTTTTTTTTGTTTCAGCTTCCATGGAAGAGTGCGTCAGAAGCGTCTTTGAAGCCAAATTCCACCGGAAAAACTTGCATTTCACACAAAGCGGAACACACGCGCTTCATTGGATTCTAAAGGGGTTGAGTTTGTCTCCTCAAGACAAAGTCATCCTTCCCACGTACGTGTGCCGGTCACTTTATTTGGCAGTAGTGAACGCAGGATGCAAACCTATCCTATGTGACATTGGCACATACTGGCATGTATCCCCAGAAACGGTAAAGAGCAAGGTAAGTAAAAATACTAAAGTCGTTGTTCTTGTCAATTTATTTGGTACGTTTTTAGATTGTTCGCAATTCAGGATACCTGGCGTTGTGCTGATAAACGACCTTTGTCAAAGTTGCGATGTCTTGAGTGTTCCAGATAGAGAACATGGCGATTTTATCCTGTATTCATTCGGTCCGACAAAGCTTTTGCATGCTGGTGGAGGTGGGGCTTTTTCAATTTGCAACACAGAGATTAAATTTAGAAATTATATAGAAGAGGATTTTTTCGGCTACCGTTTCGGCGGTTGCCCCTCTCATCTAAATTTGACTATCCTAAAGGAGCAGTTCCTTTACTACGAAGATATTAAGCAGAGGAGACAAGAAATAGCGGAAAGATATTTCAATTGTATACCATCAGAATATACGAAGTTTATCGAAAAAACGGGTAACGTCTTTTTCCGATTTCCTCTCATTCAAAATAAAAAATCCTTTGAAAGCCTTTGCAGAGGATTTTTCGAGCGAGCCATTGTTGTGCGGCGCGGTGTGGATCGACTTATTCACAGACTCCTCGGATATCCAGATGTCCTATATCCGAACGCAGTAAGAGCTTTTAATGGCTCTATATCGATTCCTATCTACCCCTCACTGACATTAGTCGACCAAAACAAAGTAATAGAGGCAGTGAATTTGTTACTGTAAGGGGTCATTTCTCGTTTCACTGGCTAACCGTCTTCAATAACTTTTTCAAAGCGAAACCTGAGCCCATGCAAATCAATATAGAGATTCTTAAAAGGAACCCCTTCCTGGAAAGCGTGAAATTTACGTTTTACTTCCTCTGTACTATCTGTTGGGAGAATTCTGCATGCAACTGACAAAAAATCTGTCCTCTTCGTTTTTTTGCCTCCCCAGGATATATTGCCGATAATTGGATTTTTCTTGAATCCATTCTCAAAAAGGCGTTCTATCAGCTTAATCGAGCAAGCGCGAGCAACGGCCGCTAAATCCCAACCACTAGCGTTTTTATCGACAGGAACAAGCTCTACATCCAAAATCTCTCCATCGTCAAATTTTGCGTTCATAATGTGCGTTGTCGCCCCGTATTCTGTCACCTCACCTTCGTATGCTGCATAAAAATGTCCGTCTAAACCCGGACGACTAGGTGGCGCGACATGAATATTCAATGCAGTCTTGAAAAACTTAAAAACAGATACCGGAATAAGCTCGTGGAAACAGTAGGATAACAACACATCTCTCTCTTTGAAGAGAGAAGCAAACTGGAGCAATTCCCGAATGCTCGGACAATGAATAAATTCTAGTTCTGGTCGTTTCTGTCTACCAATAGAAGCAACTTTATCAAACCTTTCAGGCCTTTCTGTTAGAACATAAACAGTCACACTTTCCAAGACGCTTATCCCCCCATAGAGCTATCCTTTTTTAAGGCTTCCATTAATAATCACGCGACAAGATGACTTTGCTTCGCTTCTTATCAACAGTCCTCTCCAGAGCTTGGTAAAGCCTTCAATATGCTCTAGCCTTCTCTCATTCGCGCACATATAGGCAACCATTCTTGCATTTTAGCTCCCAAAATCTCTCACTTCATCACGATCAATGTTCCTCCTCGATCGGAAATAGGACATTTCTTGATGGGGCCGAGGATTTCTTCGACATCCTGTACAGCTTGCTTTACCCCAAGCAATCCATCACGATTGTAATCGTGGAGGAACATATACCCTCCTTCCGATAATCTCGGGTAGAAAAATTCGAGGCCCGCTCGCGTAGGTTTGTACAAATCCGCGTCCAGCGATACAAAAACGAACTTCTCTTCCTCCTCAGCAGAGGCGGTTTCCGGAAAATATCCTTTTCTGAAAATGCATTGCTCAGGAAATCGCATCTTTGATCTTACAAGAGCAATGGGATCTGTCACGGATTCTGGTGGCTTGAAATTATCGTTATGCGTAAAAAACCATTTTGGAGAACAGCTGTGCTCTAAATCATAAGAAACATCCGCCTCGTGAAATCCCTCAAAGGTGTCGTACAGAAACAATTTTCGATCAGGGAAGCAACTGTTAATTATGAAAGCAAGATCACCAAGGTAAACACCAACCTCAGCAACACTTCCTTCCAATTTCTTCGCGTATATTTGCTCAGCAACAAGCTCGAGGATACGATACCGAGAGTAATCTCCGAATTTATCGTACAGATCTCTGGACGTTTTTACGTATTTATCGTACCTCATGGCCTTCATAGGGGTGCAATCGTCCCGCTGGCAATGAAGCACATTTAGCCCACTTCTCTTAGCAGCCCACGCGTGCAACGACAAAGTACAATCAAACAACTTCTCTCTTAGACTCACAATCTCCCCTCAGATCCTATTTTTTGCACCTCCGGTGAGGGTGCCCACACATGCCTCACCGCCTCAAAAGCCTCTGCAAAGGCACAACCGGCTTGTACACCACGAACGCGCGCCAATCCTGCAACAAACTCCAACGTACAGTAAGATCGCTTTAATGTCATCTGGCTTTTGTATTGCGCGATGGCTGCCCATTTTTTCTGCAGATGCGCCTCGGTAAGCGGCATGTACATCGTACACGTTGTTGTTTTTTGGTTCCAAGGCTGCTCATAACACCATACATTGGCGCATTTGAAACAACGTAAGGCCTCCTGATGGATCACGTGATGATCTTGATGAACATCTCCAGGAGACGGGATTAAAACAAGATCCGGCTTCGTGTCTTTTCGTAAACGCACCATTTCTTCAAGAATCTCTTGCCGATGTGTGGGAAATTCTCGTACTGGAAAATCGTATATCGCACGACCATGAACCCCTAAAAGATCCATCGATGCGTGAAATTCCTTTTCTAAGGCATCCTCCGGCAATCCACTTTCACGTAAAGACTGCCGACAAGGAGAAAACGCTGCCACATAGACATGCGCCCCCCCCCCCCATTCGACAAATCGCGCAAGAGTCCCTCCGGCACCAAGCTCAGCATCGTCAGTGTGCGGCGCTAGACATAAAATGCGTGTCATTTGCTTTTCACGCTCGCATTTATTTCTTTGCGCCGCACGACGTCTTCTTTATCCCAAGCCACCCAAAGACCCGCTGTGGTTCTCTTAAAGCTGTGGACGCACAATTAAATGGTTTCAGCAAATAGCGCCTTTTCCAATCATTGTTTCTGAAGTCCTTATAAATACGATTCGGTTCTTCCATAAGCTTTAAAAACTCCTGCTTGCTTATTCCAAGCTTTTTAGCAACGTATTCAATATCGCTTTCTATACTAGACTGATCGAAAGAGGGCTTTTGGAGCTCTTCCAAAGCTAAATCTCGCGTCATTTGTCCAGATAAAATAAGACTTGAAAAATGTGCTTTTCGTTTATCGAAACCAAATTTTTTAGGAAGCCAGTAACTTTGGAAAAATCTCGTAAACCGAGATTCATAGTGTTTCCCACCATAATACTTCCAGCCAAGTTCCTTTTCTAACGTCTGAATAGCTTCTTCCTTGCTGTAATCCAAATAATTGAGGGGAGTAACAACTTCCATTTTTCGAATATATGGGAAATAAATACAACGCCCGAAAAAAGATTCCAGAGGGAATTTGTTGACACATTGTGCTTTGTAGGTCCTGCAAATATCCAAGATTTGATCTACATCTCCTGCGTTATGCCCCCAAGAAACAGGAAGACAGGATTCCGTTGCGATATTACTTCCACTCAAGATATATTTTATTTTGCTGTCCACCGCAAACCTGTAGAGCGCACTGGAAAACGCATGGTCTTGAGGTGTATCCTGGTTTGCCACGCCTGCCTTAAAAAAAGCTAGTTGCACTTCTTTCATAGCTTGCCAATTTACGACGTATGTATGTAGATCTATGTTTAATTTTTTAACAATCTGCTCAATGTTCTGGACAGCGAGTTCTGAGTTCCATCCCCCATCGACATGAACCGCTAACAACCGCAAGCCGGCGGATTTTACAGCCCAGCAAGCCAAATAAGAGCTATCCACACCTCCGCTAAGACCAATAATGGCATCGTATTCACTGCTGCGCTGAGAGCATTTTATCTTGGCGACTAGATTCTCAAGTTGCGCCAGACTTTCTTGCGTTCCTGGGTGCCAATAGGGGCGAACTTTTTCTTCAAAATGTCGGCAGAAGCTACACACGCCTTGCGCGTCAAACGTAATCTCTTCTGCTGTGGAGTCCATGACGCACTTAGTGCATATCTGCATGTAGAATACTCCTTATTTCTTGACTGGTTGGGTAATTAATAAGAACCGCTTGATACTTTCCCCAGAAAATAAACATAGATCCTGCCGCAACTGCATCTGCTCCCGCTTGAAAGGCGGCACGAAAATCCTCTACGCTCCGAGCGCCCCCCAAAGCGACAAGTGGGAGTGAGGTCGCTTTTCGTGTGCGCTGAATGGAGGGTACGTCATATCCGGTCCTTTGGCCATCGTGATCAACGCTCTGCACGATAATTTCTCCGCATCCAAGGTTCTCGCATAGAGAAATAGAGGTGACAAGATCTGGTTTACGTAGCGTCCTATCCTTATAAGAAAAAATCGCATATTTGCCAAAAATGATCCTCTTCACGTCGATACACGCAACAACAGCTTGAGAACCAAACTCCTTCGTCATTTCTTCAACAATATGTGGTATTGAAAAAATAGCATCATTCAAAACAATCTTTTCTGCACCATTTCGAAGAATATTTTCAGCTTGTTGAAGTGTTCGCACTCCCCCTCCGTAAGCAAAGGGCATGTAAGCTTCTGAAGCAATAGCCTTGATCATTTCTATATCTGGAGATGCGCCACGGCGTGTCGCCTCTATATCCAAAAACACTAGCTCATCAGCCTCTTTCTCGCTAAAAATACGTACAGCATTAAGTGCATCACCAACGTACCTACAATCTTGGAAATTTTTTGATTTTACAAGACCACCGTCAGAAAGAAGAAGCACAGGAATAATCCTTCTAAACATCGAGAAATCTTTTAAATAAATTCATCCCGAAGCGATGACTTTTTTCTGGATGAAATTGCACTCCGTAGATATGGCCACAACTTACGGCGCAAGCGAAGTCTTTTCCATAAGAAGAGATAGCTAGAATATTCTCTTCATTACGGCATTGCATGTAGTAAGAGTGAACGAAATAGAAACGCTGCTCTTCGGTAGAAATAGCGTCAAACAACAAGGAATTTTTAGCTGGAGTAACCGTGTTCCACCCCATGTGAGGAACACGGAGATCCTTAGAAGAAAACTTCTTCACTTCCATATCTAGCCACCCTAAGCCGGCGCATATACCCTCCTCACTTTTCCTTCCAAGGATTTGAGCCCCCAAGCAAATGCCTAGCACCGGTGTTTCTCGCGCGACGACCTCTTGCAAAGCAGGAAGAAGATGGCGCTCTTCCAATCCATTCATAGCTCTATCAAATGCTCCCACACCAGGCAAAATCAATTTATCTGCCCGCGAAATCACATCTGGATCACAGCTTACGACAGGATCTCCTCCAGCGCGACGGAGCATAGACGCAACAGATCCTAAGTTTCCCACTCCGTAATCTACGATAACAATCATTGGAGATTTTCATAACTTTCAAAATCAACGCGATTCACTGCGCCCACTTTACCTTCCACTGACGCATCCATTTATCGAAAATATATACACGCCAGGCTAAGTGCGTATCGCCACTGGAAGCTGACTTTAACTCTTTCTCATCAATGATTCTACGGTTATTTACGGCAAAAGAAGCAACTCCCTTATCCAAATCGGAACGGAAATCTCTCGTAAACCATTTGTCTTCTGGAGTCGCGAATCCGATTTTGCTCTGACGCGTTCGAACTGATTCGATGAGGATGCCGCGCAAAGCGTCGCGTAAAATGTACTTTGTCTGTCCGTTGCGAATTCTATAATGTGCTGGTAAAGAAGCTATAAGCTCAACAAGCCGGTAATCCAAAAAAGGCAAACGAGATTCTATTCCAAAGGCCATACTGTCGCGATCTTCATGTTTCACAAGAGCTTGCAAATTTGTCTTCATGTACCACCGACAAGTGTCTGAAAGGGTTTTGTGCGAGTCAACAGCAATAAAGTCCGTAAACCACCTGGTTTTTTGCTGAGGATCTAATTTGAGCCACGAACATGGACCGCGCGGATGCAAAAGCGACAAAACACGAGAATGGATTTCCGGAAAAGACATAGATAACGTGTCCGCCAAAAGACGACGTAGAGGGACGCGATGTTTTTGTACGCGTGCGCATCCTTCTTTTATAAGGCGTATGAAACGTCCTGTACGAATAAGCTCCCCGTAAAATCCACCAAACATTGGATGATAACCTGCCAATTGTTCATCTGGTCCCTGTCCACCAAGCGTTACGGAAACGCCTTGCTCATGAGCAAGTTTAAAAACGCTCCACTCAGCCAAAAGACTCGTTCCGCCAAAAGGTTCCTCTTGATGGTAAAGCAGTTTATCTATTTCATCCCGCAGCGTATTTGTCCCTGGCGAAATTTTATGCGCTATGGTGTTTTTCTCTTGTATGACAGCATCAATATAAACACTCTCATCAACACTTTCGCCAGGATAGCATACGCTAAACGTGTCAAAAGGCGGGAAAAACTCTCGTGCAGCACAAACAATAGCCGAGCTATCAAGCCCTCCTGACAAAAGCGCTCCAACGCGCACATCAGAGCGGAAGCGCAAGCGTACTGCATCCAGAAAAATCTCGCGAAACAAAGCAGCAGCTTCTTCTAAAGGACGGCTAATCTCTTGTGTAGGAAGCGTGTACCAAATGTAAGGCTCAAACGTTCCGGAGGCTACCACCCCCGCTCCACCAAAAGGCACACGAAACACTTCCTCGATAAAGGTTCCCTCATTGTGATCAGTCATACCATGTGCAAGAAAATCGTGGGCATTTCCAGCATGAATGTGAGCGTGAAATCCAGGAATCTCGTAGAATTGCTTGATCTCCGAAGCAAAAGCAATCTTCTGGCCATCCTGGTGCACATAAAGAGGTTTCACGCCAAAACGATCACGCGCAACAAAAGCTGTTTTCTCTTGATCGTTCCAAATTACAAAAGCAAACATGCCATTAAAACGGTGCAGACAGGCTGGACCCCACACCTCATAGGCTTGCAAAACCACCTCTGTGTCTGTCTGAGAAATAAACGAACATCCGAGATTTTCTAGCTCTTTCCGGATTTCGATGTAGTTATAAACCTCGCCATTAAAGGTAATCCAAAGCCGCTTATCACAAGACGACATGGGCTGATAACCAGAAGAGCTCAGATCAATAATCGCTAACCGCCTGTGCGCCAATATGACCGGACCTTGGTCAGACGAAAACTCTTGCCATCCTCGACCGTCTGGCCCGCGATGCTTCACAACATCAATAACAGAAGAGGGCAGATTGCCCCACCCAACAGAGAACCAGATACCGCACATTAAAATTCGCGCTTTCTAACAAAAAACAAAGGCACACCCTTAGGAGGACAAAGCCTTGCAGGATCTTATCTCTAATCCGAGGTGGAAAGATAGAGCCTTCATCTGTTCTTGACGAAAACCACAATGCGTCAAGACTCTTGCTCTTAGCCAAGCACGTTATCAAGACGACTCAAACCTGCCTCAAAACACCTGGAACTGCATTTGTGATGAGAGAAAAGAACGTTCTTCCTTACAAATCATTCTCTAGAACTTCTTTCTAGCGCGATAGAGGCCTCTCCTAGGGGGGGGGGGGCACAGAGCCTGTATCCTGCGCATCTGCCGCGTTTCGTGCTTGTTGAGAAAGGGAAGTGTTTTGATCCTCAAGTCGCTTAACCTGTTGCGTCAGAGAGGTGTTTTGCGTTTCCAACTGCTCAATAGTCGTGCGCAAAGCTTCTGTCGTTTTCATTTCTTTCGCAATGCGTTTTACCAAGTCTATACGATCATTTGTCAAATTGCACACATCGTGCTCATAGTAGTTCGTCTGCTGAACCAGCAAAATGAGCGTTACCGTCATCATCGTCATTGTACCAGTGATAAAGGCGTCAACCTTAGAGTACGGCTTTAATTTAGCGTGGATGCGCGCTTTAAAACACTGTGTATAATACCGGCCACATTCTAGGACGTTTCTAGAAGGAGGCTGCCAAGCAAAAATACGCTGCGCAATGCTCAACACATTGCGAACGAAGAGAACACACGTATTCCACATTGATAAGAGCTGTTCCATGAAACTCTTTCCCCTAACGAGAATAGAATTCAACAACGAGATTGGGCTCCATGACTATAGGATAAGGAATATCCATTAGTTTCGGCACACGTGTGAACACCCCTTTGCATTCCTTCGGAGTGACTTCCATATAATCTGGGATATCGCGCTCATTTGACTCTAAAGCCAGCAATAAAATCGCATTTTCCTTCATTGTAGGCGCAATTTCGATTGTATCACCTTCCTTTACGCGATAAGAGCAGGTGTTTACCCTTTTCCCATTGACAAAAACATGTCCATGATTAACTAACTGACGAGCGGCAAAAACAGTTACCGCAAATTTCATGCGATAGACCACCGCATCTAAACGGCGCTCTAGAAGAGAAACAATATTCTCACTCGTATCTCCGCGCAGCCGAGAAGCCTCTTGGTAAAGATTGCGGAATTGACGTTCTCCAATATTTCCATAGTAAAAACGCAGTTTCTGTTTTGCAGCAAGTTGAACGCCATAATCTGTTGGCTTCTTACGATGCGTTCCATGTTGACCAGGACCATACTCGCGACGATTCACGGGACTTTTTGCACGCCCCCACAGATTCACCCCAAGACGACGATCAACTTTGTACTTTGCCTGAACTCTTTTCGTCATACTCTTTCCATCATTTCGTGAAGATCCGTAAAATCGAAGATAATTTTATAGGGTTGTTAGAAGAAGTCAACGCTTTTCAAAACGTCGCTTGCACCAAAGTCGAATGATCTAATGCCTCGACCCTTTCTTATACATCTTTTTCTAAGGCCTTTTTTGCGCCATAATCGGCTTATTCTCCGCTGTTGTGCTGTTTGATAAAGGGGAAAGACGGATGTCGGGGCATTCTCAGTTCAAAAACATCATGTATCGCAAAGGAGCGCAGGATGCAAAGCGCGCTAAAATTTTCACCAAGGTGATTCGCGAGATTACTGTAGCTGTTAAAGCAAGTGGAGCAGACAAAGAAAGCAATCCGCAGTTGCGCACAGCTTTGATTTCGGCACGAGAAGCCAACATGCCCAAAGACACAGTCGAACGTGCGATTAAAAAAGCGCTTGGGAATGACGACACAACGACGTATCAAGAGATGCGATACGAAGGATATGGACCTGCCGGTAGCGCACTGATCATTGAAAGTCTAACCGATAATCGCAATCGCACTTCCGCAGAAGTCCGCTCTTATTTCAATAAATTCGGTGGATCAATTGGAGAGACAAACAGCGTCAGCTATAAATTTGACCACCTCGGATATCTTGTCTTCTCTAAAGAGGGCCTTTCCATGGAAGCTGTCTTCGAGGTAGCTCTTGAAGCAGGTGCAGACGATGTTTTAGAAACAGAAGACGGATTCGAAGTGTTTTGCGCCTTGGAAGGGCTTGGCATTGTCCGCGATTTTTGCGCAACGAAACTTGGTGAACCTCAAGCGGCGCGTCCTCTTTGGAGACCAAAAGTGCTCGTTCCAGTTTCGACAGAAGCGGGGCGCACGTTGTTGAAGTTGATCGATGCACTTGAAGATAACGATGATGTGCAGACTGTTACAACAGATGCGAATTTTCCGCAAGAGCTCTTGTGTGACCTCGACGGATAAAAAGCAAACGATCATTATCGGTATCGATCCAGGACTGAATATAACAGGGTGGGGAGTGATTGCTATGCGTTCTGCTGGTCTGACATCTATAGAGCACGGCATAATAACAACGCGTACAGATATTCCATTTGCGGAGCGTCTTAATCTTCTTTATCAAGGACTTATCAAAGTTTTGAAACGTTATACGCCTGATGTCGCTGCTGTCGAAAAGACATTTGTTAACGTTAACCCCACCTCTGCCCTAAAATTAGGCATGGCTCGGGGTGTTGTATTGCTGGCTCCTGCACAACAGAAGATTTCCGTTTTTGAATATGCTGCAACCCAGGTAAAAAAGACTATTGTTGGTGTAGGGCACGCTACAAAAGATCAGATAGCGATAATGGTGCAGATGCTGTTGCCAAATGCAGGGGTTGTCAGGAAAGATGCTGCTGATGCCTTGGCTATCGCCATCTGTCACGCTCATCACCAAAGTACATCCTATGGACGTCTTGCAACCGCAGCAGGGAGCCGTCGATGATTGTGCATCTTAAGGGAACAGTCGTTGCGCAAAAAGAAGATACGCTCATCTTGGATGTTTATGGTGTTGGACATAAAGTCACATGCACACGCCAGATGATGGAGAACGCAGTGCTTGGAACCACGCTATTTGTGTTGACAGAGATGATCATTCGCGAAGATGGGTGGTTTCTGTATGGTTTCGCTGATGAGAATGAACGCGAGACATTCCGATTATTGACTTCTGTTCAAGGTATTGGACCAAAAGTAGCGCTTATGATCCTATCTGCACTTGGCGTTCAACGTTTTTATGAAGCGCTGTTCCATCAAGAATCTGCGGTTTTGTGTCAAGCAGAAGGTGTTGGCCCAAAACTCGCCCGCCGATTGATAAACGAGTTGAAAGACAAATGCGCTCTACCAAACCTTTCCTCAACGATAGCGTTAGATACGCAGACTTCACGCCCCGTTCTGCAAGATGTTCTTTCAGCGCTTTCCAATCTTGGGTACAAGCGGGCTGAAGCATTTGAGGTAGTTCGTCAAGCAGGCGCAGAATCACAACAAGCTTCGTTCGAAGAGCTGTTTCGGGAAAGTTTAAAGCGTCTTTCTCAGAGCATAACTCCTGATGTATAGGACCCTTCATGCCTCGCGATGTTTTGTCTGAAACAGAAACACCAAACGATATCCAAGATGTCGCACTACGTCCTCGCGCGTTTTCTGACTTCATTGGGCAAGAAAACCTCAAGCGGAACCTGCATGTGTTTGTGGAATCGGCAAAAACAAGACATCAGTCGATGGATCACGTATTGTTTTATGGTCCTCCAGGCCTCGGTAAGACGACCCTTGCGCAGATTGTCGCGCAAGAGTTAGGTGTTTGTTTTAAAGCGACCTCTGGCCCAGCGATTGCGCGTTCTGGGGATCTAGCGGCACTTTTAACGAACCTACACCCGCATGACGTCTTGTTTATTGACGAGATTCATCGCTTGAATCCTGCTGTGGAAGAAGTGTTGTACCCCGCTATGGAGGACTTTGAGTTGGATATCATGATCGGAGAAGGACCCGCCGCACGTTCTGTGCGTATGACCTTGCCGCCCTTTACTCTGATTGGAGCAACAACGCGATCTGGACTGCTTTCTTCTCCTTTGCGCGATAGATTTGGCATCCCTTTGCGCTTGGATTTTTATGCGCATGGGGACTTGCAGCAGATCATTGCACGTGGCGCACGTCTTATGAAAATGGTTCTTACAGAGGATGGGGCGGAGGAAATCGCTAGGCGCTCTCGTGGAACCCCTCGTATTGCCGGTCGATTGTTACGACGCGTACGCGATTTTGCCCTTGTTCAAGGAGAGCAGATGATCACTTCTGCTGTTGCAGATCGCGCTCTGCATGAGCTTGAGGTGGATGCTAACGGTCTCGATCTTTTGGATCGACGCTACTTGCGCGCCATCGCCGATTTTTACGACGGGGGACCTGTAGGTGTTGAAACCCTTGCGGCCGCTCTTGCGGAAGAACGTGACACTTTAGAAGACGTCATTGAGCCCTATTTGCTTCAGCAAGGCTTCATTCAACGCACTCCGCGTGGGCGTCTACTAGCAGCTGCAGGGTATAAGGCTATTGGAGAGGAACCAAAGCCAAACAAGATCCCATACCAATCTGATATTCTCCCTTTTAACCAAGAAATCTCGTAACAGCCACAACAGACTGTACTGTTTTATCCTTTAGGATTTTATGTAGAGGCCTTATTGGGCTGAAGAAGATACTACCCGGACAAATGCCCTTGGATGGCATTTCCACTCGCAATCGGTCTTGTCGAATCTTTCAGCTAAATCTACAAGTAGACAACGAATTCGTAAGCGCCGCATTCCCATTGTCTTTACAGACGTGAGAGTCGTTTTATTATCTTTTTCTCAACGCTTTTTCGTTATTATGCACGGGTGAGAGATGTGACTTATACACATCTAATAGGGCATTAAAAATGCATTCTTTCTTTTCGAGCTTTCGGTTTCGCCTTCTTGTTTCAATCGTTGCTTCCGGATTGCTCCCTTTGTGTGTGAGTTTGTGTGTTCTTTTAGAGAATCGAACACAGTTTCGCGCTCCAACGTTTGAGCGTCTTGATGGCATTACAGAACAAGTAAATTCTTTGATACACCAGCAGACCACTCACGGACTTTGGCAACTTCGCATGATAGAGATTAACGTTCCTGTGGTGCGCAATGTGTTACAACAAACTGCAACTCGAGAAGATGTCTCTAATGTCTTTGATGCTTTCGTAAGAAACAACGAATTTTATGCTGCATTTGTCCTTTTAGATGGGTCTGGTCACGTTATTGCAACAAATAGAGTTGGTCCTGACGGCAAAGAGCTCAAAGAAATTCCAACAGGTATGGATTTGTCAGATCTTCCGTCTGTACATTCTCTTTTAAATCAAAAGACCTCTACAGAATACAACGAAATTGTGTTTCCATCGGCAAATAATTCCTTTCTCCACACTCTTTACGGAACAGAGCATTCCGCCCTTGTCTTAGCACACTCTATCTTAGATAAAGAAAAACGCCGCATCGGTATCCTGGTCTTATTCTTAGACATGGCGTTGTTCCAACAGCGCATACAAACGGCGATGGAGACCCTTGTCAAGTCTGGCTTAGGGGGAGGTTTTATTCTGGTTCTAGATCATGATACAGATAGCCCTCTTACTTATGTTTCTGCAAAGATGGATGTTGATGTTATAAAAATCGCACGTTATTTTGCCTTAAATCGCAAATTTCTTGAGAAAATGGATGAGGTGAAATTTCCTCATGGATCATTCGTTTTCGGGAAGAAGGCTCTGCGAGGCATTTCTGGTCATTCCCTTGATTTGGAGACGTACGCATGCGTTCCAGCGGATGCAGCCTTTAAGGCATATATGAGAACTTTACGGTCTACTGTAGGTTTTAGCAGCCTTGGCCTTATTCTGGCCACCATTCTGGCATGGATGGTTGGAAGCTTTCTTTCCCGCCCGATTTTACAGCTTAAAGGGGTCATGCAAGGGTTGGGAACGCGTGCATTAAAGGCGCAAGATGTCCCGGCGCAAGAAAGGAAGGATGAAATTGGAGATCTCGCTCGAACCTTTGCGCATATGCATGAGGAACTTTGCAAGACCCAAGAAAATCTCCACCGAGAAATCAACGAGACGCGTATAGCGAAAGAAGAAGCACAAGCTGCAAATCAGGCAAAAAGCCTTTTTCTTGCTACAATGAGTCATGAGCTAAGAACGCCTATCAACGCGATTATAGGTTATGCAGAGATTGTAGCTGAAGAAGTGGCCGATTCAGACATGAAAATGCTCTTGCCTGATATCGAAAAAATTACAAATTCTGGCAGGCATCTTTTAGGAATGATTGAAAACCTTATTGATGTCTCTAACCTTGAAGAAGGATCTCTGCAAATCAACATTACCGCCTTTAGCTTATCTGATGTCATCGAACAGGTTATTGCTAGCGCACAAGAGAGTTTAAACCAAGGGAAGAACGCCTTACGGCTTGAAATAGAAAAAGAAGCGTTACAAGAAGTGAGGTCGGATCCTCTCAGATTGCAACAAATTATCGGCAATTTACTCTCAAATGCGATAAAATTCTCTGATGGCAAGGAAATTGTTCTTTCCGCACAAGTGATACAAAAGAAACGCAAGCCATGGGTTCAATTGGCGGTAAAAGATAATGGTATCGGCATGACGCAAGAAGAAATGTCTCACTGCTTTGATGAGTTCTACCAAGCAGATCCTTCTTCCACGCGACGGTATGGAGGAGCTGGCCTCGGTCTGACATTGGCAAAGGCCTATACAGAAGCCCTAGGAGGGTATGTTACCGTTGAATCAACTGTTCACAAAGGATCAACATTTTCCATATTCATTCCTAATCAACAGGCGTAATCAATCTTCTGTGAAACGGTAAGGAAGATGGAGGAGGAACGATGAAATAGAAGAGACATTAATTTAAAGAGAGATCCGTCCATGTTTTTACTAAATGGTTAGTAAAGTAATCCTCTTCTCCTATACTATTTTAGCCCACCTATTCCCCTCCCTCGGAGCATTCGGTATGCCCTATAAATGACAACGAGAAACCCCTCTAGCAGAAGAAAAGGGGGATCTTATAATAGTTCTTCTTTAGAAAGTTCAACAATTAAGGGAATCAACGCACAAACGAAGCATTCTGAGAAACTTTCTTTGGGAGTGATCAATTCTTCTGAATCTAACACAGATCATTACGTGCAGAGGGCGCTATCTCAATTTTTGCCAGTCCATCTGTTTTTTTCTGATTCCTACGATTTCTGCTTAACCGTTAGCAAATGCTCTACTTTATGTAAAACTTCAGAAGGGTTTGTTAGCGGATGGGAAAGCGTATCAGGGGGCGAAGATAATATAATTTCCGTGGTTTTTGAAGCCTTTTGAGTGTTCATATAGGAAAGGATGGAAGCCGCCTTACTCGCTTTCATAGCAGTGAGAACCATAAGGCATATCTCGTGAGGAATTTCATCGAGAATAAGAGCAGCCCTTTTCGGACGCATGATTTCAAAGATTTGCACCATTTTTTTAAGGTCTGTCTTTTGCTTCTCGTCATAAGTTTTTAAGTGCTCTTTTAAAGTTGCAAGTACTTTCTCAAGAACCGCTATACGTTTGTTAAGGACTTTGAGTTGCTGCGTGTGCCATTCTCCTGAAGCTGTCTCCTTTGAGCCCCTCTTTTTTGTTTCTCTGGATTCTTGCACTTCGGCTACAAGCGCTGCGATCACCGCAGGTGAATAGTGTATGGAATCAAAAGCATTTTGTTTCTTTGCAGACTCATGGCTTGTTTTCACCTGTGCGATGGGTTTTTGAGAAGCATTTTCTTCTGCTGTTCCTGCAAAAGATAGAAGCAATCCCGCAAGAATAAGATAAGGCGCATGTCGCATTATTCCTAAGACACAAGATGTCAAATAGTTTTCTGACATACGTTTTTCCGTCGTCATGCCTTAACGTACCCCTTTTAAGAGCTTCGATAGATTCTTTCCCAGAAAAAAATGGTTGTTTTCTGCGTTCCGCGACGATGTGGTCTCGTGCGTGTTCTGCTTTGATTGATGAGCGACTCTTGGAAACTCAATAACGGCTCTTTCTTCTTTTTCTTTCGGCGCGTTTTGCTCATTCGTTGCGCACAAACTTTTTAGACGTACAAGGCCTTCTGCCAAACAGCCTGTCTTAAATATCAGAGATCGCATCTCCTTAACGAGGTGTTTTGCATTTCTTGTTTCTTGTTTCAATTGTCGCTCAACAGATGCGCTCTTTTCACAGAACAAAGAGAATACTTTTTGCGCATTTAACATATTATGCGCAATAGATCTTTCTATTTTTTGAACTTCACTTGTTGAGCTATCGATTAGCTTTTTTAGGCTTCTCATACGTCTGCTTATTATGGAAAAACACAACAGTGTTACCATTAACGGAAAAAGAAATCCCCCTATAAACATTACTTCTGTCATAAAAATTCTCCACATTTACAGACTTTCTGAATTTGAATTGCGACACACTGTGCCTGTCGTCCAAGAACACCAGCAAAGAATATTTTTTCTTCGCAAGAAATATTCACGAGACTACTTGGCGTCATTCCTAAAGGAACGTACGTACCAACTCTCCATTTAAGTGTTTCTTGTAAAGGAACGGTCATATTTCTTAAGACAGCATGTATCTCTAAGGGAACAGACAATATCTCAGTCTCAAGATGTTTGCGCCATACTAACGCGAGGTCCTTTTCTGCTGATAGAGCTGGAAAATCTTTTTGAATACTGGCAAAAGCCGTATGGGGAATAGCGAACTCGACCGTACCTTTCTGGGTTCCAACAGAAAAGCGTGCTTGCATGACGATTGCCTCGCGCGCAGGGTGAGAAATCTTTGCAAAATTTGGAATGAATTCTATGCGCTCTAAAGTACAGCGCAGTGGTGTAAACCCAGAGAAAGTTGCCGAAAAATCAGAGAGCATAACATTGACAATTTTTTCAATAAGTACCCGTTCTATCCGCGTAACTGCGCAAGATTTCTTGCTGCGCTGCTCATGTACACTCCCTCCCAGAAGAGAGTCCACAAATGGCTCGAGCAATTGCTCGTCCATACGAAGAACAGAGAAACTATTCCACTCTGCAACATAAAAAATGGCCATAAGAGAGGGGGATGGCAGCGTCTCAATGTACTTTCCAAAAGACATGTCGTGAATGCGTTCTTCTTTTGCGTCAATATGACCTTGAGCAAGATCTCGCAGACTCACAGTCGTTTTTCTTAAGAATTTATCGAATACACTTTCTAACCCCAGGATAAGATGATTGGATGGGCTGTTGGTTTTCTTAAGAACATCAATTTTTGCGCTAGATGCTTGAGTTTTTGTAGTATACGACGGAGATTGGACAGATGACCTCGAAGAGCTTCTAGATATTCCAGACATAAGATTTTCCTTGCCACACTCAGTTTCCGGTACTGCTGTTTCAGAGGAGAAAAATAGTATCGATCAAGTTAACAATTAGTTGATGGCGTAGACATTTTTTCCTGGCACAAGCTCGCATCCTTAAAATATTCATTATTTTTCAATGTATTATGAAATGGCATGGAACCTGCATTTAGAGAAGTAATCTATTTTGAAAGTGTGCAGTACATGGATAGCGGATCTCTTGTTGCTCTTTCTCAACAAAAGGCACTGCGGCGCTCAATGGAAGTTGTCGCCCAGAACCTCGCCAATGCCGGTACACCAGGATACAAAGGAGAGAAGCTGTGTTTCGGCAACCATATCAAAGCAGCGGGTGTCGATCACAACCTGTCTTATGTTGTCGAGCGCGGGGTCCTTCGTGATTTTTCAGAAGGGCCAGGAAAAAACACTGGCAATCCTCTGCATTTGATGATTCATGGCTCGGGATTTTTTCCTATACAAACAAAGTGGGGAACTTATTATACGCGCTGTGGCGTATTCGAGCTTAACGCTGAATCCGAGATCGTTACAGCTTCCGGAGACCCTCTTCTTGCAGAAGATGGCATGCCTATCGTTGTTCCAGAAGGGACCAAGCTTATAGAAATAACGCGAGACGGAACAGTTTCAGCAGATCAGCATGTTATAGGGGTGATCAAAGCTTATACCTTCAAAGACGAACAAGATCTTGTTCCAGAAGGACATAACTTATTTAGTGCTAAAGAGAACCCCTCTACCAGCGATAGCACAGAAATTCTACAAGGTATGCTTGAACAAGCCAACATAAATCCCATTCATGAAATGACAAAAATGATAGAAATTTTGCGCCGTTATCAAGAAATTCAGTACGCCATGAATTCCCATAAAGAGCGGCAAGATGATTCCATAGACCGTTTAGTAAAGATTGCTTAAGGGAGGATCGCGTGTCTTCAAGGTCGTTAACAATTGCATCAACAGGCATGGCAGCACAACAACAGCGTGTCGATATCATTGCAAACAATATCGCTAACGCCAATACACCTGGTTTTCGAAAAGCTATGGCTCTTTTCCAAGATTTGACTTATCAAGTTCAGCGCGCTGTGGGAGCGCCTACATCAGATAATACATTAGACTTGTCGGGACGTGTCCAAGGGCTTGGTGTAAAACTAGCATCTGTTATCCGTTCACATGAACCTGGCATGATAACAAAAACGGACAGGCCTTTAGATATTGTTATCGAAGGTCGCGGCTTTTTTCAGATAGAACAACCCGATGGCATCGTTACTTATACACGTGCAGGCACCTTAGAAGTTAATCCTGATGGAGTACTAACAACGCCAGAGGGGTATCCTCTTTCTCCTCATATCACGATTCCTGAAGGCGCTTTAGAGATCACAGTCAACGGCGATGGTCAGATTTTTGCTAAACTTCCTGGACAGACTGCTATGCAAAATCTAGGACAGATTGAGCTCGCGACATTTCCAAACGCTGGCGGATTAAAGCCCATTGGGCAGAATCTTTATGCAGAAACAAGCGCTTCTGGGTCACCAGTTACAGCTTATCCTGGCGCAAATGGCATGGGTACGGTTCTACAGGGTTTTGTGGAATCCTCTAACGTTAACATCATTCAAGAGCTAACGGAGCTTATTGCTGCGCAGCGGATTTACGAGTTCAACTCAAAGGTCGTTGAAACATCAGACAAGATGATGGAACTCATTCCGAAAATGTAGGCAGATTGTAAATGGCGAGATATTGCGTTTCCTTGTTGTTCTTGTTTCTCCAGGTATCTGGACATGCAGATATCATTGTGCACAAAGAAGAGGTATATTTGAGCGATCTTTTTGAGTTACCAGAGGGAACCCAAGATGTTGCCGTCATGCCAGCACCTTCTTGTGGACAGCGTCAAGAAATTCCCGTTTCTTTTTTAAAAACATTGGCACAGCGGTATCGCTTATCGTGTGAGAATATGTGCTCCGTATGGGTTGAAAGAGCAGCATCCCCAGCTGATGCACAAGTTGTCCGCACTGTGCGAGTTCCTACTCTAGTGGCTTCTAAGCATGCCGGAGAGACTATTTTCACGGAAGACCTTGACTGGACAGAAGTCCGCGAAAACCACATCAGGCAAGATGTGATCCGAAATCCGGAGGAAGTCATAGGAAAAATAGCACGTCTTGCTATGCGTGCTACAGTCCCAATTCGTTTTGCGGATATTCGGAATCCTGTTGTCATTCGGCGGAACGCTTCTGTCGTTTTGCGCGTACAAATGCAGAATTTACAGGCAACTATACGCGGAAAAGCTCTTGAGGATGGAGGCTGTGGCGATACGATTCGCGTTGTAAACACGCAATCGGGGAAGATCATAGAAGGCATAGTGTATAATGATAAAATTATCGACATCACTCCTATTTAAAAAAAAATATACATGGAAATTCAAAACAGCTCTAAGGAGATTTGTTTTTGGGAATGTTTTTTTTATCCTAAGTGCTTGTGTGGGAGTGCAAGACCGTCTGGCCATAATCGGAGACAAACCTCGATTGACAAAGATTCGTAATCCGGCAACACTCCCCGATTACAAAAAAATAACGATGCCTATGCCGCAACCGTCGTCATCGAAAAAGATGCCGAATTCTTTATGGATAGCGGGTTCTCGGTCTTTCTTTAAGGATCAGCGTGCATGCCGAGTTGGGGATATTCTTACAGTCAAGGTAGAACTCGAGGACAAAGCAGATCTGCAGAACAACACAACACTCAATCGTAGCCACTCTGAAAAAGTTGACGCAAGCGGTTTTATGGGAAAAGACACTCTTCTTAAGAAAGTGATGCCCGTTGGTGCAAGCGGCAAAGAGCTTTTAGATATCACTAGTACGCCACAGCACAATGCAACAGCGAAAATCAATCGCTATGAGAAAATAACAACCTATGTTGCAGCAACGGTTATTCAGATCTTGCCAAACGGTAATCTAGTTATTTTTGGACGCCAAGAATTTGGAGTCGATCGAGAATGTCGAGAGTTGGTTATTGCCGGTATTGTTCGCCCCGAAGACATCGATTCTGATAACACGATTCCCTGCAATCGTATCGCAGAAGCGCGTATTTCTTATGGAGGGAGAGGTGCTATGTCAAATGTTCAAGAACCACGCTATGGCACCCAGCTGTTAGATGCTCTCTTCCCATTCTAACGAGAAGATGATCACCGAAGAGGCGTATTGTAGACACTAACGACAAAACCTCTGAATAGAGGTAGTATGGCCACTGTCTATCGAAATGAGCAGAAAGGAAGAGGTTGATGCCGTTGCGCGTTGCTATTAATGGATTCGGTCGGATCGGACGCCTTATTTTACGCGCCATTCAAGAGACGCGTTGCACTGATATCCAAGTTGTTGTTGTCAACGATGTTATCACGCCAGAAGCTGCCGTATTTTTGCTCAAACACGATTCTGTACACGGCATTCTGCCTGCCGATATCAAACTGAAAGATCGCTGTACATTGTGCGTTGATGGCGCTTGCATCGCTCTAACCAGTATCTCTACCCCAGAGGAACTTCCTTGGAAAGCACACGCCATCGATATGGTGTTTGAATGCACCGGACGCTTTACCAAACGCTCTGAGGCAGCGCGACATCTTAAAGCTGGCGCCACACGTGTGCTTATCTCTGCTCCGGGGCAAGAGGTGGATTATACAACAGTCTATGGAGTAAACCACACGGGACTATCTGCACAACATCAGATCGTCTCAAATGCCTCTTGCACGACAAATTGTTTGGCTCCTGTTGCGTTTGTTTTGCAGCAAGCCTTTGGGATAGAAAAAGGATACGTAACAACGATACATGCTTATACAGGCGATCAACGTACGGTTGATGCTGCACATAAAGACCTCCGGCGTGCACGCGCTGCCGCTGTAAATATGATTCCTACCTCAACAGGAGCGGCAAAAGCTGTTGGGCTTGTTATTCCGACTTTGCAAGGGAAATTAGACGGTACAGCGATTCGTGTTCCTACGCCCAATGTCTCTCTGATTGATGGTGTATTTGTTCTTAGTCAGTCTGTAACGGCTGCAGATGTAAACAACGCCTTTGTGCGTGCAGCAGAGAGCAATTTAAAGGGTATTTTAGCATTATCGGATGAGCCCTTGGTTTCTAGCGACTTTATCCATGCGCAAGCAAGTGCTACCGTGGATCTACTAAGCACACAGGTCGTGGTTGACTCTCTTTGCCGCGTCATGGCTTGGTATGACAATGAATGGGGCTTTGCTTGCCGTATGTTAGACGTTGCACGCTTTTGGGCAGCACAGATTCTATGACCACAGAACACCGTTTTTCTTGTCGAGTCTATTATGAAGACACGGATGCAGAGGGAATTGTCTATTACGCCAATTATCTTCGGTTTATCGAACGTGCACGGACAGAATTTTTACGAGCGAATGGCATACATCACCGCATGCTGGCGCAAGAACACGGTGCCTTTTTTGTTGTCGCCAAGTGCAGCATGACCTACATTTCTCCTGCTTACCTTGATGATCAGTTGGAAATTGTTACCATTGTTGATTCTAAAACCTCTACGCGGCTTACCTTTAAACAAGACATCTTCCGTGATGATCAGAAGCTTTTTACTTCGTTAGTAACGCTCGCTTGCATCAATGCATCGTGTCGCGCGAGCTGCTTTCCAGCGTGCATTGGGAAGATTTGCAAAAGCTAACGCGCGTCTGCATTGGGTCCTTTGTTGAGCAGACAAAGGGGAGAAAAGGAGGGAAGGATTGTTTGACTCTCTCAGGGAAAGCTTTGTTCGCCTGCCTTTGAACTGATGAGCGTCTTATCCTCCTCCTTTATTCTCCCTATCCTCTCATTCTCGCAAAGGTCTTATTGCCTTTTAGCCAGTTGCCGAGCCTTTTGTACGTGCTCTGGAGGCATTTCTGCTTCATGAGCGAGGGCGTATTGAACCACTGCATCCCGAAACATGTCGAAGGCCATAGGGTCTGCCATTCCTGCAGCCGCTTGTCTAAAGAGCTCCTGATCCTGAAAGAACCTGCTAGCAGCGATATATGGCAAGTTTGGTTCTATTGGTGTCATCATCCGAGGCGGTAGGTTCCTCCAACCGACAAAAAGAACAGCTCGAGCCCAGATATCAGGCGGTATTGCATCAGGAAGTCTCAAAAGGGCTTCTGCCGCTCCACGATCGCCTGCGCCTAGACGCTCCACTAAAATGCTGAGATTCCCTCCATCGTTCATTGCGTTCGTTCCAGAAGCTGCAAGTATAAACATACATGCTAATAAACTAGACGTATGTTTCATTTTTTATCTCCTCATTTCAATAGAAAAACTATCACCTAAATTAAACATATAGCCTCTCTCGAAGCTCCTGTTAAGCAAATAATACTCTATTTTGAGAAAGTAAAATCAAGACTATAATAAAAAGAAGGTATTGTAAATTGAAGGAAGATTATTGACGCATTGTCTCTCACGTAGAACCAATGCCCCCCTCTTGCAAGAGAGGAAGATAAAGGGAGAAAGGATTCCCTCTTCTTCCGTCAAGTTCAGCAAGTTTTTAACAAGTTTTTTAATTGGCAAGACTAATTAGCAGGACCAGTTGCACACCTTCCTTGTCATCTTAACTCTATCTCTTCATTTATCTTTTCACAAATAGGATCTGATTAATTTAATACGCGTCTGGTCCTGTCCATCTCCTTTACTTCTTCGAAAAAGATGCTAGCACAATGCAATTGTGTTAATCCTAACTCAGGAGTTCAACGCAACTGAGCACAGAATAAAAGACCACCATTCTTCAGAACTACGTTTATTCAAGATAACTCAAAGCAAAACATGGCGCTCGTGAGATTGAAAAGGAGCCAAACCAACCAAGGCCCAGCCCCAAATATTAACGAGCGCCGTTCATCCGTTAGGAGCGTCGATCTCCAAGAACGTTTAATAGACTCACAAAAATATTTATGAAATCCAAATACAAACGAAGTGCTCCCCAGATGGCTTTCTTGCCAGAGGTTTCATGAGAATCCAGTTCATAGTAAAGATGTTTCATCTCTTGCGTGTCATAAGCAGTCAATCCTGAGAAAATGACTACAGCAAGAGCAGATAAACAGAACTGAAACGCAGAACTTTGAAACAACATATTGACAAGCGAGGCGATAACAAGACCCCATACACCCATCATCAAAAAGGCTCCCATGCCTATAAGCGATTTCTGTGTTACATAGCCATAAAGGCTCATCGCCAGAAATGTCGAGGCCGTGACAAAGAACGTCAAGGCAACGCTCTCTTGGGTGTACACCAAAAAGATCGAGGATAACGAAATCCCCATCATTGCAGCGTAGCTCCAGAATGTTGCTTGAGCAGCCGTAAACGATAGATGCGGCAGACGCACACTTAGAAACATCACAATACCTAACGGAGCTAGCAGAACAACCCAACGCAAGGGTGTTCCCAGAAACAAAGTCAGCAGCGTTATCGAATGGCTTACTAAGAAGGCCATAGCTCCTGTTAAAGCAAGCCCTATACCCATGTAAGCGTAAATACGCTGCATATAACGTCGTAGCCCAGCATCAACTGACTCTACAACCTCGCTCGTGTAAGGATATTCTCTCATTTTTCTCTCCATTGTTTATACTCTTGTACTAAACATCCTCTATTATACACTTTTTACAAAATTTGTAAAATCTGATTTCTGCTAAGAAACCATTGCGTAGAGATTTCTTGATTTCTCGAAAGTAGATAACGGAAATTATAGAGTTTCTGAGCATATTTCTAAGGATAAGAGGCCATTTTGCAAAAGGGCTATTAATTCACACGGGTATGACATTGTTAAAGTTTCAATAAAGTTGGAGTTGGAGCGGTGGTTGGTTCATGAGTCAGTGCAACTGAACTCTGATCTTGCGTTTAGAATGTGGTTAGAATTCACGGACAAAACCTAAATGAGTCCAGCATTGCTCCCATGACAACTGAAAGCAAATAAAAAAAGTATGACGCTTTAGACAAGAAGTTGGTAGATATGACTTATTGGGATTTATTTGCAAAGGGGTGGGTCTTTTTCTTTTACAGCGCCGGGGTCTTCAGACACCAGTAGATCTGCGGTGTCTATCCTCCACCCCATTTTTTCTTGGTGAGAAGAGGAAGAATGCTCTACCTCAAGGAGCAATTGCTTTTTCTCCTTTTCTTCTGGTTTTTTCCCAAGCATCTTTCCCTGTTTCTCCTTCCTGCTTTTCATGTTTCTCCTTCCTGCTTTTCATGTTTCTCTTTGTGTTCTTTGTTTTTTTATTGCTCTCCTTTCCTCCTAGGAAGAATGGGGCATTTTCTGCCTTAAAGAGCAATTGTTCTTTCTCACTTCTCAATCTTTCTTATTTTCCACTTTTTATTATTTTTTTCCATTCATTATTTCCATTCCGAAAAGTCTTTCCGGACGAGTCTTTTCGTGGAACGTTATTCGTAAGAGTGATGTTAGTGTGGCTACCTTTTTGTAACGGGGGTATGCGCAGCAACCTTAGTACAAGTGCGTACTTTGAGAAGTTATGCGTAAGTGGTGTGTAGGTGCATCTACGCCCTTGCGACAATTAGGAATAGCCGCGGCGTAGTGTCGCGGGGCTCTCATGTCTTCCCTGTTATTAAATACAGTCATGAGGGCGCGGCCACACTGACATAACGCTTACGCAGAAAACTGAAAGCATACCACTTATATAGATATCCAAAAAGTTTTGACTCCAGACTAGCAAAATTATGTCTTTCTAAGATTCTAACCAAACTGGTCAACAAACAAAAAAAAGAGGCTGGGAGAGGGCCTCTCCATCTTACGGATGCGGTTACAAGGAAACGTCAGAACGCGTTGCGAAACGCTTCAGGAACGGAATAGATAAAAGGAAATTCATTCCCTCCATCTAAATCCTGCGCAAGGAAGAAGAGCATAACTATTTGTTGTCCTTATCGGTTGTATTGTGTTCCTAATGCGACACAGGTCTTCTCGGACGAGTGTTAGCAATAGAGTACTCGTAAGTAGCGTGTAGTACATCTGCTAGGACAGGTCCTTTCTCTGTCGAGAAGGCGATCCTCTCTACTTCATACCTCCAACTATTCTATCAATTTCCGCATGGAGTTTTCTGAGCCAGGAGAGCCTTCAACAAGCAAGGAGAGAGACAAACGCCTCTCCCCTTGCTTCGACACAAAAACTATTAATTTGGGCTAGGAGATTCCACAGCCGGTGTGATGGATTCCTCGTGACGATGCCGCCTTCTCTTGTGGCGACCCTTCTTCTCGGGTTCTGGTGTCGCCGATGGATCCTTTCCAGATGCAGGATCTACTGCTAGTGTCTCTGGGGTTGGCAGCGACCCCGGATCTGTCTGACGATGCCGCTTTTTATGCCGCCTTCTCTTGTGGCGACCTTTCTTCTCTGGTTCTGGTGCCGCCAACATGTTCTTTTCTTCAGATGTAGGAGATGCAGAACCTACTGCTGTGCTTTCAGGAACCTCAGTAGGCTCTGCTGCTGGTACCTCTCTTGGAGGCTCTGCACCTGCCCCAGGAATTGCTGCTGCCTCTGCCGTCGGGACCGTAGCAGTTGCAGAATCCTCTTGTCCTAATACTACATTGACATACATAGCCGTACACGCAAATAGCGCCACAGATACAAACAAGTTACTACGCATACATATCCTTTCTCGTTTACTGAGTCTTTTCATATACCTTATATTCAACGCCTTTCCGGATTTCGCTAAAGACCCTATCATCTTCCGCGCACTATGATCCTACAAGGGTTCTGAACAGAGATAATTCTGAAAAAATCCCACCTTTACCTTTTCACCCTCGTCACTTACGTGGCATATTCCTTGATAGAGGAGGGATGCGAAAGAATCAATAAAAAACAACTAGATTTTTGTTGTTCGTCGCACCACGGCAACAGGTATTGCTACATTGGTTTTATTTAAATAAAATATCTCTTGTTTTCTTACAGATTTGTGAGAGATTCTTCGATGGCTGACCTCTCTTCTGTGCAAGCAGATACGGATCAAGAGCAGGCCTCTTTAAATGGTGTTGTGGATATCTGCGATACGCAGGGAACGCTCCTTCAAAAAATGACTTACAGAGAGGGATGTCTGGATGGACCAACTGAGGTGTTTTTTTCATCTGGAGGATGCGCACAGAAACTGATGTTTGTTGGTGGGGTACTTTCTGGCAGCGCTTTTATTTATGCTGAAGATGGTAACGTTACACAAACCCTAACTTACGCAAACAATACCCTTAATGGACTCGCCACTTTTTATAAAGATGGCTGTAAGACGTTAGAGGTGCTTTATGTTGACGGCTTGCAAGAGGGGAAAGCAACATATTTCAATCCCACTGGAGAGGTGGCTGCTGAGGCGTTTTATGTATCCGGAAAACTTGAAGGAATGTTTACTTTCTTCAGAGACGGTGGGACTATTGTTCGCACTTCTTCCTATGTTGCTGGTAAATTAGAAGGCTCGAGCGTCACATACTATCCCAATTGTCAGCCGCTGGAAGAAGCTCTCTATCATGCGGATCTTTTGGAGGGAGAGAGACGCCAATACTACGATGATGGAGGCATCAAGGAAGTCGCCTATTTCAACGCTGGAAAGCTTCAAAACAGTGTACAGTTTGATCGTAAGGGCAACGTCTGTCCTCCACAGGACAATGGTTGAACATGGGTCTTCCTGTCGTTCAGGGTGCTTTATGCAAATGTTCAATGGGAATGGTGCCAACGCCTTTGAATTTTCTGCCCACTTCTTGTGCTTTTTGCGGTGGTCCGCCGATGGGAACGATTATGGACTCTGTTCCTTTCTTGAATGTTTCTCCTTTTGGGGTATGTACAAGTTTGGCGAACCCCGCAACGGCTGCCGCTACCGCAGCGGCCTTTGGAGTGCTGACACCAATGCCGTGCACTCTTGCCCTTATTCCGCCATGGATTGTAGGAAATCCCGTTGTTCTTGTAGGAGCTTCTCCTGCCTTAACCAATGATTCTCAATTGATGTGCGCGTTTGGAGGTATTATTAAGATTCTCTTTCCGGGGCAACTAACGACCTCTTGCTAGTTTGTTGAGGCTGGTTGTTTTGGCGGGCAGAGTGTATCTTTGCCTGAAAGGATATGCTAGAAAGATTTTGCTTGGGAGGGTTGCGGTTTTGTGGTTGTCTGGATTACCGGATTTTCAGGGGCAGGAAAAACGACATTAGCGCGCGCCGTTAGCAAACAGCTCTGTAGTACCGGGCTGCACCCTTTGCTCCTTGACGGAGATGAAATGCGCGCTGTTTTAGGGGAAGAGTCCGGCGTCTCCCATGAAGAGAGGAGGAAGCTTTCCCATGTTTACTCTAGGCTGGCAAGGTTACTATCGGAGCAAGGGTTTCTTGTGATAGTTGCTACAATTTCGATGTTTGAAGAAGTTCGACGGTGGAACCGCGATAACAACAAACAGTACATCGAGGTTTATTTGCGTATTAGCCAGCAAGAGCGGGAACTGCGCGATGCAAAGGGACTGTATAAGCGGAATCTGGATATGGTGGATAACTCTTACGAAGAGCCGTGGTATTCGGATTTTTGTTTTGATGAAAGGACAAGTTTGGAGCAACAAGCGCGCTTGGTAACGGAGAAATGTCTGGAATGCTTGAAGATCTAAATTTAACGCGTGAGGAGTTAGTTGACGCTCTTTCTCGAGTGCAGTGCGCAGTTATGACGCCTTATGGAAGAGCGGGGTCTACTTTTTTCAAAGGACTCTTTGATCAACACGAAGAAGTTTCTAGCTTGCCTATAGAGACAAACGTATATGATTTTTACGCAAACGAAGAAGAGAAATTTTCTCCAGAAGAATACCTGGAACTCTTTGAAAAGAACTCTTCTGGATTGTTCGATCTCGCGAGGGGGGTTTTCAGGCCCGCTGCTTGTGAAGATCCTCCACAGAGTCTGAGAAATATTGATAAGAGCGCGTTCTGCAGAATCTTTTTCCAGTTATGTCAATTATATGGTGATTGCGGACGCAAAGAATACTTTCTGCTGATCCATATCGCTTTTTTTCTAATATGCAATAGATCATTGAGGAATCTAAAGCTCATTCTTCTTCATCTTCATAGCCATCACGTCATGACAACTACTCGGAAAGGGCCACGAAAAGACGTCTTTAGACAGCATAAAAAATTCTTTCAAGACTTTCCAAAGGCGAGCTTTATTACTCTACTGAGGAATCCTGTAGAGACTCTGGAATCGGCTCTCAGTTCGGAAAGAGCATCAAAGAGAAAATTAGCCATTCTTCAAAAAGACCCGGTAAAAAATGCGCAATTGATCGCTTCCATGCGTGAATCCTACGAATCTAGTCTCGTCAACAGAGAAGATGTTCGGACGCATAGGGTATCCGCTCTTTATGATATGTGGAAAATCCCAAAAAGTATTTATCTTCTTTATCTGCCTGGATTACACAAGGAATTTGATGCTGTTATGGCGCATGTATGTGCCTTTTTAGGTGTTCGGTATGATCCTACGCTAAAACAAGCGACTTTCTATGGAAATCCTTGGGTAGGGTTCTCTGGAAAGCGAAAAAACACGGCTTCTGTAAATAAGAACTTTACCGAGAAAGGGGAGAGGATCCTTACGGCAGATCAGGAAGCCGTTGCCCGGCTTTTCTATCATGATGTTTTGATTAAGTTCTTTCCAGAAGAGGCCAAATTAAGTCTTGTCGATGTTTTGCGAGTAGCACGACTAAGTCTGCGATATGTTCTGCACCTTGTTGTAAGGAAAAGATCGATCAAGCCTGATGCCGATACTCCGGAAATGGACGACATACTCGGTAAACGTTTAATTCAACGCCCTCATTATTTGTCGGATCTTCTCAAAGAATACATCAAGCTCAAACGCTTAAGATTTTTGGATATCAGCAATGCAGTGCAGTACAAAAGCCCAGACGCTTAAGTTTCTTACAGATCTTTGCGAAGCGAAGATTCTAGAAATGCTTGTTTGCTCTCATGAAATGTGGGAGCGAGCGCCAGGAGTGTTTTTAGAGGAAGCGTGCCAGAAAAACTGGCCTCTTTTTATTGTGCGCAGCAGTGCCACAACAGAAGATCAAGAAAACACTTCTAATGCCGGAAAGTACACATCTCTGCTGAATGTTCCTTTTTCCGGCCTAAGAAAAGCGATTGAGACGGTTTTTGCTTCCTACGGCGATGCTCTTTCTTCTAAAGATGAAGTCTTGTTGCAACCGATGCTGCAAGACGTTGCTATGAGTGGCGTTTTGTTCACGAAAGACCCTAATAGCGGGGCTCCGTATTACGTCATCAACTTTTCCACGACACAAGATACGACTGCTGTTACAGCGGGAGCAACAGCGCATCTAAATACTGTATTTATCGCCAGATGTGTCACGCATCATCAAGACACACGTTTAAAAAAGCTTCTCCTCCTCGCGCACACTTTGGAAAAGCGCTTAGACACACAAAATCTTGACATCGAATTTGCTTTCGACCAGCAAGAAGATTTGTTCTTGTTCCAGGTCCGACCACTAGTCTGCACGCTTTCTCCCATAACCAATCAACAGATTTGGCTTGATATGGCTGCCAAGCGATTTGATATTCTCAACAAGCCGCATCCATATCTAAAAGGTAGAAGAGCACTTTTTGGCGTTATGCCAGATTGGAATCCGGCGGAAATCATTGGAGTGCGCCCAAAGCCTTTAGCGCTCAGCCTATATAAAACACTGATTACGGACAGTACGTGGGCTTATCAGCGCGATAATTATGGATACAGGAACCTGCGCAGTTTTCCCCTTCTTGTTGATTTTATCGGTCTTCCTTATGTCGATGTGCGCGTAAGCTTCAACTCCTTTCTGCCGAAAACGCTTGACGAATCTCTCTCTGATAGGTTAGCAGATTATTATCTGGATACATTGGAAACAACTCCTCATCTACACGATAAAATCGAATTCGAGATTGCGCATTCTTGTTACACTTTTGATACACCGGAACGTCTTAAATCTCTGCAAATAGCTGGATTTTCCAAGCAAGATCTTCAGCATTTACAGGAATCGCTCAGAGAACTAACAAACACGATTATCAGAAATGATACTGGTCTTTGGGTGACGGATGCTCAAAAGATTGAAGAATTAAAACACCGTCACGACACCATTTTGCACAACAAAGACTTCGATTTTTTAACAAAAATCTATTGGATGGTAGAAGATTGCAGAAGGTATGGCACATTGCCTTTTGCGGGGCTCGCGCGTGCAGGGTTTATCGCGGTACAGATCCTAAATTCGATGGTGTCCATCGGCATTCTTTCAAAAGACCAGCGTTCGGATTTCCTTAATAGCCTCAATTCGGTTAGCTCTCAAATGGCGCATGATCTGGCAACAGAGTCGCAAGGAGTATTCCTTGAAAAATATGGGCACTTACGGCCAGGAACCTATGATATCCTTTCCCCACGTTATGACGAAGCGCCGAGCTTGTATTTCGATTGGACTAAAGTCAGAAACGAACATTTTACAGAAAAAATGCCCTTTACATTGTCCATTTCTCAGATGCAACGAGTAGAACATCTGCTAGAACAGCATAAACTAGACCATAATGTCGTAGGTATTTTCACCTTCATGAAAGCAGCAATCGAGGGGCGCGAGTATGCCAAATTCGTCTTCACCAAAACGCTCAGCAACGTATTATCCCTCTTCAAGGGGTTCGGCGCGCAACATGGCCTTGATGCAGAAGAACTGTCTTATGTCGACATAAAAAGCATTCTAGAAATGTACGCCTCTTCTTGGGATATACTTCAAACGATACAAAAGAGTATAGAGTTAGGCAAAAAGCGGTACACGATCGCATCGCAGATTCTCTTACCTCCACTCATTACAAAGACGGAAGATTTCTACTCTTTTGCCTTGTCAGAGGATCATCCCAATTTCATCACCCGCAAATCTGTTACAGCGCCTATTCTTAAAGATTTAGCGCGTGAGCACGCATTACATGGAAAAATTCTTTTTATCCCCAGTGCAGATCCTGGATTCGATTGGATTTTTACGCACGGTATTGCCGGATTTGTGACGACTTACGGCGGGGTGAATTCTCATATGGCAATCCGCGCAGGAGAATTAGGCTTACCAGCAATTATCGGAGCAGGAGAAAAACTCTACACGCAATGGGCGCACGCACAAATCCTTCATATAGATTGCGCCAACCAAAAAGTCGAAGTAATACGGTGAAGCTCGTCGGCATTACAACACGGGTAGAAGAGCACGCATACGAAAACACGACAGAACGTCGCGATGCTCTTGACCAGCAATGGAACTCTTTTTTGGCCTTGTGCTCCCTTGTTCCTGTGCTTATTCCCAACAATCCAGATATTGCTCTTATCCTGATAAAAACAGCACCTTTGGTGGGCGTCGTTTTTAGTGGAGGAAATACATTACAAAACCATGGAGGAACAGCTCCAGAGCGTGATGCGACAGAAAGGGCAATTCTAGCGTATGCTGTATCTGCTTCTTTTCCCGTTTTAGGTGTTTGTCGCGGCATGCAAGTGATACAGCATTATTTCCATGGGCCTTTGGAAAAAGTTCCTCATCACATAGGGCAACACCATCGCCTGAGTTCTGGAAGAACGGTCAACAGCTACCACGATTATGGACTGCGCACTACTGCATCCATGTTCGAGATTAAAGAATGCGCAGAAGACGATACTATAGAGGAAATTGCGCACAGGACTCTACCCATTCATGGTATTATGTGGCATCCTGAGAGAACTTCTCCAGTTGATGCACAGGATATCGCTTTGTTTAAGGGACATTTTCTGTCATGAAGAATGAACTTGTCGAAATCGTCCAAGAAGCGGGGAAAATTATAGCCTCGTACTGGGGAGATACGACAAGTGTTCAGAAAGAAGATCTCTCCCCTTTAACAGAAGCCGACAAAGCTTCTCATGCCTATCTTTCAGAAACACTGCCAAAGCTTGAGGCTATTCCAGTTGTTTCTGAAGAAGCGGAGCCAGCTTATGAGGTGCGCAAGAACTACACACGATATTGGCTTGTTGATCCTTTGGATGGGACAAAGGGATTTCTTAAGGGCCACGATGATTTCTGTGTTAATGTCGCCCTTATACAAGACAGAACGCCTATAGTGGGGGCTATTTATGCGCCCATATTAGACGCACTATATTATGCCGCCAAAGGAGAGGGCGTAACTTGTGTGAGATCATCTCTTTCAAGGGAAGCCTCACAAGAAAACGGATTGTGCGCCATTGTTAGCCGCCTACATCATTCTCCCCGGACGCAGCGTTTTCTTTCGTTAAACGCGATTGATCGAATTATAGAAATGAGTTCTGCGTTGAAATTCTGCAAATTGGCAACAAGAGAAGCCGATATCTACCCTCGTTTCGAAGGGTCTAAGGAATGGGATATTGCAGCAGGACACCTGATTCTGACGGAATCTGGAGGCGTTATCATTGATTTAAAAACACGATGCCCTCCTGTTTATAACAACCCTTCGATACGCAATAATTCCTTTGTCGCCTATCGATCTGGTTTGGAGTTCGAAAACTTTACTCTTCTTGGAGATATATGCGCGGATTGATCCTGGCTGCTGGACGCGGATCTCGTATGGGATCTTTAACAGAGGAACAACCAAAAAGCTTGGTTTCTGTGCTCGGAAAGCCTCTCATTGAACATCAGCTTACCGCATTGAAAGAAGCTGGAATACGTGATATCTGCGTTGTCACAGGGTACCAATCCCAATGCTTAGAACCTTACGGTACTTGCCGTATCCACAATCCGCGATGGGCGGAAACGAATATGGTCTATTCTATGCTTTGCGCCGCTTCTTGGTTGAAAGAAGATGATTGCATCGTGAGCTACGCCGATATCTTTTATACTACGCGCTTAGTGCGCGATTTGATTGAGTCTTCTACTGAAACACTGGTCTTGCTTGCGTACGACCCTAATTGGCTTGACCTTTGGCGTCAGCGTTTTGCAGACCCATTGCAGGATGCTGAAACTTTTAGAATGTCTGTTGAAGGAAGATTATTGGAAATTGGACAGAAACCAAGTTCCATTGAAGAGATTCAGGGTCAATATATGGGCTTACTGCTCTTTAAAAAAGAATTCTGGAGAACGCTGCCTGCTATAGAGAACGATACGCTTTTTATGACGGATTTTTTAAGGAAGATTTCAGAGGCGACACCCATCAAATGCGTGCCAAATCCTTATCCTTGGGGAGAAATAGACCAGATTTCAGACCTACATCTTTATGAGAAAAAATGTTTATAAAGACCAAGAGATACGATACTTCTTTAAAGCGATTTTAAAGCGATGCAGCAACCTCTCGAAAAGACAATCACCTAACGGCCCTTCTCAATTTTCATGACACGATTCATGCGCATGAGGTGGGATTACCGGGCAATGTTACGTTAGTTACGCATGGGAGAGATCAAGTCATTGCGACTGTAGTTGCGCCGACCATCATGCCAAC
>JAITIJ010000025.1 GCA_031279495.1 Holosporales bacterium | reverse complement strand
TCAGTCGCACTGCAATTGGCATCTCCATCAGCCCTAGTTCCTTCGTATTACCTCTCTCATCCTCTCCCTAACTTATGGAAAAGGTCCAATCACTCACAAATGCATTGCTTGTGAGCGTTAGCCTTGCCTCCCCCCTAACACATCATAAATCTTCAAATTCTAAATCCTCACCTCTGTCTTCTTTGTTTTACAGGCGCGTTTCCCGGCAGCAGGTTTTGTTGCTCTCAGTCTTTGCACAACCTCGATAAGGCGATCGGCAAGATGCCGCACACTAGCCCCTGTCGTTCCGCGGCCAAAGCTTATGCGCAAGGCTGCTGGCGGAGAGGTATCCTCTGGGTCTAACGCAGCAAGTACATGCGAAAAATGCGCTTCAGAGGTACAAGCAGATCCCGTTGATAAGGCAAAATCAGGCAAAGCAGGCAGTAAATCTTCGCGATCAACTCCTTCGATGCTGATGTTCACATTATTGGGCAACCGTTCTTGTAGCGAACCATTTAAACGCCATCCTTTCAACATTTGGAGTCTTCTCAAAAAGAGGCTCTGCAGTCGCGCCAAGCGACGTCCTTCCTGCGAACGCAGTGCTTCTGCTATTTCCAACGCCTTGGCGAGGCCAACACACAAGGCTACGGGCTCTGTCCCAGCACGTAAGCCTCTTTCTTGCCCTCCGCCAAAAAGTAATGGTGCGATTTTTACATGAGAAGCGACATACAAAGCGCCAATCCCTTTCGGTCCGTAAATTTTATGTCCAGAGAAGCTGACTAAATCCGCGCCTATCAAAGAGACAGAGAAAGGGATAAGCCCGATGGCTTGCGTGGCATCTGTATGGAACAATACACCCCTTTTACGGCAAATATCTGCGATCTGAGCAACGGGATGAATGACGCCGATCTCGTTATTCGCGGCCATGATAGAAACCAGCATTGTCTCTGGACGGAAAGATTTCTTCAAAAGATCCAACGAAAGGCGCCCTTCTCGGTCAACGGGTAAAACCGTCAGCGTATAGCCTTGTTGTGTAAGAGAGCGACAGGTTTCCAAAATACTCTTGTGTTCTGTCGCACAGACAATAATATGATTTTTACATTGAGGAGCCGCGCGCATAACGCCACAGATCGCCAGCACATTGGCTTCCGTTGCGCCTGATGTAAAGATCCAATTGGCCGCTTTACCTCCTAATAGACGCGCGATTTTCTGGCGTGCTTCAGATAAGGCAGTCACTGCGCGTTCTCCAAAAGCATGAGGCGCGCTTGGATTACCAAATTCCGTTGAAAAATACAGCATCATTGCCTCTATCACGCGCAAATCACACGGCGTTGCCGCTTGATAATCGAAATACTCCTGAGCCTTTCCAGAAGATTTTAAAAAACACAATAAAAGGCTAAAATAGAAGATAACGGTTCTAAGGCGCAGCATGTTCAGAATTGTCTCTGTCCTTTATAGGCCACTCTGGCGCTTGAAGCTCCTTTGGTGGTACTGAGATTTCCGCCATTTCAGGCAGATCCTTTATACCAGCAGTACCAGCCAAATCTTTAAATCGTCTAGCACTGACAAAGACACGCCGTTCTAAAGTCGATATGCTTTGGTTGTACGCTTCTGTAGCGCCACCCAAAGCGCGTCCCAAACGCAGCAAATGCTCGCCCATATCCCCTAGGCGCTTATATAATTCTCGTCCAAGATCGGCAATATGACGTGCATTTTCTGCTAGCGATTCCTGGCGCCAGCCTGCAGCTACTCCATGCAAAAGCGCAAGTAACGTTGTTGGAGTAGCTAAAATAACTCGCTCACGCATGCCCACCTCAATCAGATCGGGTATATGTTCTAACGCTGCGGAGAAAAACGGCTCTCCAGGCAAAAACAAGACAACGAAATCAGGACTCGGTTGCAAATATTGCCAGTATTTTTTAGAAGATAGGGCAGCAATATGCTGGCGTACATGCCGCGCATGCTCCTTAAGAAACGCCTGTCGCTGCTCCTCTTGAGGGGCCTCTAAGGCTTCTAAATAAGACACTAACGGCGTTTTCGCATCCACCGCAATCTGACGATTTCCCGGTAGATGCACGATCATATCAGGACGCAAAGCGTTTGTGGCTTCTCCTTCGATTACCACTTGTTCATCAAAGTCGCAATGCGGCATCATACCAGACAACTCAACAACACGCTTTAGTTGCATTTCTCCCCAGCGCCCGCGTACGTTAGGGGTTTTTAAAGCGCTCACAAGTCGCATCGTTTCGGTCTTTAATGAACATTGGGTCGAGGCCAAATCTGAGAGTTGTTGCTTCAACCCTTCATAAGCGCCAATGCGCGCTTTTTCCAAGGATTGAACGTGGCCCGCAACGGTTTCTAAAGCCGTTTTGATGGGCACAACAAGCGCTTCTATAGATTTCTCTCGTGTCGTGAGGTCATTTTTGGCGCCCTCCTGAAAACGGCTTAGCACTTCTTGGGCCAGGCTCAAAAAAGATTTGGTATTCAGGGATAAAGCGTCCGCACTCAACGCTTTAAAGGTCTGTTGAAATCGCGTTTCTGCTTCGGCAAGAAGTTGCATCTTTTCTGTCGTTTTTTGACGCTCTTCTTTTAGCTCAACTTGGACAGCAACTAAGCGGTTACGTTCTTCCGCCAAAGTTGTTTCTAGAATCTGTACTTGTTCTTGTGCTTTTTGATACTGCGCACAACGTTCTTCTAAACGTGTTTTTTCAAGCTTTAAAAGGATTCGATCGCGTTCCACGCGCCACAGCTGAAAGCCTAGAACGCTGCAAGCAAGACCCAATCCCCAGACAGCGTTTTCTAACACCGGAAAGAATTTGCTAGCTCTTGCGCTTCGTTTTGTGTAACGGGACCCACTGTTGCTAAAGCAAGGGCTTTGTCACGAAAAAGACGCTCTGTAAACTGTGCAATCTGTTGCTTTGTCACCGCTTCTGCCTTGGTAATCATCTCTTCTCGAGAGAGAGGATAGCCGTAAACAAGCAGATGACTAGCATTCTGTTCGCATAAGGCAGAAGTGCTTTCTGCTGCCATCATCAGAGAGGATTTGAATTGAGCGCGTGCGCGTTGCATCTCTTCTTCCGTAACGCCATCGGCCATTTTCAGGCACTCATCACGCACGACTTTGACGAGCTCCGTGCATTTCTCGGCACCCGTGCCAGCACATATGCCCATCAAGCCGGAATCCTTATAAGCCGCACCGAAACTGTACACTGAGTAGACAAGACCACGCTTCTCGCGTACTTCTTGGAATAAACGGGAGGACATACCACGTCCTAAAATAGCGTTAAAAAGAGCCGCCACATAATAGTCCGGATCCTCAAAGGACACGCTCTCAACCCCTAAGACAATATGGACTTGCTCAAGAGGTCTCGTGTCCGCAAAAACGCCTCCTGTATAGCAAGCAGGCACCAGGATGTGTGGAGATGGAGCCGCAACAACTGTGCCAAAAGCTTGCGATACTACACGAACAAGAGCGTCGTGTTCTACATTACCTGCCGCAGAGAAGACAAGATGCGGCCCGCGGTATAAATGATCGCGATAGGCACGTAGATCTTCATCTGATAAGGAAGAAACAACACGCTGCGGACCGAGAATAGATCGGCCCATGGGCTGATCCGGATAAGCAACATTCTGAAGATGGTCGAAAACAATATCGTCAGGATCGTCTTGTGCGCGCCCAATCTCTTGCAAAATGACGCCTCGCTCGCGCTCTAATTCTTCTTTGCAGAAAGTGGGATGGATAAGAATATCCGCGATAATAGCGATACCTACTTCCCAATCTTCCTTCAAAAGCCGCGCGTAATAGGCTGTCTCTTCACGTGCTGTGTAAGCATTAAGATATCCCCCTACACGCTCAATTTCTTCTGCTATTTGTCTGGCGGTGCGGGTTGTAGTGCCCTTGAAAGCCATATGCTCGAGAAAATGCGAGATACCATTGTTTCCTTCTGTTTCGCATCTGCCACCAGCAGCTACCCATGCCCCCAAAGAAATCGTGCCGCTTTGAGGAAGATGTTCACTAATAACGCGTATGCCGTTTGGCAGCGTTGAGACCTGTACAGCGCGCATTTCCTCTCCTTGATGATTTTACAGAAGGCAGCGTACTCCCTTTTTGTAGAAAGGTCTACAACGCTACGACGCACTACAAAGCGTGTAGAGTATCTGGTAAACTGTTTTTGCTCGGTTTGAGAGCGGGCGGTTGCTGCTTATATAGGAGAGGAAAGTCCGGGCTCCACGAAGAGAGGATGTCAGTTAACGGCTGGCGAGGAAACTCAGGGAAAGTGCCACAGAAAAAATACCGCCAACATGTCTGTTGGTAAGGGTGAAATGGCGAGGTAAAAGCTCACCGTGCTTTTGGAAACGAAGGCAGCAGGGCAAACCCCATCCGGAGCAAGATCGAATAGGAACATTTTAGGTATATACCTCTGTGACTCTTCGCGCAGATAATGTTCGGGTTGATCGCTTGAGACCTGTGGTGACATAGGTCCTAGAGGAATAACCGCCGCTGCGCAAGCAGTACAGAACCCGGCTTACAGCTCTCGGCCGAGCTTTGCATATGCCCAAGAAAGACCATCAAGAGCACGCGCAAGGTCGATGGGAGAGATCGTTGGACCAATCCAGAAACGCAAGTGTGGAGCGGACTTTATATGACCTAAAACATCAAATGCAAAACGTTCTTTCTCTAAGAGGTCAACGATACATGAGAGATACTTCCATTGATCATCTATAGACCGTTCCGCAAAACCCTTGTGTGCCGGCACCAATCCAATGGGTGTTAGCGCTCGCACAGCCGGATCCTGGACAAAATACGTAAAATCCTTTTGCTGCCCCATCCATTGCTCCGCACAAGCATGATTTGTTCGTGTGAGCTGCCTCAACGCTTGCACCCCACCAATCTGCTCTACCCAGATAAGGGTATTTAGAAAATCTTCAACCACAAGCAAAGAAATCGTGTTGATCGTCCGTTCGTGGAAAATATCTTCTAATATTTTGCCTTCTTTCTTTAAGCGTATTAAATGAGGAATAGGCCACTGAGGGGTATAATGTTCTAAGCGCGAGAAAGCACGAGGACCGAGAACAAGAAAGCCAAAGCTCGCTTCTCCCCCCAGAACTTTTTGGCAAGAAAAAGCCGTTGCATCTAGTTTAGGCCACGGCAGATCAACAAGAAAAGCGGCTGAAGTTGCATCACAAAGAGTCAGCCCCACACGGTTCTCCCCAATCCACTCTACGTGAGGTACAGAAATACACGCTGTGGTGCCCGTCCAACAGAAAATGACATCTCGTGTTGAATCAACGGTGTTTATTTCAGGCAAGTGCCCGAATGGTGACGAGAAAATGCGCACATCTAGGCCGAGTTGCTTGCGTATATCGCACGCCCAGATGCGGCTGAAAACATCACATTTAAGAATATCTACACCGAGAACGCCTAATAGGTTCCAAAAGGCCGTTTCCATGGCGCCGGTCGACGATCCTGGAAGAATCGCGATGCGATAATCCTGTGGAATGCCAAGAAGTTGGCGAATACGCGTTGTCACCTCTTGCAGCTTTTCTAGAGCTGAAGCAGAGCGATGCGATCGCCCTACAAGAGCGTTTTGCAAAGAAGCCACTGACCATCCAGGTCGCTTTGCACATGGTCCAGAAGAAAAAGAGGCGCAATTAGGACGTAACGGAGGATTCATACTTCACCTATGGCATTTTCGCTTTCTCCTGCAAAAGGGCAACAGCTTCTTTTACCGAACACATCGTCTGAGCCTCCTCGCCGAGAAAGCGTAGCGTTACTTTACGCTCCTCTTCCTCTTTTTTTCCGAGAATCATAATAACAGGCACTTTGGCTAGAGAATGTTCGCGAATTTTATAGGTAATTTTTTCAGGGCGCAGATCCATTTCTGCGCGCAACCCTGCTTGATCACAGGACTTGCGCACTTCTTGCGCATAAGAATGCGTACTGTCTGTGATAGAGGCGATTACAATCTGCACTGGTGCCATCCACAAAGGCATTTTCCCGCCATAATGCTCCAAAAGAATACCGACAAATCTCTCGAAAGAGCCCAAGACAGCACGATGTAACATAACAGGGTGATGCCGCGCACCGTCCGCGCCAACGTATTCGGCCCCCAAGCGTTCTGGCATGGAAAAATCAACCTGCAATGTACCGCATTGCCAATCGCGATTTAACGCATCTTTCAGTACGAACTCCAATTTTGGACCGTAAAATGCACCTTCTCCTGGATTCAATGTAAAGGTCAGACCCGTCTCGGTCGCAGCCTGCTTTAGGGCATTCTCTGCCGCATCCCAGATGGCATCTGTCCCCACTCGATTTTCCGGTCTATCAGAAAACTTTACAGAAAAACGATGAAACCCCAGGGCGGTATAGATGTCCTCTAGCAAAGCGCAAAACGCTTTTGTCTCAGCAGTGATCTGCTCTGGCATACAGAAAATGTGCGCATCATCCTGGGTAAATGCGCGAATCCTCATCAACCCATGGAGAGACCCAGACGGTTCATTGCGATGACAAGACCCAAATTCTGCCATGCGTAGAGGCAGTTCCTTATAGCTCCTGAGGGTGTTCTTAAAAATCTGCACATGGCAAGGACAACTCATCGGCTTGACGGCCAGAACTTTATTTTCCGTCTCAGTGATAAACATATTTTTGCGGAATTCTCCCCAGTGACCAGAAGCCTCCCACAAGGAGCGGTCCACAAGCTGAGGCGTGCGTACTTCAACATAGCCATTTTTCTCAAGACGTTTTCGAATAAAGTCTTGAAGAATCCTATAAAGTCGCCAGCCTTTTGGGTGCCAGAAGACAGAGCCTGCCGCTTCTTCTTGGAAATGAAAGAGCGCCATATCTTTGCCAAGACGCCGATGATCGCGGCTTTCTGCTTCTTCAAGGCGTGTAAGATATGCTTCAAGTGCTTCTTGAGTAGTCCAGGCCGTTGCGTAGATGCGCTGTAGCATCGGACCTTTAGCATCCCCCCTCCAATAAGCGCCCGCCAATTTCATTAATTTAAAGTGTGGCGGCAGATAATTTGTGTTGGGAACATGGGGTCCACGACAGAGGTCTGTAAAAATACCCTGGGTATAGAGCGTAATTTCAGCTTCTGGCGGCAGATCTTCAATCAACTGCACTTTAAATGTCTCGCCTGCTTTTTGAAAAAGCGCGATGGCCTCGGCGCGTGTTGCCTTGGAGCGTTGAATAGGCAAAGCGCGCGCAATAATCTCGTGCATTCTGGCTTCGATCTCTGTGAAATCCGCTGTTGTAAAGGGCGTTGTCCGATCGATATCGTAATAAAATCCATCCTCAATGACGGGTCCTATAGCGATTTTCGCTTCAGGATAGAGCTCTTTGATCGCCTGCGCGAGCACGTGTGCCATACTGTGCCGTATAATGGCAAGACCTTCATCGCTGTCCGCAGTTAGGATTTCGATGGAGTCTTCTTCAGGAAGATAAAGAGACAGATCGTATATTGCCTGAGATGTTTTGAAAGCAATCGCTTTTCCCGCCATTTTCAAGCTTTCCGCCACCTGAAATCCCGTAGGAGCGGTTTCAAACGCTAATTCTCTGCTTTGTACGCGCACAATGTTCATTGTCTTTTCTCTTTATAAGGTTATCCACCGAAAAGGATTATATAATATACGTTTTTGCATATTAACGCGAGATACCCGCGGAGACTTATAGCGTATAGCTATGTCTGTTTTATTGTTCCTCCTCTTTTCCTTATTCTATTTCCATCATCCTCTCTTTTCCCATTTTTTCTCTCATTATTCTTTCCCCGTTTCTTCCTTTTTTCCCTCTCTTCTATTCTTCCATGTTTTTATTGGTAGATAAGACTTTCTGGCTCACCTTTTCTCCCTCCCCCAATTTCTCTCTTCATTTCAGCAGGGCTTTTCATCTTTTCCATTTTCCTTTATTAAAGGGTGTTGTTTTTTCTATTTGTGCATGAGGGATGTATAGATATACACAACCTACGATTGTGTCGTCTCAGCCATATTGCAACTACTAATGGAATACAGGTGAGTGTGTTGAAGATTATGCGTAAGTGATGTGTAGGAGCATCGACGCCTTTGTGTCTATACCAAATAGATTAATGTCACAAAGGCCCTGCAGTACTACGCCGCGGCCACTATAACAACTCAGAGCGAGGCGTCTTGTTGAAGATTGCTCATAAGGGTAATGTCAGTATGGCTGCGCTCCTGCATTTCCAAAGAATACGCTGCATAATTGCGATGAGAAGAGACAACTCTAGGTTGTGTTTATGTGTGATGGATACAGCCTGCGGTTGCATCATTTAATCTAATTTCGCCATTCTTTGATCCATTGCGGCACTTTTGAAGAGGCAAAACGATAGGGAACAAAGAGATCTCTCCCTCCTTTTATTTCTAAAGGCCAAGAGCGAACCTCCAAAAACTCTGCTTGCCTCGAGCTCTATGGTAGCCGCGGCGCAGTGCCGCGGGGCCCTCATGTCTCCCCTGTTATTCATGTCTCCCCTGTTATTACAGTCATAAGGGCGTGGATAAGCTGACATACCACTACGCAGAAAACTAAAAGCATACGACTTGTATTGAGGAAACACTTCAGTCACATCACTTACGAAAAACTTCTAAAATGTACTCTCGTATCAAATTATTCGAACAGCAGAGCCATAACAGAAAATTTCACCAGAGAGAAACGCTCTAACTCTTTTCCTTGCGAAAAGAGGGAGGCGCAGGCGCTAGAAAAATCTCTCTTCATTTCAAACTTTAAGCTTCAGACAAACGAAATTATGCTAGGAATGAGACAGAATCATCTTCTTGTTGTGCCCAAATTCCTTATGTTTGCCTTCTGCTAATGCAGACTCTGAGGAATAAGATTATTCCGGCAAGCGGCACGTAG
The DNA here is from genome assembly GCA_031279495.1 of Holosporales bacterium. Taxonomy (GTDB): domain Bacteria; phylum Pseudomonadota; class Alphaproteobacteria; order UBA3830; family JAIRMZ01; genus JAITIJ01. The sequence continues at coordinate 12,334 of JAITIJ010000025.1, read as the reverse complement.
GGCCATATCTTGGCTCGCGCTAAATCCTATCGTTGTTCCATCCGCCGCATGTAGTGCAAATCCGTTTCTTGTTTTGTCCAAGCGAATGGGTCTGATATAGGCTAAGTCCGTTACTCCCAACACTGCAAGTTCCTGAGGTGTGATGGAGCGGAGTTTCTCGAGTTCTATAAATTCCATAAAAACTTCTACTTGTTTGGCGACTCTACTACAAAACTTTCTGCAGTAGGAGATTTATTGGAAAAATCTTTCTCTTCAATAGAGTTATTCAATAACTTAGGAGGAGCCGAAGAATGAGAAGGCGTTCTTATAAGAATGCGGCGCGCTTTTGACTCTATCTTTGGTCGCATTAAGAAAATGTTTAAAAGCCCATTCTCGAACGAGGCTTCTATCACCTCTATTCCTTCCGCAAGAATGAAAGTCCGTCGGAATTGGCGAGTTGCAATACCGCGATGCAGATAGACACGCTCTTCTTTCTCTGTGTGTTGTCCTTGGATGATAAGTTGATTATCGTCGATGAATACTTCTATCTCTTCTGCCGTGAAACCCGCTACAGCGAGCGTAATCTTAAGGCCGTTTCCCTCTATTTGCTCAATATTATAGGGAGGATACCCCTCGCTAGCTATCTTAGAGGCACGATCAACAAGCCGTTCAAAATGATCAAAGCCTAAAAAGAGAGGACTATTGAACAGTGTCATACTTCTGCGCACACTATGCTGCGACTCTTATCCTATTTAGACTACAAAAGAACAAGAGACTTCGCAACTAAGAGCTCCTATACTCCTTTGCGAGCTCACGGTTGTTAAACAGAGACAAGATATGGCAACGGCTATTGCCTTATTAAGTGATATTGCAAAAATATCCGAACATTGCTGGGCAAGCATTAATGCTTTCCCCGCTGGACGGTTGCTGTGTGCAGGCTGCATAACATTCCCTCTTTTTAACAAAAAAGTGTTAGAGAAGCTTTCCGCACGCCTTATCGATCCGGTGCTCGCGCGCGCAAAAAGAGCGCTAAAAAGCAGAGGAGAAAAGGAGCTTCTTCTTTTTCGCGTTCACATGCAGCAATTCTTACGCGTTATCTTGATCTACATGATTGTTTTATATGTCGGTTTTCCGGGTCCTTTAGGAGAACTCATCTTGCTAATGGTGCGATCTGGACTTGTTGTTGTTATTTTCATGGGGATAAACATCGTCTTGCGTCCTATTCTATGGGCAATTCCGGTTGTAAAGCGATTTGCAGAAGTAACAACGATTGAGTGGATCATACGGGTTTGCCGTGTGTTTTTGGGAAGCATCTGCATTGTTACTATTCTTGAGTGGTGGGGCATTCATGTGGCGGCATTCCTAACAGGATTAGGATTTCTAGGTGCTGCCGTTGTGTTGGGTGCACAAGATCTATTCAAGAACCTTATCTCTGGCTTCTTGATTCTTGCTGAGAAACGTTTTAATCATGGCGATTGGGTGCACGTTGATGATGTCGTTGAGGGTTATGTCGAGGCGATAGGATTCCGCTCAACTCTTCTTAAAAGGACGGATGGCGCTCCTATTTATGTTCCCAATGCGCGGCTAGCTGATGTTGCGGTTGTCAATTTCTCTGGCATCAATTTCCGGCGCGTTTATTGGCGTGTTAGTCTGGATCCCAACATCTCGTTTCATGCCCTGAAAACCGTGCGCATGCGTTTTGATCAGACAATCTCTGAGCTGCCTAAGGCGCCTCCTCGGCCCGATACCAGTATTTTTGTGTACGTAGATGCGTTGACAGAAACTTCTGTTGATATTATTTTGTCTTGTTTTCTGCCCGCTTTGTCTCTTCAGGAATTTTTGCAAGGCAGAGAGGCGTTTGCGCAGCAGCTGGCGGACATCGTAAAGGAGGCTGGAACACGTTTTGTGCTACCGCGATTTGCGCTCTCCTCTCATGCGACAACAGGACTTGTACCAGAGATATTCGTGCCACCGTTGGAGCCGGCGCCTATTAGAAAAAGTAAAAATGGTGCCCCTGGCCGGAGTCGAACCAGCACGTCCTCGCGGACAACAGATTTTGAGTCTGCCGCGTCTACCAATTCCGCCACAGAGGCTCCACCGAAACCCTAGCGGGTTTTCTTGTTGAGCGTCAATAGATCCGCGCATCGTGACCCTCTACCTTTTAAAGAGACGTCTAGTTTTTAGCTTTATATGGTTGGAGTTGAAAGCGCTATCATTCGCAATGAATGCTTTGCTGTTAGAAATTCTAGAAGTGGATATTATGCATGTTTTTCTTCTCCATTTTAAGCATAGACACACTATATCACCCCCTATTTGTCAAGTTTTTAGAGAAGATTTTTTACATCAGAGATTGACGGCGATTGACACGTGATGAGAGGAAGCAGAGCAAGAGAAAAACAAAGGAAGGGGCAACAAAGCAATGGCGCTCCTTACTCCATGAGAATCTCTCAATAGATCCAACAATTAATTACAGAGGAAGAAAATGATGCAATGGTTTTCATTTTATTAGAAAAATAGAACGAAAGATGACAATTTTGTCTTCTAAGACTTATCTATGAGATAATTCTCTAAGATTTCTCTTATTCCATAATATTTATGTCTTCTATCTCTGAAGCAAGGCGTGCGATGCTGCGCGCTTTACTGCGTTTATTGCGTGCAGAGCAACGGCGTCGAGCAGAAATACACTGCCGATATGATTGGTCCTTGCAGGCACGACCATCACAGCGACTTCCTGCTGGCAACTGGAAAATCTGGCTTATTCTCGCAGGTCGCGGGTTTGGAAAAACACGCACAGGTGCCGAGACTATTCGACAATGGGCAACGTCAGGACAATGTCGGCGTATAGCTCTTATCGCGCAGACAATCACAGAGGCCCGAGAAGTGATGGTAGAGGGAGAGAGCGGTCTGCTAAATGTCTCTCCTCTTTGGGAAAAAGTCACTTATGAAGCGCATACACGACGCCTGTTATGGCAAAATGGCGCTATTGCCACGTTGTATGGAGCAGAAAACACAGAGCAACTCCGTGGCCCGCAATTTGATGGAGCCTGGATCGACGAGTTTGCGAAATTCCCCCATTCTGAGGAGGTTTTGAATCAGCTTTTTCTCTCCTTGCGATTAGGGAAAGCCCCTCAAGTGTTGATTACGACAACGCCGCGGCCTTTCCCACTCTTGCGCCGTCTTTTACAACGTCCTGACATTGTCGTAACGCGCGGCAGTACCTTTGAAAATGTCGAAAATCTGCCGGAAAGTTTCTTGACTTTAGTGAAGGGCCAATTTGAAGGGACATTGCTAGGTGATCAAGAATTATACGGAGAAATTGTAGATAACGCTGATACATTGTGGACGCATTCTCTTTTGGAGGCCCATCGACTGGCGCAAGCTCCTCCGCTGGTACGTGTTGTTATTGGAGTGGATCCAGCCTTAAGCCACAACACAACAAGCGATGAGACTGGCATTATTGTCGTTGGGCAAGATGCGCAGGGAACTGCTTATGTGCTAGCTGATTATAGCACGAAGGCACCACCAGAAGAGTGGATGCAGCGCGTAGGAGAAATCTATCGCTCTTTTCAAGCAACACAAGTTGTTCTCGAGACGAATGCAGGAGGAGATCTTTTGCCGGCGCTATTTTCGAATGTCGTACCGTTTGCGGCTCTTAAATTGGTGCGAGCGTACAAGAGCAAATGGACACGCGCAGAGCCTATAACTCAATTTTATCACCAACATCGCGTATTTCACGTCGGCAATTTTGAAGAGCTGGAACGCCAGATGCTGACTTATACCCCTCAAACGCTTCAGTCACCAGATCGGATGGATGCGTTAGTGTGGGCGCTGGAAACGCTCTTTCTAGGGTCCATTGCACAAAAAGTCGCAGTCTGGAGTGTGTAAATGAAGCATCTAACGTCTTCATTTTTTGTTCCGATTATAAAATTATAGAAAAAAAACCACAACACATGCGAAAGTGTGGTTCAATGCCGTTGACTGTGCCTTCTTGTTAAACTGATCCCTATTTTTTAAGCAAACAAGCATGGATGCGTTTAGAAAAAAAAGGCGTACGTTCACTATTTTTTTACTCTTTATGTGTTTAATAGAAGAAATTAACTAAAAAGGGAACAGAAACATGAAATACACTTTACAATTATTGGTTTGCTTTACAGCGTTCGTAACGTTCGTGGCTCAGGCTATGGTGCCCCATCCAAACCAGAGATCCTCACAGCCAACGACAGCTGAAAGACCCGCAATTGCTGCTCCGCGTGTTCCTGGCCAGAGGCCAGAGGCTACTCCGCGTGCTCCTGCAGCAAGACCTACGATTGCTGCTCCGCATGCACTTTCACCGCATGCACCCGGGCAAAGGCCAGGGGCTGCCCATGGTGAGAGAAAAGCAGGACGCGCATTTGCCGGAGGCGTTCGCCATGTAGGACAAGCTATTAGTCACAATGGAACAGTACGTAAAGTTGCAAGGGATGCTCGCCATGTAGGACAAGCTATTAGTCACAATGGAACAGTACGTAGAGTTGCAAGGGATGCTCGCCATGTAGGACAAGCTATTAGCCACAATGGAACAGTACGTAGAGTTGCAAGGGATGTTCGGCATGTAGGACAAGCTATTAGCCACAATGGAACAGTACGTAAAGTTGCAAGGGATGTTCGGCATGTAGGACAAGCTATTAGTCACAATGGAACAGTACGTAGAGTTGCAAGGGATGTTCGGCATGTAGGACAAGTTATTAGTCACAATAGAACAGTACGTAGAGCTATCAGAGGCGTGAAAAATGTTGAGCGCAGGGTTGCTAGAGGCGCAAGAATGTTCGTTCGTCATGTTGGAAAAATCTTTCACTTTGGGCGCAAAAGATCTTTCAAAGGATCCCACAGGAGAAAAAGAAGATAGATACATATTGACCGCAGATCCTGAGGAAGAGGAAGGATACTATATACTTCCCCCTCTTCCTCAGGGAGATTTCGGCTTCATCATTCTAATGATTCCAACAATGAACCTTGATCGCAGCAAAATTCTCAAAAATGATAGACAATGCTGATACCCGCCATCATACGGCTTGTCTGTATTTTGGTGTTACGACCATGGAAATCAAGCGCTTTTTTTAGCCCGAAGGCATAACGTACATCCGTTCTAAGGAACATGTTCTCTCCTACTCTAGTAGTGTAGAAAACGCCTAATTCTGGAGCCATCTGGTTGATATCTCTCTCTTCGTGCGCATGTGGTCCTTGAGGTCCTCCATGTGGCGGTCTCATGTGCGGCCTATGCGGACCGGGGCGTGGGCCTCTGTGTGGTCTTCCTGGTGGAGGCCCCATATGCGGTCCTTTTCCGTGATGTGGACCGCTCCCTATCTTTGATCGAATAAAGGCCCCTCCGAGCGTTATTCCCATTGTTCCGTGCATCTCTGTACTGCTATATCCAACAATAATAGCAAAAGCTGGAGCACATTGTTCTAATCTAGTGTCGCATCTTTCTTTTGTATTCGCAAAAAAGTCACAACGCGCTTCTCCCCCTAAGACAAAACCACTCTTCAGAAGACGGATATATCCACTCATAAAGGAAAAGCCCATTCCCATACTATCTGAAGAAAATTGCCTCTCTTTAGGATGGTCCTTCGTCCATCTGCCTCCAGTGACACCAACGCTGCTGCCAATGTACCATCCCTCTTTTGGAAAAATATTGGACTTGGACAGAGATACTGCCTCCGCGATCTGTGCCAGAAGCATGCTGCCGAATGCTATTGCTGTATAGATTTTTAAGGATCTGCGCATTTTATCTTCCCTATCAATGATTGATAATTTTCATATAAGTAAAAATAAGAAATTTTCAACGGAAAAATATCCTTCACCTTGTCGGCGCTCCGCATTCTCTTTAAAATGGCTGCGCAGGGAAACGCCTATCGCTCACAACGGACTGAGAAAAGCTCAGAAAGAAGAATCATATGATTGAGAAAACCTTTGATCACAAGCATTTTGAAAAAAAAATCCATCTTTTGTTGGTAGAAAAAGCACCTTTCGACCTAGAAAAACAAAAGAAATCTGTTTCTGGTGGAGAGGTTTATACCATCATGTTACCTCCTCCTAATGTTACAGGATCACTGCATATTGGGCATGCATTATGCTACACAATTCAAGACATTCTTGTGCGTTATTCGCGCGCACGAGGCAAAAAAGTTCTATGGCAACCTGGTCTTGATCATGCGGGCATTGTAACGCAGCTGCTGGTCGAAAAAGATCTTGCTAAAAAAGGCATCTCACACACAGAAATCGGGCGAGAAGCCTTCATCCAAGCTGTTTGGAAGTGGAAGGAACAATCAGGAGGAACTATTGTCGAGCAGATGAAGGCCCTTGGCGCTTCCTGCGACTGGTCCCGACTGCGTTTCACAATGGATGATAGCGAGAAACGCGCTGTTCGTCAGTCTTTTATTGACTTATATAAAGCAGGCCTTATTTATCGCGACAGACGCCTTGTGAATTGGGATCCTCAATTGGAATCTGCTCTGTCGGATCTAGAGATTGTTGAGCGCGAGGTTTGGGGACACTTGTGGTCTATTCACTATCCTCTTGCAGAGGGTGGTGGGTCTATTACTGTTGCGACAACACGACCAGAGACGCTCTTTGGCGATGCAGCTGTGGCAGTGCATCCAAATGATAGTCGCTATACTCACCTTATCGGGCAGAAGGTTCGAGTACCTTTGACAGAACGTCTTATTCCTATTGTTGCAGATAACTATGCTGATCCAGAGAAAGGCAGTGGAGCTGTAAAAATTACACCTGCACATGATTTTAACGACTTTGAGGTGGCGCGTCGGCACAAATTGCCCTTATTGTGCATATTAGATAGACGCGGCTGCCTTAATGAAAATGTTCCCGAACGATTTCGGGGGCTTGATCGCTCCGAAGCGCGTACGCATATTGTTAACGCCCTGACAGAGCTTGGTCTTTTAGAGGGGAGTACGCCCATTCAACATCACGTACCCCATGGGGATCGCTCTGGCACCATCCTTGAGCCATATTTGACTGACCAGTGGTTTGTTGATGCTGAAAAACTTGCTGCTCCCGCATTGAAGGCGGCTGAAACGGGTGCGTTTCGCTTTGTGCCAGAGAATTGGGTCAATACTTATTTCGACTGGATGCGCCACATTCGTCCGTGGTGCATTTCGCGCCAAATCTGGTGGGGGCATGAGATTCCTGCTTGGTATGGTCCTGACGGACGTGTATTTGTGGCATTCTCTTTGGATGAGGCTCGCGAGCAAGCGCGAAACACTTATAGCAAAGAGGTGCCACTTACACCGGATCCGGATGTGCTCGATACCTGGTTTTCTTCGGCCTTATGGCCATTTATGACGTTGGGTTGGCCAGAGAAGACCCAAGAACTGGAAAACCACTATCCGAGTAATGTTCTTGTTACTGGATTTGACATCATTTTCTTCTGGGTGGCTCGTATGGTCATGATGGGCTTACATTTCTGCAAAGAGGTTCCGTTTAAAGATGTCTTCATCCACCCTCTTGTCCGTGACGAAAAAGGGCAAAAGATGTCTAAGTCACGTGGTAACGTTATTGACCCTATGGATCTTATCGATCATTACGGAGCAGATGCCTTACGTCTGACGCTTGTTGCGTTATGTGTTCCTGGTCGTGATGTGCGTGTGGGAAAAGCGCAAGTCGAGAATTATCGCAACTTCCTGACGAAAATTTGGAATGCTGTTCGATTTTCTCAGCTTAAGGGTTGTCAGCGACAGCAGAGTTTCGACCCTTATCGCGTAGCGCATCCTTTAGCACGCTGGATCGTTTGGACCATCAAAACCCTAACTCAAGAAATGGAAACAGCTTTACAGGCTTATAGATTCGATCTGTGTGTACGGTCTTTGTATCAACACGTATGGGGAACATTTTGTGACTGGTACTTAGAGCTTATCAAGCCTATTCTGGAAGAGAGGGCTGTAGCTCAAGAACTGCGCAATACAACTTCTTGGGCGATTGAGCAGATTTTGCGTTTGATGAACCCCATTGCGCCTTTCGTAACCGAGGAGCTTGCATCTATATTAGGATTTTCCGAACTTGGCGCGTTGTGTCAGGAGACTTGGCCTGCAATTGCCCCGCCAGACACGTTTGGTGAATCAGCAGCAGAGATCGACTGGATTTGTGGTACAATCAAAGAAATTCGTTCTGTGCGCGCTGCCATCCGTATTCCTGCAGGTGCTGAGCTTAAGGCGAAGTTTTCCTCTCAGAATGCACATTTAGCGACTTTTTGGGATACCCACAAAGTACTGTGTGCTCGATTGGCGCGGATATGTCCAGTTGATGACGTTATAGACAGCGATGTTTGTACTATTCCTGTTATAATAGAGGGAGGAACAATTTCGCTTTTTGTTGGAAACGTTATCGATATCGAAGCAGAGCGCAAGCGTTTAAACGACGAAGAGACAGTTTTAGCTGAAGAAAAATGTAAACTAGAAGAGCGCTTGAACGATCAAGATTTTCAGTTGAATGCACCACCATATGTTATCGACAAAACGAGGATACGCCTCGAAGAAATCTCCACTCGCCGGAAATTACTTGCGCCTCTTCTGCAGGTTCTGTAAAAGGAAGCCGAGAGTGAGTTAACATGATTCGAAGACTTTACGACTGGGTCATGCGCCAGGCGCAGCGACCTAATGCGTTATGGATTTTATGCGCCGTTTCTTTTGCTGAAAGCTCGTTTTTCCCGATTCCGCCCGATCCTTTGCTGATTCCTATGGCTCTTTCATGCCGTTCCCGCGCATGGATATACGGGGTGTTGTGCACTCTTTCTTCTGTAATAGGCGGCGTTCTAGGCTATTACATCGGATATGCTCTGTTTGAAGCAATTGGGCTGCAGATTTTGACAGCTTATGGCTATGTAGAATCCTTCCACGCGATGATACGACCGTTTCAAGAGTGGGCTTTTTGGGCAATTACTTTAAAGGGACTTACTCCTATTCCTTATAAAATCGTCACAATTGCTTCGGGTGTAGCGCGTGTAGATTTTGCGACTTTTATGGTCGCCTCCGTTCTTGCTCGCGGTATGCGTTTTATGACCGTAAGCATTCTGTGTTGGCATTTTGGCGATCCTGTGCGCCTTTTTATCGAGAAGTACTTGGGTCCTTTGTTTATTGCCGTGCTACTGATGTTGATAGGAGGATTCGTTGTCCTCAAATACATCTGACCCACCAGAACATCGTGCAATACGTAAAGGACCTTCCTTAACAGGAAAATTCTGGGAGCTTCCAGAGCCAGACGAAGGCTTTATCAATGCTATCTTGCGTTGTGTTGATGTACCAGAAATTCTTGCGCGCCTTTTGACCTTTCGCATATCCTCTGCCGAAGAGGCGCATGCATTTCTGCATCCTACACTGAAAGCGTCTCTGCCGGATCCCTCGGTCTTAATGGGCATGGATCAGGCTGTTGCGCGCGTTGTAGAGGCCATTACGACGCAGGAGTCTATCCTCGTCTGGGGAGATTACGATGTTGATGGCATCACATCGACAGCTTTACTTTTACGTTTTTTTTCGACTCTTGGGCGACGTGTCCCATTCTACATCCCTATACGGGCACATGGTTATGGTGCGACGCAAACGGCATTGGAGGAGATGCTTTCTCAAAAGGCGCCACCGCGCGTTGTGTTGATGGTTGATTGCGGCGTAACAGCACATAATACCTTGCAATTTATGAAAGATCACAACATTGATGTTGTTGTCCTCGATCATCATATACCAGAAGAAACGTTGCCTTCAGCATGTGCATTGGTGGATCCTTATTTGCCAGGAAATCCAGATTCTTTGCAAAGAATTTGTGCAGCAGGTCTTGTGTTTCTGTTCTTGGTTGGATTGAATCGGGCATTACGTACAGCAATCCCCAATTATCAGGAGCCAGATCTACTTCTTTTCCTCGATCTTGTTGCACTCGGTACAGTATGTGATGTGATGCCACTAATAGGTCTTAATCGCACCTATGTTGCGCAAGGATTGAAGGTCTTGGAAAAACAAAAGACTGTCGGTTTGCGAGAGGTGATTCGTCTTTCCGGTATCAGACGTCCCATTACGACATATCACCTGGCTTTTGTGTTCGGCCCACGCCTTAACGCGCCTGGACGTCTAGAAGATGCTGCACCAAGCATTCATCTTTTAACAGCTCAAACAGAGAAAGAGGCGGTATTCTGGGTTTCAGAACTAGAGCGTCTGAACCAAGAACGTCGCTCTTTAGAGGAAAACGTCTCTGCAGAAGCAATAGCTCTTGCGGAAGCGCAGAAAGATCGTCCAATCTTGGTTGTTCATGGAGACGGATGGTCAACGGGTGTTCTCGGCATTATTGCAGGACGTATAAGAGAGCAGTTTGAAAAACCGTGTTGCATCATTAGTTTTGATGAAACGGGATTTGGCAGGGGATCTGGACGATCCGTGCCAGGAGTAGATCTTAGGGCTCTTGTTCATCGCTCTAAAGCGCTTGGCTTCTTGGAAGAAGGAGGTGGACATCCTTTAGCAGCCGGGTTCTCTATATTGCGTTCGCATCTTGCGGATTTCGAGGCGTTTCTGATTAATGAAACACAAGGTGTTGTGCACGATCCTCCTCCCATACTTATCGAAAGTACACTCAGTTTGTCTGGTGCCACCTCTGAATTGGTGGCGCACCTAGGCCGGCTTGCGCCTTTTGGAACCGGCAACCCACAACCACGATTTCTGTTCTCTAACGTTTACGTGGAACACGCAAGAGTTGTTGGCAAAAATCATATTTCGTGTACATTAACCCAGAACGATAGAAAGCGCGTGCCGGGTGTTGCCTTTCGCTCGATGGGAACGCCGCTTGGAGATGTTTTGCTGGCACATAACGGCTTGTACGATATCGTCGGCACTATCGAAATCAACACATGGGGCAGGAAAACCGCAGTACAAGTGCATATAGAGGATGTAGGTAGAGGATGAGGACAAAAATCCTTACAATTGTTGGGGCAAGACCACAGTTTATAAAAGCAGCTCCTATGAGCAAAGTGTTTTTGGACAATCCATTTTTTGAGGAAATCCTCGTTCATACAGGACAGCATTTCGATAAAAATATGTCGGATATTTTTTTTGAAGAATTGAAGATTCCGACCCCAAAATACAATCTCGGTGTTCATTCTTGTGCTCACACAGAAATGACTGCGCAAATGATGCAGTCACTCGAAAAAGTTGTGCACATTGAGAATCCCGCGGGGGTTCTTGTGTATGGAGACACGAACTCCACGCTTGCTAGTGCCCTTGTAGCAACAAAGAATAAGCTACCTCTTTTCCATGTAGAGGCTGGCCTACGTTGTATTGACCGCACGATTCCGGAAGAAATAAATCGACGCGTCACGGATGTCCTCAGTGATCTGTTATTCTGCCCAACGCCATTAGCCCTAGAGAATGCACGCAAAGAAAACCTAGCGCAAAGGTCTTTCTTAGTTGGCGATGTGATGTTCGATCTTTTTAAGATCTTTCAGGGACAAATCAACGAGGTTCCTGCAGTATTGAAGCAGCTTGGTCTTTCTTCCAAAGGGTATCACCTTCTAACCATTCATCGAGAGGTAAACACAACAAATAAAGATCTTTTTAAAAAGCTTATTAATTTTGTTTCTAACCATTCTGGTGGAGCCCCCGTTCTGTTCTTAGTGCATCCTCGTACAAAAGCCTTGGCAGTACAGCTGCCAGACAACTTTATGGTGTCTCCTCCCCAGGGATATAAGGATATGGTGCATCTTACAAGCAACGCCCGTACTATCTTTACCGATTCTGGCGGGTTGCAAAAAGAAGCCTGTTTTGCTCGCGTTCCTTGTGTAACGTTGTATTATGAAACTACTTGGGAGGAAACCATCCAAAGTGGATGGAATGTTCTTTGGGAAAATGTCGATAAACGAGCTCCGTATTCTTCTGAACTCTGCGATTATGGAGACGGGCACGCATGTGAAAAAATCCATGAACATCTAAGGCATTTTTATGAAACTTGAGACGGTTATCTTTTTTGCAGACTATAATCTCAGTACTCCCGATGGTCCCGGTATCAACGAGAGTTGTCTTATAAAAGAACTCTCAAAGAAGCTGGGTGTTGGAAACGTTATTGTTTTCAGTCGCGGAAATCATGGTCTGCCATGCACTTTTTTTGAACTTTCGGGTAGCCAAAAATTATCTCTCAGCTACTTATGGGGATCTTGGAAAAATTTCAGAACTTTTAGGCGTGTTGTCTCAAGTCACCCTCAAGCAATTGTTGTGATGCGCCAGCTTGGAATCGGTGTGCCGGAGTTTTTATTTTCTTTGGCAGGTGGACGATATGTTTTGAAAACATCATTGGGACGAATTGATCGTTACAAGTGTTTTTTTCTATACCAAAG
>JAITIJ010000023.1 GCA_031279495.1 Holosporales bacterium | reverse complement strand
ATAAACACAGTCCAAGAAACTTTCCACATTAAGAACATGCTCTATAACATCTGAATAACATCTGAAGAAACGATAACGTCAAAGGATTCTTTAAAAGGAAGATACTCCGCATTTGCTAGCACAGCGCGTGCCATCCCCCCCCCGTAGGGCGAGTAAATGGGGCACTGCAATATCAACACCGGTAACATTCGACGTAATTTTTAATGCATGACGTATAAAGTGGCCTCGGCCGACACCAATTTCGCAAACAGCATCTGTTGATTTCAGTTGAGCAAGGCGCAATATGTTCTGGGCTTGTTTCTCGAGAAAAGAATCCTCCTGTGAAGGAGCCGTTAATGCTCCTTGAGCACAGATGTCATAGTCAGCCACATATCGTTCTTCTATCTCAGAGAGGTGGACTCTCATACAGTTCCATATTTGTCCGTCCTTTTTTCCTTTCCATCCGCACGTGGCACATACAAGGTCCTCTGAGATTTCCTCTCGGCAGCAGGGGCAGACGATCATTACTTTTCTCCTTTAACGACTTTTCGAAGTGCATCAACAACGCGTTCGGCTTGAGGTTGTGTAACATATCCACTCATTGGCAGGCTAAGAACGCGCATAGAAAGATCTTCCGAAACAGGAAGCTGGCCGTTTCCCGCCGTAGGATACGTTTTATAGGCCGTTTGTTGGTGCAAGGGCTTGACGTAATAGATCATTGTCGGAACGCCGTATGTCTTAAGATCTGCTATAACATGGTCGCGATTGATTCCTTTATCGAGGCAGATTGTGTACTGCGCCCAGGAAGAGGATGTTTCCTCTGAAAGAGCTGGCGTCCTGACGCAATCCTTTAGATGCCGCGTATAGAAATCGGCGATTTGCTGGCGCCTTTTTAATTCCTGCGGAAAAATCTTCAGTTTCTCGAGTAAAATAGCAGCTTGCAGCGTATCGAGGCGACCGTTCATTCCGATACGGACGTTGTCGTATTTGTGGGCTCCTGCGCCGTGCACACGTAGAGATCGTAGAAGATCCGCAAGCGTATCGTCATTTGTAAAAACAGCACCACCATCTCCATAGCATCCCAGTGGTTTTGCCGGAAAGAAACTCGTCGTCGTAAGAGGCGCTAAAGTCCCAACAGAACGATCCTTGTAATACGCTCCAAAACTCTGAGCAGCATCTGCTATAATCCATAGATCATGCTCTTGAGCTATAGAATCAATGGCTGCGTAATCTGCTGGCTGGCCGAAAATATCCACAGGAATAACGCCTACAGGACGAAGCCCAGAAGCACGCGCTGTCTGAAGGCCGGTACATAAACTTTCCGGGTCTATATTGTAAGTATTCGGCAGCACGTCGACGAAAATCGGAGTGGCCCCGGCCAGTACTACTGCTTCGGCGGTAGCAGCAAAAGTAAAGCTCGGAACGAAAACAGCGTCTCCCGGATTTACGCCAAGGGCAAGCAATCCAAGACTTAGAGCGTCCGTTCCGTTAGCGCACGTAATCGCATGTTTAGCCCCACAAAAATCGGATAGCGCCTCTTCAAGAGTTTGTATTTCCGGTACCATGATATATAAACCGCGATTTAAGACACGCGCGATAGCTGCATCGATTTGCGGTCGAATAGTGTCTTGTTGAGACTTAAGGTCGATGTAAGGAACAGGCTCGCCGCCTATTTCGCATAGTCGTAAACTGCTCGTCATATTTCCTCTAAAAATCCCTCATCCGTAAGGTGATACCGTCTCCCCTCCCGAGAACACACAAGGTCTCTGCCGAGTCTTTCTCCGGCGTGGCTTACCCACCCTATCTGACGACCCGGCACTCCTATCATAAGAGCGTGCGGCTTTACATCTCGAATAATAACCGCACCTGCACCAACAAGACTATAGGCGCCGAGCCGAACACCGCACACAATTGTCGCGTTTGCTCCGATAGTAGCACCGCGCTCAACGTAGGTATTGCAAAATTCTTCCTTGCGATCGATCTCCGCACGTGGCATATGCACGTTAGTAAAAACGCACGAAGGTCCGCAAAAGACGCCGTCTTCAAGAATCACTCCTGTATAAAGGCTGACGTTGTTCTGGATTTTGCACCGAGATCCAATACGTACATTCGGCCCTATCATGACATTTTGTCCAATCGTGCACTGCTCTCCAATGGTAGTCCCCGTTAGGATGTGGGAGAAATGCCAGATTTTTGTTCCAGTTCCCATTGCAACATCACGATCAATTACAGCTGTCTCGTGTACAAAAAATGGAGTTGCTGCCATCAGCGAATAGGTGTTTGCAAAGATTTCTGCGCTCTATCCAGTACTGTAAGAACGCGCGACCCTTCCTCTCCGTCTGTGCGTGGTGTCTGGTCAGTCTGCATGCATTCCAAGAAATGCTGACACTCATTGCGTAACGGCTCTGCTGGTTGAACTGGGATAAACTCTACTTCCGCTTTTTCTGCCACAGGAGGCGTGTTGGACGTATCTATTCGATGCGAGTAGAGTTGCAGTTTGTGCTCCCAAGGCTTTGTATCGTCGAAAACAATCATGCCACGATCCCCAATTACGCCGAGCTCTTGCTCCTTATAAGGATGCATCCAAGAAACGAGTATATGAGCATCGACACCACAGGCAAAAGAAAGATGAGTGGTCGTTATATCGTGGACATGCGACGTCAAATAACACCCTCCTATAGCAAAGACACGCGTTGGTGTTTCTCCTGTAAGAGCAAGGATCATCGAGATATCATGCGGAGCGAAACTCCACAAAATATTCTCTTCTTTACGAAATCTACCAAGACTCAGACGATGAGAATAAATGTATTGAAGCTTTCCGATACTCCCTTGCGCAATAAGCTCTTTAAGTTTTAAAAAAGCCGGATGGTATTGGAGTAAATGCCCAACCATAAGTATCTTCTTTCGGCGCCGAGCTATGGTACAAAGAAGACGTGCCTCACCTGGATACAAAGACAGAGGTTTTTCAACGAAAATATGCTTGTTGTGCGTAAGACCAGCTTGCGCAAAAGAAAAATGCCGTCCAGCTGGCGTAGCGATCACAAGGCCCATTACATCGCTTTCCAGAATATCTTCGAACGAAGCATATGGTACCTGATATTGCTGCGCGACTTCCTCGGCCGCTTGGGTATTAGAATCATAGACGTACGCTAGAGAACCTAATGCAGCGTAATTTCGTGCGAGATTCCTGCCCCAATACCCACAACCAATAAGGGCAACATTCGTTTCGTCCAGGATCTCCATGCGTTGGAAGCTCTTTATGATAACCTTTTCCGGCAGCCTATAAGCATCCCACCAGGCCGTCAATCGCAGAGACAGTAGAATAGATACCCTTTGTGAAAATTGGATGGGAGGAAAAGGTTAAAAGTTGGAAGTTAAGAGTTAGAGATTGGGTCGAAGATAAAAATG
>JAITIJ010000017.1 GCA_031279495.1 Holosporales bacterium | reverse complement strand
TTTTTAACTATGACTACTGCAAAGGCTGCGGCTTGTGCGCGCGCGAATGCCCCTGTGGCTATGTTCAAATGACGCCAGAAGAAAAGTAGCGAAAGAGACCCTTTGCATGGGCTTTTCTGCACTGTTGGCGTTGCCATTTGCATTTTCTTACAATGCATTGCAATTGATTATACCGGATCTTTTTTAATGCAACTTGCTCTTAACTCGAGACCTTCACGCTCACAATACTCCAGAAATGAATGTCTACGAAAGCTACAACTCTGGCGAGAAGACCACTCTCTCCTGCTTGGCTTGCAATTGAAAGGGGTGACAGAGCGCTCCGAATTTCTGCAAGACAGAAAATAAAGAAACATGAACGGTACCCTTCACAAGGGCTTTTATCATACTCCATGGACTGCCTACTTCGGTCATATGATGCCAGCATATGTCTTTTTCTGAATCAATTTTAGCTAGTCGACGCGCTTCCTGAACGGCTGTGTGCAGCCCCCCTATTTTATCAATCAGATGGTGCCTGTACGCTTGTTCTCCTGTCCATACACGACCTTTTGCAACCGCTTCTATTTCGGCTATGGAGCGTTTTCTGTGCAATGCTACATGCTCGACAAACAACCTGTATCCTTCGTCTATCATTGTGTTGATGTGAGCTTTTGCCTCTTCCGACAAAGGCCTAACACCAACCTCGTGTGCAGCATTTTTGTGAGAAGCATATACTTCCCATGCGATGCCTAATTTTTTCATCAATTCTTCAGATGAGAAAAAGATATTTACGATGCCAATCGAACCAGTTAATGTCGCGGGATTGGCTACGATATAGTCTGCAGGCGCTGCAATCCAATAACCACCCGAGGCCGCAACGCTTCCCATAGAGACAACAATCGGTTTGTCATACTTTCTGCGCGCCATTGCAATAATTGCTGACAATTTCCCGGATCCAGAGAGAGATCCACCAGGGCTATTAACTCGCAGGACAATTGCCTTAACATTTTTGTCTTTGCCCGCTTCGCGAAGAGAGTCTGTTAGTGCTGCTGCAGAGATACTCTGGTTCGAAATACTTTCTTCTCCATCATCAATCTCTCCTTTAAGGTAAATGATAGCTATCGTTGGCAAATGCTTCTTTTTTGTCGTTGCAAGATCCGAAAAATACCGACGCATGCCGATATAGTGTGCTGCTCTCTCTTTGTTTTTTTTGAGATATTCCCTAAAAGCAGCACGGCATGTCTGAAACGTCCATAATTTGTGCACTGCATTTAACGCGTGCGCATGCACTGCCATATAAGGAGCATTATCGACAAAAGAAGCTACTGAAGACACCTTCAGATGGCCATCGCGTGCGAGAGCTCTTTCAAACTGACCTTTCCAGGTGTTCAAAAGATCTGTGTACGCCTCTTTTGTGGCAGCAGAAGCCTTTGTGCTAGTAAACATTTCAGCAAGATTCTTGTATTCTTTGCGTTGCGCAGAGAACGTCTCAACCCCAAGCTTATCGAGACCCTCTTTTGCAAAAGGAAGAACCGCGGCAAATCCCGTTGGAGCGCAACATCCCTCTTTGGGCAGGATAATGCGTGTTGCGCTGCTAGCACAACAATAGGTAGCTGTGCGGAAATTATCTCCATACACCCACACTGGTTTGCCATGCGAACGCAACGTCAAAAAGACCTCGCGCAGTTCTTGTGCCTGCGAAAAAGTTAAATTATGTGCACCAAACGTTACAAGCACACCTGCTACACGTGGATCTCTTACGGCTGCCCACAAGGCCTCTATATATTCTCCGAACAAAATGGGCTGAGCCCCCCCTAGGAAAAGAACGCGCATTTGATCAGCAGTCGAATATCCTTCCGGCATTTCTTCAGGAAGAGCAATCTTTAAGATGATGTTCTCAGGGATCGCCTTTTCCTTGCACCATGGAGCAAAAACAACGAGAGCAAGCACACCACCGTACAGCATTATTTTGAAGCAGCTTACAGCAATAAAATCAGCAACAGCGATTGTGCGGCGTGCAAATATACAAAAAGCCCAAAAAATCTTTCTCATATTATCCCTTTAATCGTCTCGGGGGCCCCCATGCCTACAATGTGGTATCCGCTGTCCACATGTAGAATCTCACCAGTGATACCTGCTCCCAGCGGGCTTAGCAAAAAGAGTGCGCTGCCTCCCACATCGGAAAGCGTTGTATTGCGTCGCAAAGGTGCGTTTTGTTTGTTCCAGTCCAAAATGAGTCTGAAATCACCAATTCCTGCTGAGGCTAGTGTCTTTACAGGGCCCGCAGACAGCCCATTAACTCGAATGTTCTGAGGCCCGAGATCTGCCGCCAAATAACGCACACTCGCTTCTAACGCTGCTTTAGCAACTCCCATTACATTGTAATGCGGCATAACACGTGTTGCCCCAAGATAGGTTAATGTCAGCAAGCTTCCTCCGTGGGTCATTAACGACTGCGCTTCTGCACACACTTTTGTGAACGAAAAACACGAGATATCTAGCGTCTGGCGGAAATTCGTACGTGTTGTGCTAAGATAAGCGCCCCGCAATTCTTCGCGATCGGAATATGCAATCGCATGTACAACAAAATCGAGAGCTCCCCACCGTTGTCGTATCGTTTCGAAGAGGGCTTGGATACTAGCGTCTTGATCAACTGCGCATTCGATCAAGAAAGACGCTCCAATACTTTCTGCTAAGGGGCGCACACGACGTTCTAGCGCCTCGGATTGATAGCTAAAGGCCAACTCGGCTCCGTGTTGCGCAAGCATCTGTGCGATACCCCAGGCGATCGAATGGTCGTTCGCCACTCCCATAATTAGTCCGCGTTTTCCAGCCATTAAGGGTTGTGTCATAATTATCTCCCCCGTTCTTATACCAGACTTTTATGTGGAAGCACCAAAGAGTTGCTTCCTAAGCAGATCAGTGTATCTTAAGGCTTCATTGGGGCGTGGCCAAGCGGTAAGGCAACGGGTTTTGGTCCCGTGATCGTAGGTTCGAATCCTGCCGCCCCAGCCAGATCTTCGCTAAATTGCTTCGTATTTGACAGCTTTTGAGAAACGGCAGTGAGCGGACTTTCAAAGAATTCCTATTGTCGTGTTGCTATGTTGGTTTTGCACATGCAAGGCCTGATGTAACAACTGCCTCAGCAAAGGTTTCTCTCTTAAATGAGGGATTTTTCCTAAGTGTTAACTTTTTCCCGCTATCCTATATTCAAGTGAGGATTATATCCTATGGCAACAGAAGCAACACAAACACCACAATCTCTCGATCGCACGCAGGCGCGCATCTTGATTGTTGACGACCAAGAGACGAATAGAATGATTCTCGAGCGCCGTCTGCGCATGGATAATTTCAGCGAGATTGCGCAAGCGGCAGATGGGCGAGAGGCCTTGACTCAGCTTGAACGAGCCCCTTTTGATGCAGTTCTTTTAGATATGATCATGCCAGAGATGGGGGGGTATGAAGCTCTTTGTGCGATCAAGCAGAATCCTGATCTTCAGCACATTCCAGTGATCATGATCTCTGCAGAAGATGACATTAAGAAGATTGTTCAATGCATTCAAGCGGGTGCAGAGGATTATCTTGGCAAACCCTTTAATCCTACTTTGCTACGTGCCAGGCTAAACGCCTCTTTGGATAAAAAAATTCTGAGAGACAAAGAAAAACAGTACCAAGAGCAGATGCTTTCGCAGCAAAAACTAGCTTCTTTAGGCGCTCTAACAGAGGGAATAGCGCAGGAATTAAAAAACCCACTGCATTTCGTGATAAATTTTGCAGAAATTTCTATGGATGTCGCTAATGAAATAGAGCAGCATGCCACCATACCTAGCACTGCAGAAGCTGCAGGAGATTTTGCTAGAAAGACAAAAATCCTGCAAGCAAATATAAGTAAAATTGTGGAGCACGGGAAACGTGCCGACGGTATCATTCGCTTTATGCTTGATCATTCGCGTGTTTCTGGTGCAAAACTTCAAGCAGGTAATGTCAACAAACTGTTGGAAGAATGCGTGACGATGGCGTTTGCCGCACATAAAAGCCGATATACCATTTTTAATGTAAAAATAAACAAAGAGTTCGACAAGGGCATTCAGTTTATCGATTTTGCGTGGCAGGATCTTGCGCATGTTATCGTCAATATCATTGACAACGCTCTTTATGCTACATGTGAGAAAGCCGAGAGTTTAACGGCATTGCGCGATAAAAACAAAGATTCTTCTACAGAGACCGCGTTTGTTCCTCAAATCACGCTTTCAACGACTGATAAAGAAGCAACTGTAGATATCATCATTCAAGACAATGGCGTTGGCATTTCGAAGGAAAATGTTAAAAAAATCTGTGATCCATTTTTTACAACAAAATCGAATGGAGATGGAACAGGGCTTGGCCTTTCCATGATGCAGACAATCATAACTCTGGGACACCAGGGAAAGTACACCATTGATAGCATCGAAGGGGAAGGAACTACATTCTGCATTAGCCTTCCGAAAAAGCGCTAATTTCCCACGTTGTTTGCCAAAGGGCCCTTAAAGAGAGAAGATTGCTTCTTTGTTGAGATTTTTCTTAAGAAAGTTGAAATGTCGATGATGCAAGGATGCATCTTTCATTACAAACTTGTTTCTTTTCTAGAAGGAAAAAACTACCGTATTTCCTTACCAGCTTCCACTCCATACTAGGCGCATTTTGCTTCTTAATGGCGCTATTCTCTATGGTGCGATTGTATAGAAAGAGCTCTTTCGTTTGGCATGCCATTTGCTTCTCTAAGGAGAAAGGCTGAAAGAATATGAAACAAAACACGAAGAAGTGTTCTTGAGCCATAGAATAAAAAAGGAGAAGGTAAACATGTCATTGTTTGAAAGTTTTGAAATATTAATATTAGGGCTAAAGGCCCAAGATTGCAAAATAAAGACGGTAGCAAACAACGTCTCGAATGCGAAAACACCAGGATATAAAGCGCATCAAATTCAATTCTCAACTTTAGGAGCCGGAAGATCAGAAAGACATGAACATGCGGGTGGTGTTATTGCTAGGCGACGTTCAAATGTAGAACAGCAAGGGGACATTCTCTTAACAGACCGCCCAGGAGACTTGGCGATTGACGGGAAGGGCTTCTTCTTGGTAAGAAATGCGGCGGATACAAGTCGTCGCTTAGGCTGTACCCGAACAGGGGCATTTGATATGGACAAGAGCGGCACCCTCACGGACGAGAGCGGCTACCGTCTTCAAGGGCAAAAGCTGATAACAGGCGAAGTCATACCGGCACCAACTCTCGACGCACTCGAAGATATACGGTCAGAGACAGAAGCGGTAGCGACTAACACGCTAAGATTTAATGCTACACTTGGTAGAAACACTGCCATGGGCGGCAACGGGTTGACTTGGGATGCTACGACCTCGGCAAATACGGCAACAAATGACGAGTTGAAATATGTTGCAAAAATCTATGATCCATCGGGCCAGGAGCATGAAATCACGTTTATATGCGGCAGAATCGATCCAGATATTTCTGACGGCAATGATTGGGGATTATCCATCGCGCCTTCAGGGGATTACACCTTCCTGTTTAAAAATCAAGAGGGCGATCCGCTTACATTCAGAGATGGTACAGTTGCTCCTTTTAAATTTGATCCTGATGATGATAAAATCGATCGGGAGTATCCAGCGAAATCGCTAGAAATTATGTGGGATGGTGGGGGCACTTCTCATTTAAATCTTTCTATAGGTGATGTGCATTTGGAGGACACCTTTAAGGAATTGAGAATCGATCTAAATGGTCATATGGAACGCGATCTTATAGGTTGGGATTTAATAAATGATGGGTTCGTCGAGTTTTCCTATAGTGATAGTACAACAGAAAAGGCGTATCGAGTACCGTTGGCTACTTGTGCAAGTCCAAACGCTCTGATCGAAACGAGTGATGGAGTGTACTTTTCTAATGAGGCGTCTGGAGATTGGCAAATTCATATTCCAGAAGATCGTGGCCTAGGCACAATCTTCTCTGGAGCTCAAGAAGCATCTACCGTCAATATCGCCACAGAGCTTTCCGAGGCAGTCGTTGCGCAGCATATCTATGCTGCAAACGGAAAGGTTATGTCGACGATCAACAATATGTTGGAGGTCTTAGAACGACTCTAAACACTCATAGTTTTCTTTCAAGAACACCGAGAGTTTCCTCATTAAAGGAGGATTTCTCGGTGTTAGCGGATCGTTAAAATATTTGTGCAGTTGAGGAGTTTTCTTGCAAAGCTTTCTCTTTCTCCCATTCCTCCCCCACATCTTTATTTGCTGGTGCAGGGGGGGGAGCGAGAGAGAAGATAAAAGAATATTTAGCTATTCTTGTTTTGTTTCATGCATTTCCCTATTGGAACGCTATTACTGTATCTGAGGAGAAAGATTGTGGATGAATGCCATTTTGCACCTTAGCTGGGAGAGTAATTCCTTGCACAACACTTCCCGAGAAAGACTCCTTTCCGATTGTTGTAAGCCGAGAATCTGGATCAAAGGTCACAGAAACTAAGGAGTGACAGTCGGAAAATGCGTTCTGTCCGATGTTTCTGGCGCTTACTGGAACTGGTATATTTGCATGAAGGCTTATGAAAAGTAGGAAGACAATCTTACCGGAGAAAACATCAAAAGCTGAGGGATCACCGTA
Organism: Holosporales bacterium; assembly: GCA_031279495.1. Taxonomy (GTDB): domain Bacteria; phylum Pseudomonadota; class Alphaproteobacteria; order UBA3830; family JAIRMZ01; genus JAITIJ01. The sequence goes on along the minus strand of JAITIJ010000017.1, from coordinate 1,800 downwards.
CTTGTGATTTAAGGAAAAGGGTCTATTTTCTCTTTGGAAAAAACTTAACCAGCGGAGCTAACGATGGATCTAGCGATAAATCCAACCAGGGATTCAGAGACATTCTTCTTGCGAGGTCTAATGCTTGAGTTTCCCTCTCCTCAGGGATGAGAAGCGCATAGGCAACAACAACCAACTCATTCGTTATGTTTGGGTCTTCTCCTCCTCTTAATCGCAAGACACGAAGATATGCATCGTATATTCCAAATCCGTCGAGCCCATGATCCTGAAAGAAAGAGCTCTTCGAAGAGCTCTTCATTGCCCATACACTACCAATAGAAACAATACTTACTAAGAGTGGATATAGTACTTTTTAAAACATTCTATTTTATCACGAATTTCATGACGTTAGTGTTACATGATTGCGTGGAAAGCGAATTCCATAAATAATATAGGTCTTTCTTTGAAAAGAACTCAATAAATATTTATAATCTCTTTCTGGGGAGAAGAAATGCAGTCTTTAGTAAATCGCTTATAATTTTATAATGTGAAAACGACTTACAATATTAAGAATTTCATATTGCATATAGATCGTGGTATTTGCGCATGCTAGCAGCATTTCTTATGGGGAAGTTCTGTTGAGGACACCAGAGACACAAAGCTCGACACGGAAAAGTGTGAGAAGCGTACCGTGTAGAGTTCCATCTGAGCTAGGAAAAGGGAACTCTTCCTGGAGGAAGAGATAAGATGCGCAGTATAAGACATCTTTCTTACGTATAAAGACAACACATAAGATTCAACAAGGTTGGTTGAGCTAAAGAATTGCATAGCTATTTCAAATAGATTCCGCAATTTCTGAGACCTTCTTAAAGTAAAGATACATACTCTTTGCAATCGCGAATTTTTTCTTCTATCGATATAATATTAATAAAAAATAATTTTTTATCTGATTATCTAATTACATACAACACAGGGATTTGTTATGCATTTAAAACTATTGTTTGTTTGTCTTTTAGTGGGGTTACCTTTTTTGGGGTCTTTTGGAATGGAAACCTATGAGCAAAAGCGGCAAAGGATAGAAGGAACAGAAAGTGCGTATTTTCAACACGTAGGCTCAGCTCAGAAGAGACGCTTCTAATCGTTGGGTCCGGAAGAGGAGTAATAGATGATGTTCCGAATTATGCCAGCCGGGTGTATCCTAAACAAGGGCCTGATGATTATCGGCCCGAAGATTATCTTCTCGTCAATATTGATTCTGGAGCAATACCTGATGTTGAATGTAATGTTCTTGGGCTGGATCAGTTCTTGCCTCCAGAAGCCTATGACGTTGTCATTTTTGAAAATGTGGATGTTTCCGTCGCTTTCAGTAAAGAAGCCATTCGAGCTGCCTTCAATATTTTGAAACGAGGAGGAGAGCTTATTTCATCTAGTTTTCCTTCTTTTTGTCTTACTGAAACCGCAGGTCAAGTATATTGTCAATGTCCGAGACAACGCTTTATTATTTTTCAGTAAGACATCTACCGTTTAACAACACATAAAAACAGCTCATTACAACAAGGATTTCATATTATGCATATAGATCGTGGCATTCGTGCACGCCAACGGCATTTCTTATGGGGAAGTTCCGTTGAGACACCACAGACACAAAGTTTGACGCTAGCAGTAGCACAAGAAGCGCAACTTTTTATAGGAAACGAGAAAGGTCACGAAACCTGTGGCCGCTATATAGAAGAGTATTTTTGGCCGTTAAAGATTCTCGTATCGGCAAAAATGGTTCCGGAACCCATCATGGTTCGCCCTAGTATCGAACGCATAGAGAAT
>JAITIJ010000085.1 GCA_031279495.1 Holosporales bacterium | reverse complement strand
GTGTTGGTTTGGTTCGCGGTATCGAAATCCAATACGATTTCCTCTTTAATGCGAAAGAGGTAGAGACACATGATAAAGAACATGATAAAGAACAGTCTGTCTATCACCTGAAGCCTTCCACAGCTATCACGCTGATCGTCGGTTATGATTGGAAGCCTTGCAGTGGATTGATAGGTCTAAAACTTGGCACTTCTTGAAAAGGCAGGAGATACAGAGAACAAAGAATGGAAGAGTTTCGCAATGCCATCAGAGATTAGCGTGTTCTATGGCAAAGATTGGCAAGGGCATGTGGTTGCGCGCCGATGTGCGGTTATAGCGTTTCCCTCTTAAATTCTGTGTGTATCGCCGAAGCCGAAAAGGAAGAACTCCTCAAAATTTCATCTGGAAGTATTGTGGTCGGCGTCACGTTCCTTTACGATTTTTGAGTAGTCCTTGCTGTTGAAGAATTTCAATATGAAGTATCAGGTTTCGAGTTCGTACATCAAATTCGTACATCAAAGGAGCCTGCGCGTTCTTAAAAAGTAGGTCTTTTGCGGAAGTGAACAGAGGATCTACTGCAGAGGCGAGAGGTTGCTCATTTCATTCCGAAGAGCCCAGCCATTCGCCTTTCGGATAGGCCTGAGCCTTGCCTTTTTTCCAGCCTATATCTTCTGTTTAGCCTTTCATAGAGGGTCGAGTACATAACCATCCCTCCCCCCGCTGTCGCGAGACAGAAGAATCAGCTGTGCAGACATTTTTCGATGGAGACAAGGAGAAGTGCAGCATGAAATCCAAGAGGAAAGCAAGGGAAGCTCCAACCGCCTTGTCTATAAAGCTTATAAGAAATTTATAAGGTACGACGCTGGAAAAGTTCTCGTATTCTTTGGAAGAGAATAACAAAGAAATTGTTTGCTGCAACATTTCCCGATGTGGCAATTGGGTCTATTACCCCATAAAGTGCGATGATAAAAGCCGTCATGGTATCATCAAACCCAAGATATTTCTCCATCACAGGAACGGTAACGATAATGGTGCCACTTGGGACGCCTCCTCCAGCAAATTTGTTTAACACGAAGAAAACACCGAACAAAAAGAAAGCACTAACAGTAGGCAAAGGATGATGAAATACTAACAACACCATCATAGCCATGATAGGCACAAGAATGGTATCTCCCACCATATGAAAATTCAGTGTTAGTGGCATGACCGCATCCGCAAGCACTTTGTCCTGTGTGTTCTTTCGCGCCGCTTCCAGCGAAAGAGGTAGAGCCGCTGCACTTGACATCGTGCTAAAGGCGGTTACAATCGCCGGAAATGTCGTCTTAAAAATCTCCATTGCTCTTTTTATATCGAAAGAGGCCGCACTCAACAGCCATAAAGTCAAGTACAGCCATAAAGCGCCACACATAACAAAGCACGGCCATGTATTGGTCTCGACAAAATCCACCATTCTTCCTTCTGAAAAAAGCTTCAGCAAAAAACCCCCGACAAAAGCAGGTAGTAAAGGTATGAAGCACCTCTTCATAAAAGCCATCACGCTATTGCGCATGAAATGAATCGTTGCGGATACATACTTGTTGGGATGTAATGCGTTCGCTATGCCAACAATCACACCTATTATCAACGATGGCATCGTTCCTATAAGATGCGGCAGATGCCACTCCAACAAAGGAGCTATAGACACAGAAGAAGTTGGAATCGCATGTCCTTGCTGCTGAATGCCGGATAAGGTACAGAACCCAATGCATCCAGAAAGCATAATATTAAACAAATTCGACGAAAAGATCAAAGCTAGCAGCCCGAAAACGAACGTCATCCCTTCCTTGGGAATCGCTGACAAAGCCACTGCTACAAAACTGAAAAGCAGAAAAGGCAATACAAAAACTAATGTTTCACGCAGAAAAACGCTAATGGTGAGGAAAAAACGCACAACATCTTGTGGTAATCGCGTATAACACGTAGCAGCTGCAACAATAACGATAAGCAACTGAACCAATGAATTACTAATAAAACGCTTCAACACACGACCGTAGAATAGAAAAACACTTAGCAGCCAAAGGTATTCCTTTTGCGCCTCATGTCAATCCTTCATGGTTTTTGAGGATCTTTAATGATGCATGGCAATGGAGAAACGGTGCAGAACGGCATAAAACTAACGTTCTTGAAGTGTTTCTATTGGGAAGACGCTTCTGTGAACAGGCGATAAGAGTCTCACTGCAAAAGAAGTTGAGTGCAGGGCGATTAAAGTTGTGACACTCTTTCTGGAGAAGAGAGGTCAGATCCTATAGAAGGCTGGTACGATGGTCTCACCTTCCTTTTAGGATTTGCACAATTGAATCTTAAGCAAATCACCTGCCGGATCTGCTCTTTGTAGTCCCAGCCATACTAATGAGCTTCTTTCTGGGATGTTTCTGGGATGGACGTAGCATCCAAGAATCTTTTAGGATGAAGGCAAGAATTATTTGTCGAGCGTAGGAAATGCCACAAGAAGAGCAAGAGAGAAAAGAGCCGCAATCCTGGCCTTTTCAAGAAGCGCGTAAGTTACTTGCGCGCGTTCCTCAAGCACAAGCCTCAAAAGGGTATATTCTTTTTGAAACGGGGTATGGCCCTTCTGGACTGCCTCATCTAGGAACATTTGGAGAAGTAGCGCGCACAACTTTTGTCCGTCGTGCTTTTGAAACGCTTTCTTCTTGTCCTACGCGTTTGTTTGCATTTTCCGATGACAGGGACGGATTACGCAAGGTACCTCAAAACACTCCACAGCAGCAAAGAATATCTGCCTTTCTAGAGTTTCCTCTTACGCAAACGCCCGATCCTTGGGAATGTTGTGATAGCTTTGGACATCATAATAACAACAAATTACGCAGTTTCCTGGATTCATTTGGTTTTCAGTACGAGTTCAAGAGCGCTACTGATTGCTATCTCTCTGGGATATACGACGCAGCTCTTCTTAAGGTCCTTTTTCATCACGAAGAGATTCTTGAGATTATGCTGCCTAGTTTGCGCGCAGAACGTGCCGCAACGTACAGCCCTTTTTTTCCTATCAGTCCCAAGACAGGTAAGATCTTGCAAGTTGCAATTGAGCATTATGACATTCCGTCTGGAACTATTGTTTTTACAGATGAGGACGGAACACGTGTGGAAGTTCCTGTTAACGGCCGAACTTGCAAGCTGCAATGGAAAGTCGATTGGGCAACGCGTTGGTACGTGTTCGGTGTTGATTATGAAATGTCGGGAAAGGATCTTATCCCCTCTTTCCAGCTCTCTTCACGTATTTGCCGTGCTTTAGGGGGGGTGCCCCCGGAAGGATTCCACTATGAGCTCTTCTTGGACGAAGAAAGCAAGAAAATATCGAAATCCAAGGGAAATGGGCTGACGATGGAAGAGTGGATACGCTATGGCCCCGTAGAGAGCTTGTCTACATATCTTTTTCATTCTCCTAAAAGTGCCAAACGCCTGTTCTTCGATGTTATTCCGCGTCAGGTGGAAGAGTATTTGGCTTGCCTCGACCGTTATGCGCAAGAAGACGAGATACGGCGACAGGATAATCCTGTGTGGCACATTCATGCGGGTGCTCCTCCTTCTTTGAAGTGTGATTTGAGCTTTGGTGTTCTTTTGAATCTTGCGAGTGTTTGCAACACAGAGGATCCTACTGTTTTATGGGGATTTATTGTGCGGTATCGACCGGAGGCCTCTCCAGAAAGAATGCCGTTTTTAGCAAAGCTTGTTGGTCATGCGATCGCGTATTACAAAGATTTTGTAAAACCTCACAAGCTATATCGCACTGCAACAGAGACCGAGAAACAGGCACTTGCTGACCTTGGAAAAGCGTTGTCTACTTTAACAGCATCAGAAGCGGAGACCATTCAAGCCGTTGTCTATGAGGTGGGAAAAGCGCACGGATTCTCTCCTTTAAGAACGTGGTTCAGCACTCTCTATGAAACCCTTTTAGGACAGAAGGAAGGTCCTCGTATGGGTTCTTTCATTGCTCTCTATGGCATTGCAGAAACTATGCAGCTTATTGAGACGGCTCTCAAAAGAGAAAAAGAGGAGACTATGACTTGGCACAAGTGACTCCTTCTGAAGAGAGAAAGTTTGCGCGATACAGATTTGCGGGAAAAGAATAGAACGCAATTCAGGGAGTACTCCTGTTCTCCAGTCGCATTACACAATTACTGATGGAATGCAGGTGAGTGAGTTGAAGTTTCATGCGTAAGCGTTGTGTCGGTGCATCGACGCCTTTGTGTCTACACCAAATAGATTAATGTCACAAAGGCCCCGCGGCATCGTGGCCGCGGCTACTCGTACGTTTAGAGCAGGTGTCATCTTAAAAGTTAGTCGTATTTTCTTTCCTCTTTCTTCCTTTTTTCATCCATTCGTCCTTTCTTTTCCTTCCGCGAAGTTTTTCTCCGAACGAGTGTTTGCATTGGATTCTGTGCATGAGGGATGTGTAGATGTGTCGATATACACAACCTACGATTGTGTCGTCTCAGCCACATTGCAATTACTAATGGAATACAGGTGAGTGTGTTGAAGTTTCTGCGTGAGGTATATGTAGGTCATCCACGCCTTTGTGGCCATATCAAATAGATTAATGTCACAAAGGCCCCGCGGCACTACGCCGCGGCTATTATAGAGTTTGGTATTAGGTGTCATCTTAAAAGCTGT
>JAITIJ010000066.1 GCA_031279495.1 Holosporales bacterium | reverse complement strand
CTCAAGCCATTCCTTTAAAAGAGGATGCAGAGCTCTTCTGACAAGATCTTCTAAAGGATTGAGCCTTCTGTATGAAAAAAGGGCCAAATGAAAAAGGATGGATGAAGAGTGAACAAGGCTCATGTTTCTTCATCGAATACCACCTGTACTCCTCTAAGTTTGCCTCCGAGCGCAGTAAGAAGATATAAGCAAAAATAACATGCAAGTCTTGAGAAAAAATGCAAAAAAGGGGGGAAATTTTCACGTATTCCCCCTTTCCTTGCTCACAAACCAAAAGCGCTAAGATCCGAATTTCCCTTTCATGGTCACGATAAAGCGGTCTATAATACCTTTGTCGGGACCGCTACGAACTTTCAAGATCCGTTCTCCACGTAAGTACTCAACGCCAATGTCAATATTCGGTCCAAATGGAAAACCTTTAAAAAGAGAAAGCTTCAACCAACAAATATTTTTGACTTAAAAAGATTACCCCCACCAACAGTTTAGACCACATGTTCACCGATTCAGAAAGATCCCGTTTGCGCGCCGCTGCGTTGACGGTCTCTTGTAAGAACGTTAGGCTGATCAAAGCTGCCAAAGCCGGAGTAGCTCAGCTGGTAGAGCAACTGATTCGTAATCAGTGGGTCGGGGGTTCAAGTCCTCTCTTCGGCACCATTTCAAAGGAGGATTCTGCTGCGTCTTGCCTATATTTCCTCCAGAATTTCTTGACCAGATTCGGACACGTGTTTCTCTGCTCGATTTAGCGCGTAGGAAGACGCGTTTAATGCGTCGCGGGAAAAATTGGTTTGGATGCTGTCCCTTCCATCATGAAAAAACGCCCTCGTTTAAGATAGATGCCGAGCGCAATTCTTACTATTGCTTTGGATGTGGCGCGCACGGAGATCTTTTTGCTTTCGTGATGGAATCCGAAAAGATGGATTTTTCTGCAGCAGTAGAAATGCTAGCTGACAAAGCAGGGCTTGCTCTGCCAAATATTGATCCTGGTGCTGCACAGGACTTTGTACAAAGAAAGCGCTTGCATAAACTGTTAGAAGATGCTGCAACATGGTTCCAAAAAAAGCTTTTAAGTGCAGAAGGAGATACTGCGCGTGCCTATCTGGTCGCTCGTGGCATTGATACAAAAATGTGGGAAAGGTTTTCCCTTGGTTTTGCTCCTACGCACACCTCTTTAACAACGCATCTTACAGAACAAGGATATAAAGAGCAGGAGCTGATCGATAGCGGTCTATGTTTGCCCGCAAAACGGACAACGTTATTTGAGCGCTTTAGGGGACGGCTTATGTTCCCTATTCTCGATGCGCAAGGGAATACAGTTGGATTCGGAGGGCGCATTCTTGGAGACAAAAAAGAAGAAGCAAAATACATTAACTCACCGGAATCGAAGATCTTCGATAAAAGCGCTTTGTTATACGGCTATTTTTTAGCGCGTCAGAGTACGCAGCAGGATCCGGTGCTGATCGTGGAGGGATATCTTGATGTCATCTCTCTTTATCAAGTTGGATTCGAGCGCGTGGTGGCACCTCTCGGCACAGCTGCTCATGCGCATCAAGTACAAGCATGCTGGAAATTATGCGCAGAGCCCGTTGTTATGTTTGATGGTGATGCGGCTGGAGAAAGAGCCTCTGCACGCCTTTTGCGCCGTCTTTTGGGAGTGTTGCAACCAGGACATTCTATGCGTTTTTCATTTCTGCCAGCAGGAGAAGATCCCGATTCCTTTGTGCGCAAAAGAGGGCACGCGGCACTTCGAACGCTCGTGCAAGAAGCGCTTCCGTTTGTCGATGTTGTATGGCGCCAATTGCTAGAAGGCACCCCGCAAGGATCTACTCCGGAGCAACATGCCCTCCTTATGACTCATATGGAGGAAATCCTTTCAGAGATGACACATCCAGATATCCGGCGTTTCTACAAAGAAGCGTTGCTTAAGAAATGGAAAGAACGTCGACTTCTTCCTGGTACCATTCAGCTTTCGCGCCTACCGCGGAAGATGTCTCCTGTGAAGAACGATTTGCCTTTCCGAATTCTGCTTGCCACTTTGATCAACCACCCTGCGCTTTTCTTTAAGGTGGAAGAATCGTTCGCGCGTATGCCACCGCAGGACCCAATGCTAGAACACTTAAAAGACAACCTTTTTGAGCTCTTTAATAAACACTCTTTTGAAAAAGCAGGAAATCTGATAGAAGAGTTAAAGTTATGCGTATCGGAGAGCACGCTGCAGTACGTGTTACACAAAGAGGTTTTGCACTGTGCTCCGTTCGTACATGCAGATGCGCCTTTAGAAGAAGCGATTATTGGATTTCACGATGTGTGGAAGCGTTTTTTTGTGACTCCTTCTTTGGGGAGTGACATTCAACATGCTAAGCGCCTATTGGAAGATTCTTTTGAGGATGTTCACTGGAAGCGCTTGCAAGAATTACGGACATTGTTAGAACAAGAGAAAATGGAAAGCCCAGACGCACATGACAACGATCACCTCTCCAATTGATGCGCAAGAAATACCTCTCGAGCCATTAGAGGGCACCAGCGCCCTTCTTGAGCACGCGGACTTTAAGACACTGCTTCAGAAAGGCAGGGAGAGAGGGTTCGTTACGCACGAAGAGCTGAGCCTTTCTCTCCCGCGAGAGATTGTCACACCAGAAATGGTAGAAGAAGCCGTCTGTCACGTTAGTGATTTGGGGATCGAAATCCTAGAGGAAGAGGATGCAGCACGTCTTGCTGGAGACGATATTTTGCCATCAGAACCAAAGGAGGGAGAGGCACAGGCTGTTCCAGAGGGCGCTTTTACGGACGATCCAGTACGTTTGTACCTTAAAGAGATGGGAACTGTTGAACTTTTGTCTCGAGAAGGAGAGGTAGAACTCGCCAAACGTATTGAGGCCGGGAAACGCGCTGTTCTTGAAGGACTTATAGAAAGTCCAACGACGTTTTTGGTGTTGGCTTCTTGGTTAGAGAAGCTAAAATCTGGCGCTATGTTTCCGCGAGAAATCATTCAGATTGACACAAATTTGAACAGCGATCAGGACGATCTAGACGAATCTGAAGAGGGAGACAACAGCGGCACTACTCTGGCAAAAATTGAGGAGACTCTACTTCCGCAGTTGATAGAGCAATTTACGAATGCTTTATCCCTTCATAAGAAGCTCGAGAAACTGCAGCAAAAACGGCTTGAAGCACGGAAAGAAAGCAAGAAAGCTACCAAAGATCTCCAGCAAAAATACATCTCCTTGCGTGCTAAAATTGCTGATATTTTGGAAGAAAGCCATTTGGCTCCCGCGAAAATAGAGAGTCTTGTTGAAGCTTTGACTTCTCTTAATAAGCAATTGATGCGCCACGAAGGGGGATTGCTGCGTTTAGCACAAGATTGTGGTATTGCGCGTGAAGGTTTTCTGCGGGCTTATTATGGTCATGAGCAAGATCCTTTGTGGCTAGACATTTTGTGTAAAAACGATTCTTCGATGTGGCAACGTTTCGCGACAAGATACGAAAAAGACGTTCAAAACCATCAAGGAGAGATTAACGCTATACTTGCAGAAGCAAACCTCCCGATAGAAGAATTCAGGAATGTCGTCAACATGGTGCAACGGGGAGACAAAGAGGCCAATCGTGCGAAAAAAGAGATGATAGAAGCCAATTTGAGACTCGTGATCTCTATTGCGAAAAAATATACCAACCGAGGATTGCAATTCTTAGATTTGATTCAAGAAGGAAATATCGGATTGATGAAAGCTGTTGATAAATTTGAGTACAAAAGAGGGTATAAATTTTCTACTTATGCTACTTGGTGGATCCGGCAAGCTATTACGCGTTCTATAGCGGATCAAGCGCGCACGATTCGCATTCCTGTTCATATGATCGAAACGATCAATAAAATGGTACGTACTTCGCGTCAGATGCTGAATGAAATGGGACGCGAGCCGACACCTGAAGAGCTGGCGAAACATCTTCATATGCCGATCGATAAAGTGCGCAAAGTCTTGAAAATCGCCAAAGAACCCGTCAGCTTAGAGACGCCTATTGGAGACGAAGACGAATCACATCTTGGAGATTTCATAGAGGATAAGAACGCGATTCTTCCCGTCGATTCCGCTGTGCACTCTAACCTGAAAGACGCAACAACTCTAGTGTTGTCCAGTTTAACGCCGCGCGAGGAGCGCGTTCTGCGCATGCGCTTTGGAATTGGCATGAACACAGACCACACGCTTGAAGAAGTCGGCCAGAAGTTCTCTGTTACGCGCGAACGTATTCGCCAAATTGAAGCAAAGGCGTTGCGAAAATTAAAACACCCTACGCGCTCCCGTAAACTCCGTAGCTTTCTGGACGCATGAGGAAGGTCCTATAGGGACTCTGTTGCGTGATGATGGGTTTTCTGATGGTTCTATTATAATAGGTAAGAAGTTAGGGGGTGAGATGCAGAGAAGAATAAGATCTGTGTCTCTTAATTATAGGCAAGAGTGGAATTGTCAAGTTTTGCTAAATGAAGTGCATAAAGAGCATTGATGCGACTTTTCACCACTATGCTCTAACTTTTTTACAGAAGAGATCTATTACACAGTGGGGAATAAGGCCCCCACCCTAATAAAAAAGTTATTGCATTAACTTTTTTTACGATATGCATGATATAAGATTATCATAGTTAAAGTTGACGTACTGACATCGCCCTTATGAACAACCTCTTAGGCATATACTCGTATCAAGATGATGTTTTCCCCTCCCCTACATCAAAAGCATAGTCTGTTTTGAGACACCCCTCCTGCATCTAAATTCTTTTGTCTGAAAGAAATTCTCGCCACGAAGCTTCATCGCTCAAAATTTAAGAAACTGTGTCGATAAACAAAAGATTATTAGGTGCAGATCCTTTCAAATCTCCTCTTTCTGCCAAAAACGGTTTCAACAAAAAATCCACACCCAGCCCGATACGGTGCTCTATACGCCAATCACACGGTCGTTCTCCCATCACCACAATAAACTGCCTCGAAAGATAAAACCCTATAGAATATTTCTTCCTTCCCGGAAGATTGAACCAAAAAGCTGCGGCTACCTTTTTATACCGTGATGCGAATGGCATAAAGTCTATGAACTCTTGCTTTTTTCTTGAAAACATGGGCATTCCATTGTAAGAGAATGCATGCTGCGTGTTTTGGATTTCCTTGAAACCCTTTTATGGGGTTATATTGACTTCGCAGCCATATTAGCTGTCGGCCTATATTTCACCTGTACGTCAAAATTTTTTCAATTCCGAACGATACTAAAACCGCGAGAAACATTTAAAGCAATTATTGGCAAATCCGAAAAAGTGCATGGCGTGCATCCTTTGCGCCTGTATTTTTCCTCAATGGGAGGATCTATTGGCATCGGCAACGTTGGCTCTTGCATTACTGCAGTATCTATCGGAGGTCCCGGCGGCCTTTTCTGGATATGGATTGCTGTTTTTATTGGTATGCTTGTAAAATATGCCGAGATTTTTCTTGGCATAAAATACCGTACACGAAACGAAAACGGAGGGTACGATGGCGGTGCGCCTCATTACCTTGTGCATGCTTTCCACAAAAAATGGATATCCACCGTTTTTTGCATTTTACTCTGTATCTATGGAGTAGAAATTTATCAATTTAAAGTGGTAGAAGACACGTTCGTCGATGTTTTTGGCATAAACAGGCATATCGCTATGTGCCTCCTTTTGGTAGGAACGCTTTATGTCGCTCTGGGAGGAGTGCGACGCTTATCCATCGTGTGCTCCATTCTTATGCCTTTCTTTTTACTTATGTACATAGGAGTAAGCCTATATGTCATAATTTGTAGTGATGTTGATTTTTTCTCCCTGTTAAAAACGATCGTCATTTCGGCTTTTCAAGGACACGCTCCTCTTGGAGGTTTCGCGGGCAGTACGTTTATGATGGCAGTCCACAATGGCATGTCGCGAGCCGTTTATTCTGGCGATATCGGAATTGGTTATGATGCCGTGATCCAGGCAGAGACCAAAGTTACCGATCCATACTTACAAGCGCGGACTTCTGTTTTCTCTCTTTTTAGTAATTGCACAATTTGCACATTGACAATTCTTCTTGTCTTAAGTACCGGACAGTGGTGCCTACCACATAAGACGCCGTTTGATTGCGTTGTTGCTGCCTTATCGAGTCACCTTCCTCATGTCCAGTTTCTCATGGCCCTCTTTTTCTTTCTTGCCGGATGGACAACAGTAATCGGATATCTTGCCGTCGGCATGAAAAGTGTCAAATCTATCTCCAATCGGATGGGACAAAAAATCTATTTAACCTATGCAACCATAGCTTTCGTTGCATTCTCTTTTTTGGATCAAAGTATTGCTTTGACAATTATGACAGTTTCCGGAGGATTACTTCTGCTCATCAACCTCTTCGGTATTTTTAAACTAAGACGAGAAGTTCAATTCTTAGAGAATTCCTCATAGAGAGTGTCTTTTCTATCTAAGGTTTAGCCTGCTTCTTCCTAAAAGGAGCGTTCCTAAAACGACTGCCGTTCCTTTTTCCCTCTATCAAATTTTTCTTATTTTGGTAGGATGCATAGGTTCAGGAGGTAGGGTGTGATGGCTGGGAGTGTTAACAAGGCGATTTTGATTGGCAATTTAGGGCGTGATCCTGAGGTACGGCAGACGCAGGATGGTACGAAAGTAGCGAGTTTTTCTATAGCAACCTCTGAGTATTGGAAAGACAAGACCAATGGAGAGCGTCGAGAGAAAACCGAATGGCATCGTGTAGTTGTTTTCAACGCCAATCTTGTTAGCCTTGCGGAGCGTTATTTACACAAAGGCACGAAGGTTTATATTGAAGGTCAATTACAGACACGGCGCTGGCAGGATGCTAGTGGTATAGAGAAATACACGACTGAGGTTGTTCTTCCTCGGTTCCGTGGAGAGCTGACTCTCTTAGATCCGCGTGCTAGCCAAGGAGAGAGTAGTGATTTTCAAGAAACCTCCTCCTCTTCAACTGCTCCAGACGCGTCAGATACCGCTGATTTCGACGATGATATCCCGTTCTGAGATTCATAAGTCGATACGTAAGCATAGAAAAGCGACAAACAAGAGCTCTTGCAATGGATGAAACCCTAAATGTCGTCCCTGTCGCCCTCGAAGAGGAAATGCGCAAGTCTTACCTCGATTACGCTATGAGCGTTATCGTCGCTCGCGCCCTCCCAGATGCACGTGACGGCCTAAAACCCGTCCATCGACGTATCCTCTATGGTATGAAAATGATAACAGATATGCTGTGTTGCCACAGTATCTCTTTTGAAAAGGAAGGCACAGAAGAAAATATATGATCTCCGTTGTCATTCCTATTTATAACGAAGAAAAAGCCATTACGGAAACAATTGAGTATGTGAAACAGGTCTGTGCAACAATGCGGCTTCCTTTTGAAATTATCGTTATTGATGACGGATCTACAGACAGTACGCCAGCTATTCTTCACTCTCTTGAGGGAATAACATCGATTTTCCATCTTCACAACATAGGCTATGGACGCTCTTTAAAAGACGGGATCTGTGCAGCTCGTTATGATACAATTGTAATTACGGATGCGGATCTTACGTATCCCTTTGATCGTGTGCCAGATCTTTATCGGGAGTACCTGAAAGGATTTGATATGGTCGTTGGCGCACGTTCTGGCAAGAACTATACCGAGTCTGTCTTTAAAAGACCTTTACGCAGAATCTTAAAGCTTATCGTGGAATTTGTTGCAGAGAGAGAGATCCCCGATGTTAATTCTGGATTGCGCATCTTTAATCGCAATACTGCGAAGACGTTTTTCCATCATTTGTGCGATGGATTTAGCTTTACGACCTCTATCACATTAGGATACATGATGACAGGTAAGTTCGTGGCTTATGTGCCCGTTGGCTACAACAAGCGATCAGGACGCACGAAAGTAAAGTTGTACCGGGATTCTTTACGAACGATGCAGTATATTCTGCAAGCGGCAATGTACTATAACCCCTTAAAAATGTTTTTCTCGCTGGCGTTTTTATGTGTTATATGTGCTTTCTCAGGGTTCTTGATGTCTGCCCTCTTTCACTTAAGAGTTGGGTTTCTTTTTGGAACTGGGTCCTTGCTTGTTGCGTTGTTTGTTCTATGCCTTGGATTCCTCGCAGACTTGCTAAAACAAATCTTATCAAAAGGAAATATTTGATGCAGACTTTCTCGCCCGAAATTGCACATGCAAAAAATTATAATCGTTGGATCCTATCTCTATTCCAGGAACATATTCACGGTAACTGTCTAGAAATAGGCGTAGCACATGGCAATTTTATCGATCTTTTACCAAAAACTATCCGTTATGTCGGGTTGGATATCGAGCCATGTTATGTAGAAGAAGTGCAAAAGCGAGGTGTTGAAGCATTTGTTGCAGATATCTCAGATTCTGATCTACTTGCAAAAGTGAAAGAGAAGTGGGTTGAGTGTATTT
>JAITIJ010000029.1 GCA_031279495.1 Holosporales bacterium | reverse complement strand
CTGTTCGCATGCGATGGGTGCCTTCGAAGTGAAAGGGTTTTGTTACAACGCCAATCGTCAAGATACCCTGTTCGCGTGCAAGGCGTGCGATAACAGGGGCAGCTCCTGTTCCTGTCCCTCCACCCATTCCTGCGGTCACGAACACCATATCACTCTGGTGAAGATAGCCTTGAATTTCGTCCATTACTTCTTCTGCCGCTGCACGACCGACATCCGGACGAGATCCAGCGCCAAGGCCGCGTGTGACATTTGACCCCAGCTGAATACGCGTTTCAACTAAAGACTGATTGAGTGCCTGCGCATCCGTATTGGCAACAACGAAATTAACACCCTCGAGCTTTAGGCGAATCATGTTGTTGACAGCATTCCCACCTGCACCGCCAACACCCATTACGGTAATATGCGGACGCAAATTCTCGGGCATAAGAGAGGGTTCTGGTGCGGAATGGAGAGGAAGAGTCTGTGTAATGGGAGTAACTTTCTTCTCTGTAAAATTTCCTTCCAAGACTTCTCTTTTTATGTTCATTTGGTCTACACATTTTTAACATATCGCGAGACACTGCTCGCCCGAAACCGATTATTACGTAAAAGGATACCTTTTACAAATTTTTCTTTATCCAGCTCCACATTTCTTTTAATCCAGTTTGAGAATCAGTAAGGTTTCTCTCATACAAGCGATCCTGACGATTCTCAACGAAGTAGCGCACAAGACCTAGAACAGTTGAAAAACCAGGAGCAAGGTCTCCATTGTAAAGAATTCTTTGGAATTTCTCTGTAGTGACGTGTTTATCCAATAGCGTACTTGTTAAGTCGCGAATGCCAGGCAGTTGGCTACCGCCGCCCGTCAAAAAGAGGCAACGCCGAAAAATCGCGGGCGTCTTATCTAGTTGACTGCCCAGTTGCATAAGAATTTCTTCAATACGTGGCCGAATGATGCGCACAAGAAGCGATTTTTGGACCTGTCGCAAAGAAATGGCATGTGGATCTTCTGCCCCAGGAATTAGAACAAGATCTCGTTCGTCTACAGAAGAAGGAAGGCAAGAACCATATAAAGTCTTCGCTCTTTCTGCATTGATAAGGCTTGTACTCAGTCCATACGCAAGATCTTTCGTTACATGATGTCCGCCTATGGGAATGGCGCCTAATCCTGCTAAGACACCCCCTTTAAAAAGAGCAAAGGAAGAGGTCTGCCCACCGAGATCCAAAACAGTGACACCAAGATGCAGATCTTCATCATCTAACAGTGCGAGACCAGATGCGTAAGGTGCCGCGACAAAACCAGCAAAGTCTAGGTGGCAGCGAGAGACAACGACGCGAAAGGCATTTAGAACAGGCTGTGGAGCAGCGATGATATGTGCTGTTGTGCTAAGCTCTTGCCCAATCATGCCACGGGGATCTTCGATTCCCTCTACACCATCGACGGTGTATGTTAGTGGGATGGTATGCAAGATCTCAAGGTGGGCGTGCTCCTCGAAAGGATTGTTCTCTGCAAGACAACGGATGATGTCCGCGTCTGTAACGACCCTTCCATCAACAAAAGTTTTGCTGTTGACAACAGCTGTCTTCAACGCCACGCCAGAAATGGCCACAAAAAGAGCTCGAACAGTGCGTCCTGCTTCTTCCTCTGCCGCTTCGAGAGCGCGCAGGACAGCGTGCTGTGTTGCCTCTATATCAACAATCTGTCCTGCTCTAACGCCAGCAGAAGCATAATGCCCTAAGCCTAAGACCTCGATAACACCTTCTTTGGCGCGCGCAATACAACAACAAATTTTCGTGCTACCAACATCTAAAAAAGCGACATCACGCAGCCGGCGAAAGGGTTTTGTCACAATCGGGCGTTCCTTTTTCCATTCGGATAATTATCTTGCTAGGAAAACGCAAATCAATGCGCTCCAGTGAACGTCCCAGTATACCGTCATCCTTTTGTAAAGTATCTAATAGACGCATAGCAGATTCCTCATTCCCTTCCGGCAAACGGATGCATATCTTTCCAGAGAGAAAGACATCCCAACGTCGACTTCCAACCCACACAGCGGATACGAAACGTTGCTGCAATTGAGGAAATTTTTCTAGCGTTGAAAGGAACGCTGCTGCAACCTGTGGGGCTCCCTCACCTATAACCGTTGGAAGATGCACAAATTGCTCCACAAATTCTGACCCAAGCAACGCGCCTTCTGCATCAATAAGCTGAAGATCGTATCGATTCTGCCATAAGGCGATAGGAGTACGCTCTGCCACACGAATATACAAAGTAGAGGGTAGTTTGCGCTGAACAATAGCCGAGAGTACCCATGGAAACGCCTCTAAAACTTCGCGAATGTTATCGATGTCCAGCGCAAAAATGCAGGGATTCTGGAGTGTTGCTAAATAGCGGTGGATGATGTTGATATCAACTTTCTCGCAACCTTCTACGACAACGTTCTCTGTTGCAAACCCAAATCTCGCAAGAGAATCAAAGAATGTAGTACACATACGATTGTATATATCGCAATATATCCACACTCCAATAAGAAGACTCAAACTTGCAAAAGAACCGATCCATTTCAAGAACCAAGGTGTCAGAAGGCGACGCTTTCTATTCCGTTTACGTTTGGATATCATCTCGATCGCAGCATACTCGATCTAATATCCATTGCACCAGATCATTGAACGACATTCCTGCATGACGCGCTTGCTCAGGTAATAATGACGTAGGCGTCATACCTGGTTGCGTATTTACCTCCAAAACGAACACATCATGAGAGGAGGCTTGATGGTTGTATCGGAGATCCACACGCGCTGATCCTCGACATTTCAGAGTTTTGTAAGCTTTGCGTGCATAAACCACTATCCGCTGACGCACATCCTCTGGCAGGGTCGGCTCTATCACATGTTGCGCAAAACCATCTGTGTATTTTGCTTGATAATCGTAGAACGTGTGTTTTGGGACGATCTCTAGAATTCCAAGAACTCTGTCTTCCAGAACGCTTGCCACCAGCTCTCTGCCGGGAATGTATTCTTCTAAAAGAGCGCATTCTCCAAAACACCATATTTTTTGAATCGCAAACAGATCGGTCCTTTCTGTTACGATGTGCACGCCCACGCTTGACCCTTCATTAATTGGCTTAAGAACAAACGGTCGAGGCAGTGGGTCCTTCTGTACAATACTTTTCCATGGAAAGACATCACCTTTTGGCGTTAAAATGCCAGCATCACGAAAGATAGCTTTGGATATTGCTTTGTCCATCGCCATTGCTGATGCCATAACACCACTATGCGAATAGGGAATTCTAAGAAGCTCAAGAACCCCTTGAACAGTGCCGTCTTCTCCTGGAGAGCCATGTAGTGCATTCACAACCGCGTCTGGAGCAAAGGCCTGTATTTGCGCAATCCAATCGTCCTCTTGAAGATCAATGATTCGTACTGTGTGTCCAAGCTCTTTAAGAGCTGTTGAATAAGCCTTTCCGGAGACCAAAGACACTTCTCGCTCAGAGCTTGTGCCACCACTCAGAACAACAACGCGCTTACACCCCCCCACGCAGAATGCTCCCTTGGCCAATTACTTGCGCCCAATCTGTTACTGTAGGGGTTCGTGTTCCTAAACGAACAATTTCCCATTCGAGATCTATACCTGTTTTTTGCTGAACTTTATTACGAATAGTCTCTCCTAAAGACTCCAAATCTTCAGCAGTTGCGTTGTCATCGTTCAAAAGGAAGTTTGCATGTTTTTCAGAAATGCTGGCTCGTCCTTGACGAGCCCCACGCAATCCAACAGCACTAATTAGCTCCCATGCGTTCTTTCCTTCTGGGTTCTTGAAAGCGCTTCCCGCTGTATAGCATCCAGTTGGTTGATACGCTGCACGAGCAGCGCGCAGTTCCGCCATGCATCTTAGAACTAGACCCGATGCCAACACACTACCGCATACCCACGCACGCAATATAATCCAATCATTGGGTATAGAACTCTTTCTGTAAGTTAGACCAATTTTTTGTGCAGGCATCCAATGCATGCGCCCTTGGAAATCCACTGCTTCCATCTCCAAAAGAATATCTTTTATACTCCTTCCGAAACATCCTGCATTCATTAGAATGCATCCACCCATGGTTCCTGGAATCGTTGAAAGAAACTCAAACCCTGAAACATCCTGTTGTGCAGCATTTTCTGCAAAATTTGCCACAAGGGCGCCTGCTCCCACCTCAAAGGTCGTTCCTTCTTTAAAAATACGTTTGAACCAGTCTCCTAAATGAATAACGACACCAGGAATGCCTCCATCACGCACCAATACATTCGATCCTGCTCCAAGAACCGTTATCGGAACAGCCGCAGGATGTTTGCGCAAGAAATGGATCAAATCGTCACTATCAGCCGGTTCAAAAAAGACTTCAGCATCTCCTCCAACGTGCAGATATGTCATATTCTGCAATGGAACATGTGCTTCTATTTTGCCTCGAACAGGGGGAAGATATTCTAGCAGGTTAGTCATTGATCTCTTTCTTTGTTAGACGATATAAACGCTTCCGAAAAAGAATGAGCCCAGTGGCTAATCGTCCCAGCACCAAGAAATACCACAGTATCGCCGGATTGAAGTTGAGAAAGAACAACCGCCTGCAGATCCTTAGGTGTTTCTGTATAGCTTACAGATAGGCTGCGTTCTCTTGCCTTCTGAACAAGTTCCAAACTGCCAACACCTGTGATGGCTGGTTCTCCGGCTGTATATAGTGGAGTTATGAATGTGCGATCTGCCAGCTCTAACACCTCTAGAAATTCAGGGAAAAGGTTGTAAAGACGCGTATAACGATGAGGCTGAATAACAGTCCATAATTTTCCTGGAGTTATGCCGCGTGCCGCTTCGAGGGTTGCTCGGATCTCAACAGGATGATGTCCGTAATCATCAACAATGCGGATATTGTCCTCCTCAGCAAGGATCGAAAAGCGACGACCAACTCCCATAAAAGACCGAAAGGCCAAACGAACGTCTTCTGGAGATAGTCTAAGCTCCAAAGCAAGAGCAACGATAGAAAGTGCATTTTGAATATTATGTTTACCTATCATTGGCAAGAAAAAGTCCGACCAAGCAGCTTGTTGCGAAGCAACTGTCAACTGATCAGCATACCTTGTACAGCATTCTTCAGAGAATTGTACTGAAAACCTTACGCCACGCTTCTCCAGATGATAGGTCTTTGCCGAGACGTCAGCTTCAGAAGAAAGACCGTATGTTATTACGCGGCGATCTGTTGTCTGGCGAGAGAGGGAAGCAACAATAGGGTGGTCTGCACATAGGATTGCTACGCCATAGAAAGGAATATTTGAGATGAATTGCGCGAATGCATCGACCAACGCCCCATAGTTTGCGAAATGATTAACATGTTCTGGATCAATGTTTGTTACGATACAGATCGTTGCAGGAAGCTTGGAAAACGAGCCATCAGATTCGTCCGCTTCCACAACAATCCACTCGCCCGTGCCAAGACGCGCGTTACTGCCATACGCATTGATGATGCCGCCATTGACAACCGTTGGGTCTAGCCCCGCCTGATCGAGGAGAGCTGAAGCTAAAGAGGTTGTAGTTGTCTTTCCATGACTGCCGGCAACAGCAATGGCACGACGCAATCGCATCAGCTCACCAAGCATCTCTGCACGATGCACAATCGGTACGCCTAAAGCGCGTGCTTGAGAAACCTCAATATTGTCGCGAGCAACAGCAGAAGAGATGACAACCGCAGCAGCTCCTTGCACATGCTGGGCGCTATGACCAATAGATACCGGCACACCTAAACGCCGTAAGCGCCGCACATTAGTATTTTCTTCCATATCGCAACCTTGTACGCAATAGCCAAGATTATGCATAACTTCCGCAATGCCACTCATGCCTATGCCCCCTATTCCAACAAAGTGAATAGGACCAATAGTTATTGGGAATCCTCCCATACAGATTCCTCACCTGCGCTTTAGCTCTACGATAGCAGAAACAAGTGCCTCTGCTGCATTCGTTTCCGCCAAAGTATGCATAGCTTTCCCCGCATTCTCAAGAACTGAGATCTCTTCTAGATGTTCTTTAAGAAAATCCGCACAGGATTGGGGAGAAAAGTCCCTCTCTAGAATGCACCATCCCGCACGATGACTTGTGTAAAAACGCGCATTCTCTTTTTGGTGGCCATCTAAAGCGTAAGGATAGGGTACCATCAATGCCGGACGTCCTAATGCGGCGAGCTCTGCCAGAGAAGATGCACCAGCACGACAAATAACTAAATGTGCCCCTTTGATGGCATCTACAGGGCGATCTGTAAAACGAAACAGTTCATGAGAGATACTGTGCAGGGTGTAGAAAGCCTCAACAAATGGCAAGTCATCTTCTTGCACTTGTTGCACTACAAACAACCGTTTGCGTAACGCTTCCGGCAGCAGAATAAGTGCGCGCGGCACAATGGAGGAGAGAACATGAGCGCCTTGGCTTCCTCCTAAGACACAAAGACGAATGTTGCCTTGCTTTTTTAATGGCTCGAGAGGATGTCCAATAAACTCTGCGCGTATTGGCATGCCGGTATGTTGCCTTTTCCCGAGTCGCGGACACTTCCGAGTTTCCGGAAACGAAAGAGCAATACGTGTAACAATATAGGATAGCACCCTGTTTGTGCGGCCCATAACCGCATTTTGTTCGTGAATAAGGGTTGGAATACGCATGAGGCGCGCAAGCAAAAGAGGTGCAAGTGTCGCACATCCACCGAACCCAACAACGACATTCGGGCGCTCTTGCCTCCAAAGAGTAAACAAATAGTGTATATTTCTGAAAAACTTAAAAAGGGAAAAGCAGATACCCTTCACAGAGATCAACGACTCCTGACCTGCATCTAGAACAAGTTTCTCGTCATAGCGCATGTTTTCGCAATAAACAGCTCCTCGGGAATCTGTAACAAGCAAGGGATCTTCGCCCTTAAGAGCTGTGTACACAGAAAGTGCAGGAAAAATATGTCCCCCCGTTCCTGCAGCACATAGGATAATTCTTCCCAAACAAGAGACATCTGCGTGCATTTTATCCCTCTTTTTCTCCCAAGGCTCGACGTCGCGTTAAAGCAAGGACTATACCCATACAAATACTTGTCGCTACCATAGAAGATCCGCCGTAACTTATAAAGGGAAGGGTTATCCCTTTTGTTGGCACCAAATGTAACGTCGAAGCCATATTAATGAATGTTTGTAGGCCAAATTCTCCTAAAAGACCAACCAAAGCTAACACTACAAAGGAATTTTTCTCTTGGAAAGCGATCGCCAATCCGCGAAGGACGATGAACGTGTATAAAGCTACCAGGAAAATGCAGAAAACAAATCCAAATTCTTCTCCGATAACAGAAAAAATAAAGTCAGCGTGTGCATCAGGAAGACAACGTTTGACCGTACCTTCTCCTGGACCAACGCCTAGAATCCCACCGTTGCGAAAAGCTTCAAGAGATTTTTCAATTTGGTAATGATCTCCAACCTCGAGATTAAGAAAGCGATCTATGCGATTAGAAACGTGTGGAAACAGAAAGTAAGCTCCTGTTAGCCCGCAAGTGGCGATCACAATTACAATGCCAACAAGAAAGAAAGGTAATCCATTGGCAAAAAGCTGTGCAAACCAAATGCAGAAAACAATACAAGCCATTCCGAGATCTGGCTGCAACATCAGCAATCCAACAAATGTCGCGCAAAGCCCCATAGCAATTCTATTGCCCGGAAATGCGGAGATAATATGTTTTTCAGACAAAACCCATGCTGTGAGAATGGCAAAAGCTGGTTTGGCGAATTCCGATGGCTGTAACGAAAATCCAGCAAGGTTAACCCACCTCTTGGCGCCTTTGACCTCGAGTCCTATGAGTGGCACAAGAACCATTAACACAAGCATGAGCAAGAAGAGTACAAGGGATAAGCGACGTGTACCGCGCAGGGAAAGTAAAGAAGTCCCAATCATAAGGACGTTTGCAACCACCGCGTAAATAAGATGGCGATATACAAAATGAAACCGATGAAGTCCTAGATGCATCGCAACAACAGGTGTTGCTGCCATCGTGAAGACGGCACCACAGAAAAGGAGCAAAAAAAGCGTTGCTAATAGCCAACGGTCCACCGTCCACCACCACTGGGAGAACATATTGCCATCGCTACGCGCAAACGTCATAAGAGGTCTCTTGTATTTGTTGAACACACTGTTTAAAAAACGTTCCTCGCTCTTCGAAATCGCGGAATTGATCAAAACTCGCGCATGCGGGAGAAAACAGAACCACCTGTGGTGCTGCAGGAGTCGCGTGTTCTTTGGCTGCAAGGAAAGCGGCTCGAGTGGCGCGCTCTAGCGTATGCACAATTTCAAAAGGGACATATGCGTCTTGCAAAACATGAGAAAAGGGTACAGCAGCTTCTCCAATAAGGAAGGCTTTCTTGATGGAAGGGAAAAATGGCGTTAATGCAGTGATACCATCTTCTTTCTGTCGACCTCCAGTGATCCAATATGTCCCAGAAAAGCGCCGTAGTGCTAGCAGAACAGAATTTGCATTCGTGGCCTTACTATCATTGATAAATATTACATTTTGCCAAGTAGCCACATGCTCTTGACGGTGCGCAAGCCCCTTAAACGCCTTAAGGCGCTGTTTAACCTGCGTAGGAGAGAGTCCACATGATACAGCTGCTGCATAGACCGCTGCACAGTTCTGTTGGTTATGTGCACCCTGCAGAACATCTTCTTGCAAAAGATGTGTCTCCTGTGTACGTGCGTCGATAAGATGACCACCTTGCCAACCGATACCGCCTTCTGGCACGCGTTCTCCGGAAATAGGAACTATGACACGCTCTGGATCTTGCGCCAGATACTGAGCAAGCCTTCTGCCATGAGGATCGTCTACTCCCACAATGGCAACGCCACGTGGATTCAGAAAGATCCGCCGTTTAGCGGTAACGTACCCTTCCATTCCTCCATGACGTGTCAAATGATCCGGCGTAATGTTCAACAACACACTGATGTCGTAGAGAGGGTATTGACTGATCTCGAGCTGATAGGAAGAAAGTTCTAGCGCATAGCAGTTATGCGTATTTTTATCAAAAGGCAAATCTAAAGCTGGCAACCCGATATTTCCGCCCACTGCGCAATCTTGCAAGACTTCTCCTAACCAAGCAGTGGTCGTGGATTTTCCGTTGGTTCCTGTAATAGCTATAAATCGTGATTGAGGAGCAAGTTGGCGCAAAATATCGACATCGCTGAAAATGGGCACGAAGCGCTGTCGCGCTTCCGCAATTACGGGATGTGGTCGCGGCCATAAGGAAGGGATACCAGGACTACAGATGATGGCTCGCAATCGCGACCAAGGAATGTCGTTTTTTTTGCTCGCATCGTCCCAAGAAAATACTTCAGCTCCAACTTTTTCCAAAGCGCGCATGGCCGCCTGCCCTGTCTTTCCTAGACCAAGAACAAGAAAGGCTTCCCCAGCGAACGTTAAAGGCATCAGCGTAGCTTCAGTGTCGATAGGCCAGCTAACGCAAACATAGCGGAGATGATCCAGAAACGCACGACAATCGTTTGCTCCTTCCATCCGCGCTTTTCAAAATGATGATGAATTGGCGCCATGAGAAAAATGCGTTTTCCCGTCGCTTTAAAATGCGCGACTTGAATAATAACAGAGACCGCCTCGATAACGAATAGCCCACCGACGATCGCCAACACAACCTCGTGCTTTGTAATGACACCGATCATTCCTAAAGCGCCCCCAAGGGCTAAGGAACCCGTATCGCCCATAAAGATCATGGCAGGTGGCGCATTGAACCATAAAAAACCAAGACCGGCACCCACTAAGGCCCCACACAAGATGCATAATTCTCCAGAACCTGAGACAAATGGTATCTGCAGATATAGCGAAAACTTTGCATGCCCAACCAAATAACTGATTAACCCAAAGCATGTGCCGCCGATAATCGTTGGTACAATAGCAAGGCCGTCTAGCCCATCTGTTAGATTCACGGCATTGGAAGCTCCTACAACAACAAACACCGCAAAAGCAGGAAAAAGCCAAGATAAATCCAGGACAAGATTTTTGAAAAACGGAAAAGTCACATGAGAAGAGAACATTTCTGGCCAAAGCGTTTGTGCATAGCGCACTGCAACAAAAGCACATACTGATTGCGCCAACAATTTATATGTTCCGCGTAATCCTTTTGTGTTGTGACGTGTGAGTTTCAGGAAATCATCGCAGAAGCCGATGATTCCATAAAAAAGCGTCACGCCCAAGACAATCCAAACAGCTCTATTCTGAAGCTTTGTCCAAATTAGCGTTGACAGGATCAGTGCAACAAGCAAAAGACCGCCGCCCATTGTTGGCGTACCTTTCTTTTCAAGTATATGGCGGTCTGGGCCATCTGTTCTAATAGGCTGTCCATCTTTTTGACGTTTTCTCACAAACGTGATAAACGCCGGGGCACATATAAAACTGATCAAAAGAGCTGTAACCAAAGCCGCCATTGTCCGAAACGTAATATAACGGAAAATATTGGGGACTTTATCCGAGAAAGCACCAAGAAGGAGAAAAAGCATTAGGTTCTTTCCTTTAAGAATCGAAGGATATATTCCATATGCATACTATGCGATCCTTTGATGAGTACGACATCGCCCGCCTTTAATTCTTCTTCAAGAGGAAGGCAGAGTTCTTGGCTGTTTTCCGACCAGGTGCCACGTCGTTCCTCTGGCAGGATATCATAAAGATTCTTCATCATTGGGCCACAGCAAAAAACACGGTTGATGACGTTTTTCCCAAGGGTTGCCGCCAAATCTTGATGATATTGTAGAGATGCGTCTCCCAGCTCTCCCATATCCCCTAAAACGGCAATTGTGCGTGCACCATTTTCTGGAACCTGAAGACCCAATAACATAATGGCTGCGCGCATTGAAGTCGGATTAGCATTAAAAGCTTCATCCAAAAGGCAAACCTCTCTCTTTCCGGAAAGGCATGTACGATGAATCGTGCCACGCCCATCCAGAGGTAAGATATTTTGCATTTGTTGGTAAATTTCTTCAAGAGAAAGCCCTAAGGCGGACGCAACTGCCAACAAGCAGGTGGAGTTGAGCACCCAGTGTTCACCAGGAATAGGAACGGTATAAAGATACGATTGCCCGTTGATTTGAACTTCTATTCGACTCGAACGCGCGTTGAGATCCCAATGACACAAGCGTACCATTGCAGATGGGTGCGTGCCGAACATAAAGATTTGAGCATCATGGCTGTGCGCTCGTTCTTGCATCATTTGCGCGTACGGAGAATCCGAAGGGAATACCGCCCATCCATTAGGCTCAAGACCGTCAAAAATCTCCATCTTTGCGTGCGCAACGCCGGACAAAGAATCCAAGAACGCCGTATGTCCTGCACCAATCGAGGTGATAACAACTCCATTGGACCGGACAAGCATCGACAGGTCTCGGATCTCTCCAAAATGATTCGTGCCCATCTCGATAAGGCTATATGCCGCATCCTGTGGCAAATTTGCAAGCGTCAATGGAACGCCCCAGCGGTTGTTAAAGCTTTTTTCGGAAGAATGCACAAGCCCTGTGGATTTAAGAACGGTTTTTAGTGCCTCCCGCGTTCCTGTTTTGCCAACACTTCCTGTAATTCCGATAACAGCACCTTGATACCTCTCCCGCGCATACCGCGCCAAGTCTAGTAAAGCAGCATAAGGGTCTTTGACAACGACAGCCCCTTTTGCTGGATGCTCAGCGATGACGAGAGTTGCCCCTGCAGCAATAGCTCTTTCAATAAACTCATGACCATCGCGATGATCTCCGCGTAAGGCAAAGAAAAGAGTACCAGGTTTTACAAATCGTGAATCAATAGCAACAGCAAACACATCTTGCGCAATCGGAACGTTAAACACCTGCTGCAGTTCTTGCGCAGAAAAAAGAGGGGGTGTCATATGCGCAAAATCTCTTTTACAACGGCCTGATCGCTAAAAGAGTGCGCTACACCACGAACTAATTGCGTTTTCTCGTGACCTTTTCCTGCAATTAAAACAACATCATCAGAAGTAGCTTCTGTGATAGCACGTGCAATCGCCTCGTAACGATCAGCAATCTCTACAACAGGTACGCAGCCCTTCATGCCGGCACGCATATCCTGACGAATCTTGGCAGGATCTTCGTCCCGAGGGTTGTCGTCTGTTATGAACACGTAATCACCGAATCGCTCAGCCACTTGTCCCATAAGCGGACGCTTTGGGCAATCACGATTTCCGCCACAGCCAAACACGATAAGAATACGACCTGAAGTATGCGCGCGTATAGTTGACAGGACATGCGCTAGCGCGTCTGGTGTATGCGCATAATCGACATAGACAGTTTTCTCAGACTGTGCGACACATTCTAGGCGACCTGCAACGCCTTGTATTGGCAGCTCTCTATGCTTGGAAAAGATATTTAATAGAGTCTCCGCTTTCGTGCCGCTTGCTAGTACCAACCCAAGGGTGCATAGAAAATTATATGCCTGGAATTGCCCGATAAGAGGAAAAAACCATTGCTCTTGACGACCAAGGATTTCAACCTGCATTTGTTGTCCCTTTTTGTCGGGAACAAGACAGTGCAAGACAAGGGCACGTGCCTTTTCTCCATAATCCAACACGCGCAAGTTTCGTTTGGTGGCCATAGAGGACAGTACCGAGAACTCCGGTACATCCGCATTCAAAACATAAGTACCTTTAGGATCTGTCAGCTCTTCAAACAAATATTTCTTTGCTTGGAAATACGCTTCCATCGTCACGTGATAATCAAGGTGATCTTGAGTAAACTGCGTAAACGCTGCCGCCTGAAAGCGCAGGCCATCCAGTCGTCGTTGGTCTAAACCATGACTGGAAGCCTCTAACGCACAATGCGTTACACGATATTCTGTCGCAAGTTGCGCCAATTGCGTATGCAATTCGGCCGGATCTGGCGTTGTCAGACCTTTACAGACTTGCAGCATAGGGCCTTTTACGCCTAGCGTTCCGATACTTGCCGATTGATATCCTAAAAGAGTCCACAGTTGGCGAGTGAAATCAACTACAGAACTTTTTCCATTAGTACCTGTTACCGCGACACAAGTTTTGGGACGCTTTTCATAAAAAGCAGCAGCCATCTTGGCGAAAACGAGGCGCGGATCTCCCGTGCGCAAAAATTGAACATTTAAACCGCTTAGTTGTTCTATCTGTTCTAGCTTAGCATAGTCTTCTTGCGCGATAAGGATCATAGCCGCTCCCGCCGCAATCGCTTGAGGAATATAGCTCACACCATTATCTTGCGTGCCTGGCAGAGCTGCAAAAAGACCCCCTGGTGTAACTTTACGAGAATCTGCGGTGAGACTGGTTAATCCTTGTACTGGTATACTACAGTAAGGAAAATACTCGCGCAGGAACTGAGGTAACGACACGTGATGCTCACCCTTCTCCGGTTGTGGAAGTTGCAGAAACGTGAGCATTTGTTACTGGTGGCAGTCTCAAAATAGGACCAATGCGTTCAATTAATCGTGCGGCCACAACTGCAGCATTCCATCCTGCAGAGGTGTAGCCAAACGTATTTTTTGTTGCCTTCGGCTCGTCCAGCAAAACGTATATAAGATAGCGCGGAGTCGGAAAAGGGAAAGCTCCAATAAAAGTGCATATATTGGCGTCTTCGCGATATCCTCTTCTGCGTTCGTGCGCTTTTTCTGCAGAGCCTGTTTTACCAAGAACGAGATATTCTTTTACATCTGCTTTTCGGCTTGTGCCCTCTGTTACAACAAGACGCATCAACGCACGTATTTGGTGAGAAGTTTTCTCTGATACCACACGCCGACCTGGCCCTGTTGCGGCAGGATCTACTTTAAGGATAGTAGGCGTGCGATATATGCCGTTGTTAACAATGCCTCCAATAGCTGCCGAAAATTGCAGGGGATTAAAGGCAATTCCGTGTCCAAAAGCGATTGTTGCGGTGTTAATATCGCGCCAATGCTTAGGGTACAACGGTGCTTGAATTTCGCACAGCTCGAAAGATAAGAGTGAGAGTAGCCCCAATTTCTTGAAAAACACACGCTGTGCTTCATTGCCGATTTCGAGTGCCATTCTGGCCGACCCAATATTCGAAGAATATTTCAATATTTCCGCAACTGTTAAGAACTTATTTTTCCCGTGAAAGTCATGAATTTTGTACCGTCCAATAGAGAAAACACCACGTGCATCAAACTGTGTATTGATGTTCACTTTTCCGCTTTCCAAGGCCAGCGCAGTATTTAGTATTTTCGCGGCAGATCCTGGCTCGAAAACAGCGCATGTAACACGATTAAAGAGTGCCTTTGCCGCGGCGGTTTTTATTCTATTCGGATCGAAATCTGGCAACGAGACAAGCGATAAAATCTCTCCCGTCTTAAGATCCACCACGAGGCCAGCTGCGCCGATAGCGTTGAATTCTTTTACCCCCTCACAGAGAAGATCGCGTACTGCATGTTGCACAACGCTATCTACTGATAAGGCAAGGGGTTCAGTTGAAGAGGATAACGTTACATCAAAGGCCTTTTCCGCGCCTGCAATACCGCGATTATCGATGTCTGTTAAACCAACAACATGAGCGAAAAGGTTGCAATCAGGATAAACACGACGCTCTGTTTTCTGAAAAAAAACGCCTGGAATACCCAAATGTAGTATTTTATTTTTTTCGGCAGGAGTAATGTGGTGCTTGACCCACACGAATCCTCTTTTTGATGTAAAGCGTTGCGTCAATTTTTCAAGATTAATTTCGGGAAGCACTTTTGCTAGTTGCTGTGCATCTGTCACAGGATTCAGTAATTCTCTTGGGTTTGCATAAACAGAGACGGTAGGCAGGCTCGTTGCAATAAGACTGCCCCTTCTGTCTGTAATATCTGCACGCGAGAACCGCAGAGGAGGAGTGACTTCAAAAGAGGAAGACACAACTTCTGGTGTCTCGCCCAAAACCATGATTTGGAGAAGACGGGCGCTAATGATTCCAGCAAACAGCAAAAAAACACCAATCGCAAAAACAATGCGCTGCCGGCGCTTTGCTGCAGATTGTCGCAGAGGTTCGCAATACGCATCAAGCAGTCGCAAAAGATCTTGCGTTCCTCGCTTGCTCATCTTCGCGCTCCCTCTTGCGACAGAAGAGAAGGATTCTCTTCAGTTTCTATAAGGTTGCCCAGAGCGTCTTGAATAGGGAATGCACGCAAGAAAGCCCGTTTATCCATAAGTTGTTGTGGTTTAACAGGAGAAAAACCAAGGTGCTTTTGCGCCAGTTTCTGCAAGCGTTGTGCATCGGTGGCATATTTCCATTCAGCCTTTAGAACGTGTTGACGCTCTTCTTCAGATTCTATTTCGTTTAGAAGAGAGCGCAATTCCTCCTCAACCCCAATCACTTGATACTTAAGATGAAACAAAGCCAAACCCATGCAAATCGTTAAAAACAAGAGCGCAAAAGTGGTGCGGTGTGCCATAAGGCCTCTCTATAGCTTAATCCCAATGCGCATTTTAGCTGAACGCGCGCGTGGATTGGCCGTAATCTCTGCTTGAGTTGGTGTAATGGGTTTCTTTTTATAGGGTCTAAAGGGCGCCGTCCATGTCTTGTGTCCATAGATCGGATCTTCTTGAGGAAGAACATGAAGAAATGTTTTTACTAACCGATCCTCTAGAGAATGAAAGGAAATACAAAGAAACCTTCCATTGGGTCTTAAAACACGTTTTGCACAAGAAAGCGCTGCGCGTAATTCATCCATTTCGTTGTTTACAAAAATCCGCAATGCTTGAAACGTGCGTGTTGCTGGATTTCTCCGAGGAGACGTCTTTATGACAGAAGCGACAATTCTCTGCAACTCCCAGGTCGTTTGAATCGGTTTTTTCTCACGCGCTTTAACGATTTTACGTGCGATAGCACGTGCCCTGCGCTCTTCTCCGAATGTCCAGAGAATATCTGAGAGCTGATCTTCCCCAAAAGTGTTCACAACTTCGGCTGCCGAGTGATCGCATTGTCCCATACGCATGTCCAAGGGACCATTTTTTTGAAACGAAAAGCCACGCTTAGGCGTATCCAGCTGCAAAGAAGAAACACCAAAATCAAAGAGCATGCCATCAATAGAAGCCACGCCCTCTTGCTTTAAAATTGTCTCGATATCAGAAAACCGAGCCCCGAAAAAGCGAAACCGGTCCTTAAATTGCTCCTGCAACGTTCGCGCATAAGGTAAAACGCAAGGATCGCAATCAAAAGCAATCACCTGACACATACAGTGAGACAAAATAGCCCGGCTATGGCCTCCTGCACCAAATGTTCCGTCGATGTATACTTTGCCTGTTTCAGGCGCCAGATACGTCAAAACCTCTGTTAGAAGAACAGGTGTGTGAAGCATTTCATGGGCCAGAGAATAGAACAAGGCTTAATACTCCAAAGACAGGAAAAAGAAACGCAATGGACCAGCCCATGTAGCCGAAAAACGAAGGAACTTGTTTCGGAAAACGCTTGCGTGCGATGGCTGCAACCATCAGGTTCGGCGCGTTGCCAATATAGGTCACTGCCCCCATAAGAACAGAGCCCAACGAAGTTGCTACCAACAACGGTGCTTGTGTTGTCATTAATTCCGTTGGATTTCCACCAAACAAGTGAAAAAAGAAAAGATACGTTGGCGTATTGTCCAAAAAAGAGGACAGCAACCCGGATGCCCAGAAACACCGCAAAGGAGAGAGCCCAGCACCCGAACTCAACGCGTCTGTTAGGGCATATGCCAATGGTGTTTCGCCATGTAGTGCCGCTTCTACAGGAATTAATGTAATGAAAATAGCAAAGAAGATCTTTGCGATTTCATGAATCGGCTCCCACTCGAAAGCGTTGCTCTCACGGATAGATCGCGATGTGCTTTTTAGAGATAGGCCAAGGAGCAGCAACAAACCACCGTCTCGCAACAATCCAACAATAGGAAGAGATACGCCTAGCACTGAAAACGTACCAAGATCCTTGCTTGCAAGAGCTACTACAGCAACCGCCCCGGCAAGCAACAAGATATTGTACTTACCTTCGCAACGCACGAGAAAGGGCGTTTTTTCTTTTGTATTCTGTGTTTTCCTTTCCCAAAAGGTGTCTAAGGCAAGAAAAATCCCAAGAAGCGCTAGAGAAGTACCAAAAACAGGCCAGCAAAGATTTTTTGGCACCCAAGAGAAATCGATTCCTTGCAAAAAACCCATAAAAAGTGGCGGATCACCGAGGGGGCTTAGTCCTCCTCCAACATTAGAAACAAGAAAGATAAAGAAAACAATGAGGTGAGCTTTGTGTGCGCGTCCTGTATTAAGACGCAGAAAGGGACGAATACACACCATAGAAGCTCCTGTTGTCCCAATCCACCCCGCTAAAAATGTTGCGATTGCTAAAACAGCAGTGTTAAGAAGCGGTGTTGTACGTTGTGGAACTGTAATATGAATCCCTCCAGCGATCCCATAAAGGGTCGCCATCAAGGTTAAAAAAGGAATATAGTCACGCAAAAGTGTAGTGCAAGCGGCACCACAAAAAAGCGTGAACTCACCGCTAAAAGCTGCATAAAGCGCCAAAACACAGGGAAATGCCGCGAGAATTTTTCCCGCATGGTGCTGCCATAACGCCGGCGTCCACAAAGGCAACAAGGCTATCGATAGCAGCACACCCACAAAAGGCAGTAAAGAAAAAATAGACATGTTCTGCACCCTAGGGCGCATTCTACTATAATTCGCGATACGGCAAAATAAGTAATTAAGCGGGTCTTATCAGAGCCAGTCTAAAAATCTCTCCTGGAAATCTACGAGGCGATCCTCTTCTAGAAAGCAGTTACAAAAGCGGAGCAGAACAGGGAGCGATGATGTGGTGTCAGTCCTCGTTTGGTAATAGCGGCACGATGTGCCAAGGTGCCGTATCCTTTGTTCCTATCCCATTCATAGTGGGGGAAAAACCCATGTAAACGACGCATTTCTGCATCTCTGCAAACCTTAGCAAGAATTGATGCGGCGGAAATGCTTTTGTGCTGTTGATCTCCGCGTATTATGGTTTGCACAGGGGTTTCTCCCAAATCTGGAGCATATTTCCCGTCAACCACCACCAAAGAAGCACGCACGCCCAAAGAATTATAAGCGCGCGTCATCGCCAATAGGCTTGCTTGCCGTACATTTATTGCCTCCACTTCCTCTTTCGAAGCATAACCGAAAGCAAACAGACATCGCGTTTTCGGCACTTGATGAAGAAAAGCAGAGACTTGTTCGCGTTTATCCTCGGACAAGGTCTTCGAATCACGAATAAAAGGAAACAACGCGTGGTTCGTCAATTCCGTCAAAAAAGACACCTCTAGCCAACATGCGGCAGCAACAACAGGGCCAGCAAGCGCGCCGCATCCAACTTCATCAATCCCTACGACAAAAAAAGTCATGTGATGCTTTGAAGCTTTTTATAAACAGCCAGGAAGTCTCGCCAAGATTCTTTCTTTCGACTGGGAGAACGAAGTAGAAACGCAGGATGGTAGGTTGGCAGTACCGAAATGCCATCTTCATAATCGAACCATTTCCCGCGGAGGCGCATAATACCCTCTTGGCGTGCCAACAAAGCTTTTACAGCTGTACCTCCTACAAGGCATAAAATACGCGGCGCTATAAGGGCAATATGCTTACGCACGAAAGGCAGGAATAGAGTTATCTCTTCCGTTGTCGGTGTACGGTTTCCAGGTGGCCGCCAAGGAAGGATATTTGTGATGTACACCCGAGACCGATCTAATCCTATCGCGGCCAGCATTTTGTCTAACAACTGTCCACTGACGCCGACAAACGGACGACCAAGCCGATCTTCATCCGCACCAGGCGCTTCTCCAACAAACATCACTTTGGCACTCGGATTACCTTCTCCAAAAACAAGATTAAGCGCCGTTTTTTTTAAAGGAGAATCGAGAGCTTCCAACGCGGTACGCAGTGCATCCAAGGAAGAGACAGAAAGAGGTGCAGGAGAGGGCTGCAAAAAGTCGCTCTCTTGCGCATCTTTCAAACAATAAGAAATTGTAGAAGAAACAGGGCCGGAATCAGAAGAAGGAAGAGCAGATAGATTCTGCGGGATAGGTGCCAAAACATGATCCATGCCGCAGTGCAAAAACCACTCCATCAAGGCGCACTTTCTGTTGGCGTTCATACTCGGCAAGTGATCTTTCATTTGCTCTAACGACTTGCAGTAACTTTATTCATAGCATAACAAAAAACTTCAGAAGAAAACCAGAAACGGTAAGAGGGAGAGAAAAGAGAGAATGCGCTTGACGACGGAAGAACCATTGACATAGAATCCGGCAATTTCCAAAGAACAACAAGCAGGAGAGTACTGTGAGTAAAGAGCCAATGACGCGTGAAGGATTCGACAAGTTGCAAACAGAACTCAGACAATTAAAGACAATAGAACGTCCTGCGATTATTCAAGCAATTGCAGAAGCACGCGCCTTAGGAGACCTTTCTGAAAACGCAGAGTATCAATATGCAAGGGAAAAGCAGTCTTTTATCGAAGGCCGTATCGCGGATATAGAAGATAAATTGTCACGTGCGGAAGTTATCGATATTTCCAAGCTTTCGGGTCAGGAGATTAAGTTTGGAGCTACGGTACTGCTAACGAATCTCGATACTGATGAAAAAGTACAATACCGGATCGTTGGTGTAGATGAGGCGAATATAGAAGCGGGATTGATCTCGGTTTCGTCCCCTATAGCACGCGTTCTTATCGGAAAAGGGGTGGGTGATACCGTTGATGTGCGTACACCAGGCGGCAGTAAAATATACGAAGTCGTGTCGGTGAATTATGGGTAATCCTTAATCCAAGACTAGATTAGCCTTCTATTATTTATTTCAACAAACAAACTTGTGCCTCAACAAGGAGCGAGCATGTCAGATGCACGCTTATCGCTGAGGACTACTCTTTTTCTGGCGTAACGATTTTTCTAATACGAGAGCGGTGTATCTTTTTTACTGTTTGTTTGCGAGCGGTAGCAAGCTGCTCTTTAATGCTAGAGATAAAGTCGTTTAACTCATCATCTGTCATGTCGGCGATATTAGGAATGGAGCTGGATTTCTTGCTTTGCTCCAAGCGAACGATCAGCTCTTTAACTTTTAAAGCTGTTCCAAATGAGGCAGCGGATAAAGATGCTTCATATAGGGCTTCAAGATCGCGCAAAAGATCAGAAGGTTTCGTATTAGGCATTGCAGTTCTCTCTTAAAAAGAAGGATTGATAGCAGCTGTTTCCCAAAGCATCCCATCCTACCCCTTAATGAAATTCGGCAGTGTCCTCCTCTGCGCAAAGGAATGCATACCGAAACTTCTAAAAAGCAAAAGAGACTTACAGTATGATTGTTCTATAGTTATTTCCTCTACTTTTATGCGACAGTCCAGAATAAAAAATGCTCTTAACTCTGCACGAAAATCACAGCGGCATATGCAGAATCTTATCGTAAGATTCTTGCGCTTTAGTAAAAATTGTTGTCATTTTTTGAAGCTCTATTTCAGCCTCCGTCAGTGCCGCAACAAGTTGCAGTTTGCTGACGCTAGGATTCAGTGCCGCTTGCGTTACGAGATTCTCTGCTTGAACTATTTGAGCACGAGGGGCAACTAAAAGCTCTTCTTTGAGGAAATCAGAGAAAGCAGTTCCAGCTACTTTCTTTTCTCCCGCCTTTGTTATCCCGTTAGGAGTCAAACGGTTTCTAACTACAAAGTCACTCATTTCTCTTCCCTTTCTATTTCTGCGCTTTTCACGCCTTTAACATATCGATAATTTTCTTATCTAAATCGACAGCCGCTTCATAAGCCTTTAGACAGGCCGAGAAAGACTGATCAGCCTGCCGTAAATCTGCCATTTCTATAAGTGGATTTACATTCGACATCTTTACAAAGCCTTTTTCATCTGCTCCTGGATCCAGAGGACTGTGCTCGCGCCGAAAGTCCGACGGATCCGGAGAAGTCCCTATTGCGTAAACTTTTCCTGTTACTTGGTCGTGCTTAAAGCGAACAATCATTCTTCTATAAGGATCCGAGTTTGGATCTGCCGCTGTCACATTTGCATTGGCCAAATTTTCTGAGATAGTTTGCAATCGTTTTATCTGCGCATCCATTCCAGAGGCAGCAATTCCCTTTGCGCGCGACAAAGGATCATGTTCCGGGTAAGATTTACGAGAAGGAAGTGGAAGAGTTGATGGAATCACTGTCATTCTTGCCTCCATTATTTCCTGAGCACTATTTTATAAAAATCAGTGAATTTCTTGAAAGAACTCATCATAAGCGCGCTTTCCGCGTACGTTTCCTGCAGCTTCACCAGCTGCTCATTAATATTAATGTGCCCATCTAAACGAGTTGCCTGAAGATCCTTAACGCGCACGTGCGCTGTATCTAGGGGACCAGCTCCCATACAATGGCGATCGTCTGTCGTTGCTAAATGTATTGCTTGACACTTTCCCGAGGACAGAGGCGAGAGGTCTGTGGCGATATAATCTGGCGTGTTTAGGTTTGCGAGATTTTCGTTGATCACTCCAATTCGAGAGCTGCTCCAGCCTATACGCCTGAATAGGGATTGAAACATCTGAGAATTCAATACATTATACATAGTAACCTTTTTCGTTAATTCTCGCTTCTGTTTATTAAACTCTTCACAAAAGAATAAGTAATGACCTATACTTAACAGAGAGTTAAGAAAACGCGTTATGCTTTATCTTTCACGAAAAACAGGCCAATCCATTATTATTAACGGAGACATTGAAGTGATCGTTTCTGAAATACAGGGAGGGCGCGTGAAGATTGGCATTCAATCTCCGGAAAACTATGTTATCTGGCGTAAAGAGATTTTCGATAGCGTTAAGAATCAAAACAAGCAATCGCAAGAGGCTGAGCAGTTGCTGAAAGCTGTGTATACACAAGAAACGGACCATGATTCTGTCGATAAAAACGCCTAAGATACCACCATGCTTTCTGTATAGGTCATAGTAAGTCATAAAGAACGTATTTCTTTCGAAAGACATTTATAAGGTTAGAAATATTTGACGGCGCTAATGATTGTTTTGGAATTTTGATTAAATCGGCCAGTTTCAAGGAAAGCAGAAAAGCCAGTATCAGAAGAACCCTTTTGCAGAAGTGAACAGAAAGGTTGAGGCTCTTTCGCCTTTCACAAAAGGCCGTTTATGCAACGATTTTGCAGCCGGCTTTACTGGGGCAACCTTCCCTCTTCCCATGCTGTCACGAAATGCGCCTTGTATTCCGCATAATTGTGTCCTAGTGCACCAAAATAAAGATCCAGTATTTTATCATTTGGAGAGAAGCGGCAAGCAGCTGCTAAGCGCTCTTCTTTTGAATCTGGAATATATCCAAACGCGTAGTGATTAAACGAAAGAGGTAGTAGCAAATGAGCATATAGAACAAAATCGCTCAATCCATAAATGTACATAATTGCCTGCTCCGAATGCCCTGGGCATGGAGCACAGTGAATCCCCAGCACTTGGATAGCTTCAGCATCTACGTTTCCATGACCAAAAATAGCCAGCATAAGCCACACGTAATCTGGCGCCCCCAAAGGAAGTTGCCCAGAATGCCGCATCTGCGCATTGATTTCCTTAATTTCTGCGCCTTCTGGAGAAGATTCGTCAAACGCCAAGGTAAATAGGTGAAAAGCAAGACGCATTGTAAGAGTTAGCGATTTTTCTTGAGTGGGAGGTACTTTCCCCCATAGAAGCCTATGCCCGCATTCATGATAAAGAGGTTCCAGCGAAGACGTCTGTACCGGATATATTCCACTCCTATCAGAAAGCGTGCCTCCTGATTCCGTGGGACAAAACAAAGACCGTCTAACAGAAGCATCCGTAGAAATGCAGATCCTAGAGGGAACAATCGAATTATGAGAACTTCGCTGAAAGGTCAAAGAACGTGCCCCATCGATATGAAAGGGGAAGAGATAGATGGCTTCTTCTATCGAAATATCCGAATTAAGGTAAGCTAGACCAGTTAACAATAACTGTCGAAATGGCTCAATTCCCATACCCGACAGAACGGTGTCCTGTATGTGGAGCGCCAGAAGAGCATCTGTATCTTCAGAGCGTGGATTTTCCAGATCACAGCAAGAGTCTTTTAAAAATCGCATGTGCGGCTGAAACATTGCACACAACGAGGCGATATTTGGAGCGCTCTTTCCTTGCAAACTTCTCAAGATAGAACTTTTCTTTTCCGGATCCAAAGCCATAGAGGAAAGGAGTGAATAAGAGTCAACAAGCCTAACCTCTTGGATCGGCACTCCAGATAATTCTCGAAGATAGTTCATAAGACATTGAGCAGCTGCGCTGCTGTGCCGGAGTTTCTGTATCACCGAAAGAGCGTGAAACGTGGTACATAACCTCTGGCGCTAGGATTTCTTCGAGAGCTTTTTGTCCTTTTATCCAAGAATCTCTCTTTGCATTTTCTGTATCTTGTAAAATTTGTTGCCGCGCGTGCCATTCTGGCGTTCTCTCACCTAATGGAGTCCGAACAGCGCGATGAATACGCTCGCACGCAAACGTATGCCAATCCTCTTTTTCCTGTTGAATCATCGTCCATTGCCTTGCTTGTTCTTCTGAAAGGGTGAGATGAGGAGTTCCCTTAACCGAGTCTGTTAAAAAGAACGTCATTAAAAATGCGATGCTGTATTTATTCATAATCCCCTAATAGAAATATTTAGAATTGGCATAATAAATAATTTTACTATACTTAATATATTTGTAAGTTTTGCATAAAAATATTAAAAATTAGTAAATAGAGATGAATAATTCGTCGAAATTCTCTCAAGACTTCTCTACTTCTCTAGAAGGAAGTTACAGAAGAGGATGGCACTCCATTTGGAACTCGCTCACTACGCATATTCTGTTCAGGCCCAACTACCTTCTGATGGGCAGTGGCGAACGCAGTGGGGTTGTTGTCAGCGTTTAGCTCCGCCTGCTTTCTGGCACACAATCTTTCAGTGATTTGCCTCCAGCTCCGTTAGTTGGAGGTGGGCCGCAGGGGATTGCCCTTCACGCAGCTGGGAATGCTTCCCCTAGCAACTTGCAGGTGAATGTACCTTCTGGTGAAAGCCGTGTCGTTGGAAGTTATACCTGTGTTTCACAGTGGAAGCGGGATGCCACCCAATTCTTCCTATTATACTATTCACATATTCCTCGACCCAGAAGATACTTTCTCATTTGCAACTCAAGGATTCGGTGTTGGCAGTGGAAGAACCTTTTCCGGAACGGTTGAGGCCGCTCTTGGCGTTCCAGGATTAGCAGGAAAAGTACCACCAGAGGTGTCGAATTTTCTGTTGCACACAATAGGAGATATGCCCCAACAGCCATAACGGTGGAGGCTTCTTGTCTTCCCATTAAAACTTCTAATGTAAGGGGAAATAGAGAAGATGAGATAGGAATTAAAGAAGGGTAGGTTTAATTAAGGAAGAAAGCTGCTGAACTTTTCTGAAGGAAACAAGCACTTTTTCCTTCTTTTGCCTTTTCGTAGCAAAAAATCTAAGGCACCTTGCCGATTTTGATTTTGATGATAGATCGATTATTCGTTCCAATCTACTTTAAACAATCAGAGTAACGTTGTTGCACTCTTTCTATTGCTGCAACAATGAAATATGTGCTCTTTTCTATGCTTTATCTTTCTGAAGCAGGTCTCTATCATACACACAGGCTGTAGAAGCCACTTACAATGTTCACGTTATTAATAGCCACAAAAATGTGATAGCTTTTATCTACATCGAGGACAAGAATAAAGGGAGATAAGATGGAGCACAGAGAAGGTTTCCATATTAGATTTTTTACTAAAAAGTGTTACAGGTTCTGCCCTGTTGTAGCTCTTAGTTTGTTAATGGCACCCGCTATATTTCTTGGCAGGCCTGCAGCATCGGCAGAAGCGGGAAATGCCACCGTATCTGCAGAGGCGCAGAAATTCATTGCAGATTTCGGGAAGCGCGCGATTGACGCCTTAACTGACCAGAAAATCTCCACTGCTGTTAGGCAGAAACGGTTTGCTGTCCTTCTGGAGGAAGGATTTGACGTGAAGACCATTGGGCGTTTTGTTCTGGGGCGCCATTGGCGTTGCTTAACGGACGCACGAAAGCAGAAGTTTCTCGCCCTTTTTTGCCGAATGATCACGGTAAACTACGCTGCACGTTTCAAGGAATTTGAAGGCGTGGTTATGCAGGTTAAAAGCGTAGAATGCGTTGTTCAGGGTGGCGTTAACGTTACAACCGTTATTACTCCTCCGCGTGGCGGTCATGTAGTCGTTGTGTGGAAGATGTTTCCTGCTGATCCTGCTGATAAAGCGAAGACTTTTAGAGTGGTTGATGTGACAATTGATAATGTGAGCATGAGTATTACGCAACGATCAGAATTTGCTCATAGCATTCAGAAAGTAGGAGAAGACATGGATGCTTTCCTTACCGATTTAGAGAAGCGGGTGCAGCATGCTGATCAAGGAGTGTCCAAAGAAGCGGCGCATTAATGGATGAACAACAAGAGTATTATGACGACTGTATCGTCTTTTTCCAAAGAGGGCAGCGGTCGTTTGCCTATTTAGACGTGTTGACTACGAAGGATTACGAAAGGCAAATTCTTATGGT
Source organism: Holosporales bacterium (assembly GCA_031279495.1). Lineage (GTDB taxonomy): Bacteria > Pseudomonadota > Alphaproteobacteria > UBA3830 > JAIRMZ01 > JAITIJ01. The sequence continues at coordinate 724 of JAITIJ010000029.1, read as the reverse complement.
AGTCTATACTTACGCGCAAATTCCAAAAGCGTACTCTCGTATCAAATTATTCGAACAACAGAGACACAAAGGCATCGATATATCTATCTACGCCTCATCTCCATCCCCTCCTCTTCAGCTCTCATCGTGAGCGTGTTCCACTTCACTTTACAATCTCATCGTAAGCATTGAGCGCTTTTGGGGTCGTAAGGAGAAGGGGGGGCAGTAGCTCTCTTTTCATGTCCTAGACACTAGGAATCTCGCCTCTTACATTCTCATAAGGGTATCGAGCATTTCGGAGATAGAGAGAGAAAGGGAGGCGAGTTTTCTTCTCCTCCCATCCTCTAAAACTACTGAACATCTCTCCGCCTCATCCCCTCCTACATTCTCATAAGGGTATCCCGCGCTTTAAAAGGTCGTGGGGAGAAAAGGGGAGGTGAGTTTTCTTCTCCTCCCTTCCTCTGAACCTATCAAACATTTCTCCGCCTCATCCTCTCTCTCCAAATCTCAGTTCACTGAATCTCTTTGCGCCCCGTCCCCCTCTTTACAACTCTCATAAGCATGTCGAGCGTTTTGGAGATAGAGAGAAAGGGAGGCGAGTTTTCTTTTCCTCCCATCCTCTAAACCTATCAAACATTTCTCCACATCTGATACGGCCATCTTTTCTACAAAAGTATTACCGTGTCCGTTCTTTTTTCTTAAACCACCAGGGCTTTCCTCCTTCCGAACCTTGTGCCGTCATCTC
>JAITIJ010000007.1 GCA_031279495.1 Holosporales bacterium | reverse complement strand
CAGGATCTGCCGGATTTTCCAATCGACTGAGAAGATCTTCCCTCTCCATTGCTTCTACGCCAAATGTCGCAAGGACAATTGCTGAAGCAAATAGTCTATCAATATTGTTCATTTTCGATCTCCATTTTTTGAACATGAGGGAAGTATATCACGCCCCCCCCCCTATTTGTCAAGTTTATCGTTCATTTTCGTAGAAGATGAATTCTGTCTCGCAAAGCGGCGGCTTGTTCAAAATCTAGATCTTGCGCGGCCTTATACATCGCTTTTTCCAGAAGTAAGATTTCACGATTCAAAACGCGACTTTCTCGGATAGAATGAGATGTCTGCTGTTTTGCTTTTTTTAGGGCAATTGCATCACGATTATCCTCAGAGGCACCAACTTTGTCTTGTTCTAGAATCGCTTTGACCACTTTCTTGATTGTAACAGGCGTAATTTTATGTGTTGCATTATACGAAAGCTGTTTGTCTCGGCGGCGCTGTGTCTCTTCTAACGCAGCTTCTAAAGATGAAGGATGCGTATCCGCGTATAACACAACATAGCCATCAATGTTTCGCGCTGCACGACCGATGATCTGAATCAGTGATGTCTTCGATCGCAAGAACCCCTCTTTATCCGCATCTAGAATCGCCACAAGCCCACATTCAGGGATATCCAGCCCTTCGCGCAGGAGGTTGATTCCGATCAGCACATCGAACTCTCCACGCCGAAGATCCTGGATTAGTGCGATGCGTTCAAGTGTTTCAATATCTGAGTGCAAGTACCGAGCACGCACCCCGATCTCGCTTACGTATTCTGTCAAGGCCTCTGCCATTTTCTTTGTAAGCGTTGTCACAAGAACGCGATAGCCCTTTGTCGTTACGATTCGGATGCGCTCGAGTAAATCGTCGATCTGTCCTTCGCTTGGCTGAACGATACAAGGAGGATCTACAAGTCCTGTCGGTCGAATAATCTGCTCGACGCATTCTCCCTGTGTACACTGCAATTCCCATGGACCAGGAGTAGCAGAGACAAAAATCGTTTGCGGGCGCAAAGCATTCCACTCTTCGAATTTCAACGGTCGGTTGTCCACACAAGAAGGAAGACGAAAGCCATATGTCGCAAGAGTTGTCTTGCGAATGCGATCGCCACGGTACATGCCGCCTAGTTGCGGCACAGCTACGTGGCTTTCATCCACAATCAGCAGGGCATCAGAGGGCAAATACTCAAATAGCGTTGGTGGAGGATCCCCTGGCGAACGCCCTGTAAGATATCGCGAATAATTTTCGATTCCTTGGCAGTGACCAGTAGCTTGCAGCATTTCAAGATCCAGACTAACGCGCTCTTGCAGGCGTTGCGCTTCAATAAGCTTATTCTCGTTTTTAAGCTCTTGATACCGCACAGCCAAATCATGCTGTATATCGGCGACGATTTTCGGCAAACGCTCTGCTGTTGTGACAAAATGCTTGTTTGCATATAGCTTTGCTGTAGTAAGAGAAACTCGTTTCTGGCCCGTTAGAACATTGACCTCCCATATCGCCTCTACTTCATCATCAAACAGAGACAAACGCCACGTAAAGCCCTCAGCATGTGCTGGATAAATCTCGATTATGTCACCTAGAACTCGGAATTGGCCGCGATTTAAAGCAGTATCGTTGCGCGTGTATTGCAACTCCACCAAACGATCTAATAGCTTATTCCGCTGATATATCTGGCCTTTTTCCAAAGTCAGCGTCGTTGTGCGATACGCCTCTTGATCGCCAATACCATAAATGCACGAAACGCTTGCAACGATAATCACATCTCGACGTTCAAGAAGAGATCGCGTCGCGGCGTGCCGCATGCGGTCTATATGTTCATTAATCGTCGCTTCTTTTTCGATATACGTGTCTGTTCGGGGCACATAAGCTTCGGGTTGGTAATAATCATAGTACGAGACAAAGTATTCTACTGCGTTTTGCGGGAAAAAATCCTTCATCTCTCCGTATAATTGAGCGGCGAGTGTTTTGTTGGGAGCTAGAATCAATGTTGGCCGATTTAAGGCATAAATCACTTGCGCCATTGTAAAAGTTTTTCCGGATCCCGTTACACCCAGCAGCACTTGATCGCGCTTTCCCTGAGAAACACCTTCTATCAGTGCTTTTATGGCCGCTGGCTGATCTCCTGATGCGGCAAAAGAAGATGTCAGAGAAAACATCAGAAGCCTGTTTGAATGCGGTCAATCAATTGTTGTATGGAAGGAATAAAGCCGTCTCTATAATAGGGATCTTCAGCAAAGCGATAGGCCTGATCTCCAGAAAAAACAAGTTCATTTTGGGGATCTTTGCCATGAGCAACAGCTTGCAGTGTTTTTTGAATACAAAAAGAGCGCGGATCTGGTAGGCGAACCGGATCTTGCTGAAGTTGTGATTGACTCCAACCGCCAAAGCGGCAAGAACTCAAGCATCCTACACACGCTGCTTGATCGTTTCTAATCATTTGCGCTTTTTGAGGAGTAACAAAAAGAAGTGTACTATCTGGCGTACGTAGTGGTGTGGTGTATCCTGCTTTCTTCCAAATCTCCGTAAGAATTTTGTCCGCTGCTGAAACGTATACAACAGTGCCACGTACGCCAATTGGAAACGGCGTTGCGCACTCTTCGGAAGGTGCCTCTTGGTAAGGTATCTGCCGAGATGACCGATCTTGCAATTCTTGCAAAAAAGCATTGCTAACGGCCGAAGAGTAGAACCCCGTCGGGCTTAGTGACGTTGCTTTTATGTTTCCTTTTTTAAGCGACAATAAGAGATCATACCATGCATGCGCTATAGGCGATTCGTGCGTCAAAATGGATCGTGTGCCAAATTGGAACGCAACAGGACCAATTTCAGGATTGTTAATCCAATCGGCCCATTCCGAGAGCCACCATACACCACCAGCTACAATAATAGGGACTGCACCAAGCCCGCAGTCGCGCATAACCGCGCGTAAGGCGACAACACGTGGGTAAGGAGGCTCCGGCACCTTCACATCCTCGCTATGAGACAACCCATTGTGCCCTCCAGCGCGCCAGGGGTCTTCGTAGACAACCCCTCCTAGAAATGTGCAAAACCGGTGATAGGCGCGTTTGTACAAAGCTCGGAAAGCGCGCGCTGAAGAAACGATTGGATAATAATAGACACCATACTGCGTAGCTATCTCCGCTAGCTTGTAAGGCATACCCGCACCACATGTAATACCGTGGATCAGATCCTTCGCGCGCGAGAAAATGCCGTGCAAGATTTCTTCGGTACCGGCCATTTCCCACAAAACATTCATGTGGATGCGGCCGCGACCTTGTGCTGTTTCATGTGCGACTTTTGCTTGAGCAATGCCTCCTTTAATGGCGTGCGCGATCAGTTCTCGATGGCGTTCAATTCGCGTCTTTCCGGTGTAAACTTGGGGTATTATTTGCCCATCTGGTGTTAAGTCATCTGCGTTGACGGCTGAGAAAGTGCCAACAGCGCCTTCTCGAGCCCATGCTCCACATGTTGCTCCTGTGGAAATAGAGATGCCTTTTCCACCCTCAACAAGAGGAAGAACCTCTGCGCCAGACAATACCAATGGCTTAAGACATAGCATAGACGCCACCCTATCATGTTCCGTAGGAATGAGAAATGTACGATGTCGAAGAGGGTGAGCAGGAGGTAGAGTATTGCAAAAAGCTTTGGAGGCCAGAAGTTTATCATTTGCGCCGCAAGTAAAGCTGAGATTGTTGCGTGATGGCTTTCCCGCATGCTATGCAAATTATTTTACTATACTCTTTTATAAGATAATAGGCAACACTCGCGTGAGTATCTTTGTATAGGTTTTCTAAGAAGTAGGAATATTCGATATATACGGAAATACACAGTAATCCCATAAGATTCGTGGCATTATTAATAGACTTAGTACATTAGTACAAAAAGAGATCTTTGAAGATCACGCGTAAGTGGTGTGCAGGTGTGACTACGCCCTTGCGACAATTTGGAACAGATAGAGGCCGCACGGGCCCCGCGGCATCACGCCGCGGCTATTATAGCTTCGGATAAGAATTTGCATTGAAAATTATGTGCAAGGAGCAATTATCAAGGACTCCTTTCACAAAGTTCCTCGATACAAGTGGTATGCTTCCAGTTTTCTGCG
>JAITIJ010000054.1 GCA_031279495.1 Holosporales bacterium | reverse complement strand
GGGCAAACCCGACAACTTCATCAAAATATGTGTCTATTCCCAGGCAAGGGATATTCTGACATCTTTCCAAAACTGGCTCCAGCCTGGCAATTTCTTCTTGCGGCGAGATTTCTGTATATCCGGGATGCGTCGATTGTGCCCCTAATTCAACTATAGTGGCTCCTTGCGCATAAACGTCTTGAGCGCGTTGTACTGCTGCCTTTGGCCCAAAAAAACGCCCTCCATCTGAAAAAGAATCCGGCGTGACATTAACGATCCCAACGATCTTAGGCTCAAGGACGAAACTGCGCACAGGTGTGTAGTCGTCCAAGGTTGAAGGCCATACACCCATCATCGCTAACAGAGATTGAAGAAAAGGGCGATTTTTTAACTCTTTGTGCGGAATGGTCAAAATGTCGGATTCCATGGTAACTTCATCGTACAAAAGAATATCCAGATCGATGAAACGCGGAGACCAGGTCTTGTGCTCTTTAGGCCGCCCCAGGCGTTGTTCTGTTTCTTGAAGACGATGAAGAAGCTCTTCTGGCGCGCAAGACGAGGTGCCTCCCACAACCATATTACAATAAAGGGTATCCCAATCAGTTGGCGTTCCTTGCGGCAGAAGCGCTTGCGTTTCGAACACAACAGAAGTTTTTTGCACCGTAAAAAATACTGCCAACTCTGCCAGAGCAGATCGCAAATACGCTAAGCGATCACCAATATTGCTCCCTAGGGATAGACAGATCACACTTACCAGTCCGAGCAGATAAAAGAGGACTCTGACAATCCTGCAACAGGAGGATACGGTTTTATCGCCTCCACACGCAAAGTTATATTTTTACCCTTTTCCGCCGTAGTCACAAAGGAACGAACTGCATCGTAAAGAAAACACGCCAACCTTTCGATCAGAAGAAAAGAACGGTTTTGTAAGGACTCGTCTACGATACGCAAAATGTCTTCGTAATTGATAGCTTCTCGTAAATGATCGTTTTTGCAAGCGCGCGGGAGCGTTGTCCAGCGCAGAATAACGGTTACAAGAATTTCACGCGGTTGCTTTCTCTCGAAAGGGTAGAACCCGAGAATGGCGCGCGTTCTATATCTTTTAAGGTACAATTCTCCGTTCATGGCTCCCGTGCGATGCTAAATCAGGAAGAAAATATTATATAAGAAATTTGCCCTCTGTAAAGAGGCGCCGAATTTCACGACCTTATGTGAAGAGACAGGGGAGTGAGATGCGCAGCGCAGCGAAATTTGTATCCATCAATAAGACAGAAGTTGCTAGGTTTTGCTCAATGAAGTGAATCAAGAACATTGATGCGACTTTTGTTACCACTATGCTTTAGCCTTTTCGTGGAAGAGGACTATTACACAGCGGAAAGATAGGGTTCCTTCCTCCAATAAAAAGCTAATTGTACTAACGTTTTTGCGATACACTAATTCTTGAAAACGGTTTTTTGTCTTGTTGGTCTGCAGCTCGTATACAAATAGCATACAGTTCTGCGAACCTTATGGCATCTCACCTCTCGGCGACAGCTAACGCATAGCAAATTTACATCTGCTCCGGCGTTTTTCTTTCTTCTTTTCTGCGAACAGCAACGTGTAAGTTCTTCAGTTTTCGATGCAAAGCAGAGCGCTCCATGCCAATGAACTCTGCAGTTTGGGATATATTTCCAGAAAAGCGCTCAACTTGCGCCATAAGATAGTCGTGCTCAAAAAGGCTGCGCGCGTCTTTAAGAGACAATGAAATCAATTTAGCTGCATGAGCCGCAGGCATCGTGATTTCTGCAGAATGAGAAATCTCAGGAGGAAGAAAATTGAGGCCGATTTCCTCTGTGCTCGATCCGGAGGCCATAATCAATATCCACTCTACGACATTGCGCACTTGGCGCATGTTTCCTGGCCAATGATATGCCTGCAAGACGGAAAGAAGCTCATCGCTCAGGCGCCGCGACGCCAAACCAAAACAAGCCTCAGCGTGTGTTAAAAAATGCTGGATAAGCGGCACGATATCTTCTCGACGTTCCGTTAAGGGCGGAATGTCAATCGGGACTATACTTAATCGATAATACAAGTCTTGGCGAAAACCGCCACTCTCAAAGTGAAGATCTTTCTGCCGCATTGAAGTGGAACTAATGATGCGCACATCTGTTGAGATAGAGTGCGTTCCCCCGATACGAGTAAAAGCACCATTCTGCAGAACACGCAGTAATTTTGCTTGAATATCAATCGGCATATCCGTGATGTCTTCGAGGAAAAGCGTCCCTCCTGCAGCTTGCTCCAAAAGGCCCATATGAACTACGCTAGCGCTCTCTTCTCCAAAAAGGTCTTTATCCAAGCGCTCAGAATTCATAACAGAGCAATTTACCGTGATAAAGGACGCTTTCTGCCTGGAAGATTTCTCGTGTATCGCTAAGGCGATGCTCTCACCACCGGCCCCTATAGGGCTATGGATAAAAACACGGCTGTTAGTGGGAGCAACTTTGTCTATCAACTTCTGAACGTTATTAAGTGCAGAAGAACTTCCAATAAGGCATGTTTCTAAGCGCTTTTTATAGCGTAAATGCGTGTTTTCTTTCTTTAGTCGCGCCATTTCACAGGCGCATCGTGCGGTAGAAAGTAAACGCTCTGTTGCAAACGGTTTTTCGATGAAATCAAACGCTCCTTTACGGATTGCATCAAGAGCGATCTCAATGGTCCCATGACCAGAGATCATAACAACAGGCGCATCCGGAAAGCGTTCTCGTAAACACTCAAGGCCTTTAAGCCCACCAGAAACATCCTCATGCAGCCACAAATCCAGAAATGCCATAGTAGGTGTTTGCGTTTCCGTCAAACGCAGAGCCTCTACCACATCTCCCGCACAGATTGTACTACATCCATCATCTTCAAGGATTTCCGACATAAGGCGGCGTATTTCCGGTTCGTCGTCAATGATTAGGATTTTCGGCTGCATAGGGTTCTATCGATTTCCTTTCTCCTTGCTTATAGGAAACACCAGCTTCACCTCTGCGCCCCTCTTATTGTTTCTTAATAGCATAGACCCGCCATGATCTTGAACGACTTTTTTTGAGATACTTAGGCCCAAGCCCGTTCCTCCTTGCGTAAAGGTAACGTAAGGATCTGTTAACTGTCGAAGGTGTTCTTGAGGGAAACCAGGGCCATTATCACGAATACGTACATGAATCTCTTCGCCACGGATAGCAAGATTCACGGCAACAATCGAAGATTGTCGCACATGGGAAGACCGCCCCAGAGCTTGTGCCGCATTTTGTAATATATTCATAATGACCTGATGTAATAGACTGTCATCTCCCTGTATCATGAGACAAGAAAACGTACTTTTGCAAGTGTATGTAAATCGAATATTGGAATAAGTTGTCTGCGCTAAAAAGATCGCTTGCTGACAAACTTTCTGTAAATCACACGGCTGGAAAGTTGGATTGGGGAATCGTGCAAAGAGGCTAAATTCATCCAGCAATCTCCGGATATTGCCCACTTGCCGCTCAATTGTCTGAGTAAGCTGCACAAATGTTTGTTGTCCATCTGCAATTTGTGGTAAATATTTTTTTAATAAACGCTCCGTAGAAAGCTGAATAGGAGTCAATGGATTTTTTATTTCATGCGCTAGGCAACGCGCAACATCGGACCAAGCAGCCTGTTTTTGCGCTGCAATAAGATCCGTCAAGTCATCAAACGTTATCACAAATCCGCTGAAAGCTTTCTCTTGATGAATAGGGGTTGCACGTAGAAAGAAGGAACGTTCTTGGCCAGACACTCTAAGAGACAGATCCGTTTCAAAAACGTCACGCACATGCGGCGCAGCAGCAAAAAAAGCTTCTAGAGCAGTGAAGAATCCTGGAACAATATCACGCAACAAATGCTCTTTGCAGGTAGACTCCTCCATCTGCAGGAAATGAGCTGCCGTTTTGTTCATAAGAAGGATACGACCATGGGCATCCAGACTGATCACGCCCGACGAAACGCTCAATAGTACACTTTCTGTGAACTGATGACGCTCCTCAAGGAGAGCGTGCGTGGAAAGCAAGGCGTGGCGCTGCTCGCCTAATTGCTCCGTCATTTCGTTAAAAGTGCGGCTCAAGACAGCTAATTCATCTTGCTCTCCTTTAAGGCGCACACGAACGGTAAGATCTCCTCTTTTAATACTCTCTGCCGCCTCAATCAGGCGTCCAATGGGACGCGCAATTTGCGAAGAAAGCCTCATAGCAATCGCAATTGCAGCAAAAACAAGCGATATAGCAACAATGAGAAACACGAACGCGAATGTAAACTCTAAACTACGTCGCGTTGAGAAAGCGTGCGTATAATCAGCGACTGCTTTACGCACTTTTGTAATATGGGCAATCACATTTGAATCAATAGGACGTCCAACTAAAAGAAACGCCCTAAAATTGATTAAATCGATCCCCACAAGGGCACGCACATACTCAGGAGATTTCGTTAACAGGACAACATTTTGCCGAAGGGCTTCTTCTAATTCACGATGCTGAAAAACTTCAAATTCTAAAGAATAACTCAGTGGCGTGCGCGCAACGACATTAAGGGAGGTATCAAAGACGATAGCTTCAGAAAAAGACTTTAGAGTTGAAAATCTTGTGAGTACTGTATTGAGAATTTCCTCATCTTCAATAACAGTGGGAAAATGCGTTTCGATAAGCTGGGCTAACGCTGTTGCGTCAGCTATAATTGTTTCCTGGTGTTCTTTGAAATAAGTTTCTGCCACATGCAGCGATTCTTGGATTGCTTGCTGATTGCGTTCTGTGAACCACGATTCAAGTCCACCGTGAAGAAAAGTCGCCGCAAAAAACGCCATTAACGTAGATGGAACAATCGCAAGTAAAGAGAAAATAGCGACAAAGCGAACGTGCAAACGCGCCCCAGGAATACCTTGGCGCTGTGCGCTCCATAATTTGACAGAGCGTTGCCCAACGATAAAAGAAAGACACAATACTAAGATAATATCGGCATAGATAAGAATCAGAACACGATTGTCGGAAAGAAAAATGCTTTTAGAAAAAGCGCTATACGTTAAGGTGCTTGAAAGGGCTGCGAGCGCGAATAACACATAAGACAGCCATCGGTGAACTATTGCGCCACTAGAGAGCCGCGCGCGTGCTTGTCTGAAGATATGGTAAAGCCGCATTGGTTGGTGGTTCACCTTACTCCTTCCGAACTTGGCAAAAGTACTCTATGCAACCACGCAGTTAAAGCCAATAGAATCATTAGGTTAGCTGTTCAGTTCTTTAAGAGTCAGAAGACATTAGCATGAAGGAAGATGGGCTCACGTAGAACCCTGCCATTGATAAATGAAACTGTGTGCTGTTTATTCGGCTTCTTTCAGAAATTGCTTAAGTTAAAGGCTCAGCTAGGAGATAGAGATGAGCCTTTACGAAGAGAAAGTTCCAATTGCTTTCTTCTTGTAGCTTTGGTTGAGAAGAGGGATCGATAGAGCGTAAGTATGGCGGATGCCTCTGAGCGTATTCACTCATTTGGAATGAGGCCAACAATCCTCATAAACAATACCCTCTGCAACAATGTCCAAAACCTATGTTATATATAAAATACAAATACCTTTTTGTTAAGAAAATAATGAAATAAAATAAAGAATAATAGAACAATATTATTGAACATCACAAGAGAATGAGACCTTCTTCCGAAGGAATATAAGGAAAACCTCCAGGAAAGGAGAGAAAATCTAAAATATAGGCGGATATTAAGGAAGGAAGAGCGCTCCTACCTTATACACTTTGGCAATACTGGAGAACCTTTTGTAGGACATAAGCTGGGGTAAGGGCTTGCATGGAAGATATCGCGCCATCAGGAGGCACAACAAAGAGCGCATGAGGTAAATACGTTAACACGGGCGAAGCACCAAATAATCCGATAACGGGACAAGAACCAATGGCTCCAGCAAGATTGAACAGTCCGCTATCGTTTCCAATAAATACATTCGTGTGTTGAAAGATACTCGCTACAACCGATAAAGGGTTCCCTATAACATGCACAACAGTGGATTTTTTCCCTAAGAAATCCGTTATATAGCGCGCTTTGTCTCGATCTTGTTCTCCACCGCAAAGAAACAGCGTGCCTGGTCCCCACTGCTGAAGCAAACCCTCAGCTAAAGAGCACCAATGGGTATTTGGCCAGAGGCGGCGCGCTTCACGTGCGCCGATGCCAAAAGAAATCCATGGGCGCGGTAAAGAGACGTATTGCTGATATGCCTGCTGCAACCGTTCTGGTGAAAAAACAGGCTTCTGACCATTTGGCAAACGAGCGATACCATATGTATCTAGGAATGCCCATGACGCCTCTGCTACTCCTACAGGAATAGGCCACGGCATAGGTCGCTGCAGATGGTGTGTCAAGGCTGTACGTTGAGCCAAACTATATCCGTACCCGAGACGCTCTTTTACACCTGCGAACAGAGCGGTAAATGCATAACTTGTGCTCTCACCCAGTATCCAAACACGTCTAAAATGTTCTTGCTTCAGGATGGAAATATTCTTAATTCGTCCCTTGAAGTAAGCGTTCCGAGAGATAAATATTACTTTTTCGATGGCGGGATCATCAACGAATAAATCGGCAGCAGGTATAGGACCTGGCATAGCCAGGGTAATACGACACCGAGGAGCAACAGCAGCGATAGCATGGATGGCGTGCATATGAAAAATCGCATCACCGATCGTCCTGAATTTGTGAATAACTGCCCAACGGTCGTTTTGTTGCTGATCTGGCGTATCAATCGGAGAATCGCTCAAGTTACTCTTCCTTCAGCACCCTGTAGACAGAAACTTTTCTTCTCGTGCCGTTGTGAGCCTATCTCGTGGTTTTTGTTCAAGCTCTTGGAGAGCTTCCTGTAGGACCTGTGCAACAGCATGTGTCGTTGCTTTCGCGTCACGATGAGCACCTCCCAATGGTTCTGGAATAATACCGTCTATTACTTTGAGGGCTAGAAGATCCTGCGCCGTTAAATGTAGTGCTGCCGCTGCTTCAGCTGCTTTTTCAGCACTTCTCCATAAGATAGAAGCGCATCCTTCTGGAGAAATGACAGAATAGATTGAATGTTCTAGCATGAATACCTTGTCGACAACACTTAGAGCTACAGCTCCCCCTGATCCACCTTCTCCTGTGATAACCGCAAGCGTTGGTACGCTTAAAGAAAAAGCCTTTTCGATGCATCGTGCTATAGCTTCTGCCTGCCCACGCTCTTCCGCACCTATACCTGGATAAGCACCAGCAGTGTCAACGAAAGTTATAAGAGGCAAGTCGAATTTATGCGCCAAGTCCATAAGCCGCTGTGCTTTTCGATAGCCTTCTGGCTGTGCCATGCCAAAATTGTGGAATAAGCGCTCTTCTGTGTCGTGCCCACGATGGATAGCCAGAACACAAACAGCTTTGCCGTAAAATCGTCCTAGACCACCAATCAAAGCGTGGTCCTCTCCAAAAAGGCGATCGCCAGCGAGTGGCGTATATTCCGTGATAAGGTACTGAATGTAGTCTAATCCCTGAGGACGGTTCGGATGACGTGCTACTTGCACTTTTTGCCAGGGAGTAAGACGCTCATAGATGTTTGTTAGAAGCGTTTTTCGTTTTTGCTCAAGACGAGACACCTCTTGAGCAAGATTCATCCCTCCATCTGTCATATGGCGAAGTTCGTCGATCTTCGCCTCTAGTTCGAAAACAGCTTGCTCAAATTCAAAAATTATCATGAGATGTCCTCGCGCGTTACACGTCCAAGAGGATGATATTTTGCAACCGTTTGGGCTAAACGCTCAGGCATGACGTGCGTGTAGATCTCTGTCGTCGCAATATCACGATGCCCCAACATCTTTTTTAAACTCATCAGATCGACACCGTTCTCTAAAAGATGTGTTGCGAAAGCGTGTCGCAAAACATGAGGGGAAAGACAAGATGGATCGAGTCCCGCTCGACACGCGATATCTCTTAGAATCTGGAAAATACGTTGGCGCGTAAGATACTTCCCAGTTATTGGCGAGGGAAAGATCCAACGGGTTTTGCCTAGTATAGAGTGCCATTCTCCTAAAAGACCGCGTGCTTGCGTACAAAGAGGCACGCATCGTTCCTTGTTGCCTTTCCCCCTAATGCGCAAAAAGGCGCCATCGCGCTCAATTGCTCCCCATTGGAGAGAAACGAGCTCGCTGACGCGCAATCCGCTTCCATAAAGAAGAGAAAGCATTACCAGGGCGCGCGTGCGTTCTGTAGGTGGCAAGATTTGAGCGGCCTCGAACAAAAGCTTTAGATCTTGTTCTGATAAAATGCGCGGCAGGCGTTTTCCTTTTGCAGGTCGTGTTAAGAATTGCATGGGATCTGAAGGAAGTATCTCTTCTTGTACCAAAAATAAGCAATACTGCTTAATGGCAGACAAGCGCCTGTGGATTGTCGCGGAACTCATCTGTTGTCGCGTCAGATAGCCACAGTAGTTCCGAATGTTCTCTTCTGTCATTACATGAGTAATCGTCTGATCCTCAGCAAAACGACAAAACACAAGGAAGTCAATAAGATCAGATCGATACGCCGCATGCGTATTAGAAGAAACACCTCGCTCCACGATAAGCATTTCAAAAAATGGCTCTAACGCAAGGACAATATGAGATGTCTGCTGAGCGTCATGCCGAGAAAGCTTACTTTTGGCGGAATTGTTCATGAGGAAGAACCTTATGAATTTCGCTAACAGGTGCAGGGATACCGACAAAAAAGGCCACTCCCCATCCCAAAAGCATAAGAAGAGCTGTAACGGAAGCGAGAAATACAACGATACGCACGATACTTTACCTCTTTCTTATTCCCTTATAACATCAGCAAGAGGGAGAGCAAAAGGCTCTCAAGGAGACCTTGTTGGGTATAGCCTTTATTGAGACACCGTGTCAAAGACGTGGAGAAGCGCTATGACGTTTCTGCCCGCTGTTTTCTTGGTGTTGATTCTTCTCTTAATTGGTGTTGCTGGCTTTTTCTCCGCTTCTGAGACCGTTGTCACCAGCGTCTCGCGCGCACAGCTCCACAACAGAAGAAATGACGTGCGCGCCATCGTTTTGCGCACATTACAAGAGAATCTCGGGCTCACACTAAGCTCTATATTAGTCGGAAACCAGCTTATTAGCCAAAGTGTGACAGCCGTTGCAACATGGTTGGCTATAGAGTTTCTAGGAGAGTCTTTCTTGCCAATCACAGCGTTTCTATTCAGTCTTTTTATCATTGTTTATGTAGAGATTTTACCAAAGCTCGTAGCTATTCAAAACCCTGTACACTATGCTCTTTCTTCTGCTCCACTATTAACAATCTTCTGCAAAGTTTTACATCCTGTCACACGCTTTCTGGAATCCGTGGCACGCGCCAGTTTACGACTTGTTGGAATTAAAGTGCTCTCCACAGGACATCCCCCCTGTTCAGATGATGAGCTGCGTGGCGCAATCGATCTGCATGCTACAGGCGGTGCTGAGGAAGAACAAGAGCGGCTAATGATGAAAAGCATCTTGGATCTTAATGAAGTTTCTATTGGCCAGGTGATGGTTCACCGCAAGAAATTAGAAATGATTGAGGTCTGCGCTAGCACCAGAGAAATGATAGAAAAGATCCTTGCATGTCCCTATAGCCGTATTCCTTTGTGGCAGGGCAACAGAGAGAATATTGTTGGCGTGCTCCATGTCAAAACACTCTTTCGCGCCTTGCAAAAGGCTGCAAGCAACCCTAAGAAGAACGTGGATCCTGTAGCTTTGGCCTCTCCTCCATGGTTCGTGCCAGAATCAACGACTCTGTTCGATCAACTACAAGCTTTTCGCGCCCGCCATGGACATTTCGCTCTGGTTGTGGATGAATACGGAGCACTTATGGGTGCTATCACTCTGGAAGATATCTTGGAAGAGATTGTTGGCGAAATCGTTGACGAACATGACGTTACCGCAACCGGCATCTCTACACAATCTGATCAATCTGTTGTGGTAGAAGGTGAGATTCTGATTCGCGATTTGAATCGTCAATTCAACTGGGATCTTCCTGAAGAAGAAGCGGCAACGATTGCAGGACTAGTCATGCATCATACACGCAAGATTCCAGACATTGGGCAGGTGTGCACCATTCCAGGATATGCCGTTGAGGTACTTAAACGGCAGCAGAACCGCATCTGTTTACTACGCGTCTCTCCTCAAAAGAATGCACAATCAAAGAGATAAAGCTCTCTTCATTGGAATGCCTTGGACGAAGATGTGCGCTCAATTTGAAGAACTTGGGTTAACACTTCTACAGGCACGACAGACTTGGGATTGGGTGTATAGGCAGGGCGCATTGTCTTTTGAGGCCATGACGAATCTTCCTCTAGCCGTGCGCTATCGTCTGGAAGAATTATATTCTCTTGAGCGTTTACCGACGTTTCAAGAACACCTCTCTTGCGATGGTACGCGAAAATGGGTGTTTTCTCTTCCCGGTGGTTCCGATGCACCGACTCAGCTTTCCTCTATTCCATCAGCGCATACAGCATCGATCGAAACAGTTTTTATTCCTGAGGAAAAACGCGCCACCGTCTGTCTTTCAAGTCAAGTGGGGTGTTCCTTGCGGTGTTGTTTCTGTCGTACAGGAACACGACTTTTTGAAAGAAACCTAACGCCACATGAACTTGTATCGCAAGTGCTACATGTTAAAGATAAATTTGCGGATTGGCCTCAACACAGCAAAACGCGTTACTTAACGCATATCGTAATGATGGGTATGGGAGAGCCCCTCTTGAATTATGAGGCCGTTAAGGAGGCGCTTGCTCTCCTGCTAGATCCACATGGATTGGCATTTTCTCGTCATCGCATCACAGTATCAACATCAGGCATTGTGCCGGTGCTTGCTTCTCTTGCGCGCGACTGTCGTGTTCCGTTGACTCTTTCCTTGCACGCTCCATCAGACACTCTGCGTTCGCAACTTATGCCTGTTAACGACGTTTATCCTTTAAAGGAGCTTATGCGGGCGGTGCACGCCTATCCTCAGATGAGTAAAACAAAGTATGTCACAATCGCCTACGTCTTGCTTAAAGGAGTTAACGATAGTCAAGCGGAGGCACGTGCGCTATTGTCTTTACTGCAAGGTTTACCAGCGAAAGTGAACTTGCTTACGTTTAATGCGTGGAAGGGTGCACCATTCGCCCCATCATCTGCGGGTGTGTGTGCTACATTTTCCAGGATTCTTACACAAGGTGGTATCGATTGTTTCAGGCGCCGAACGCGCGGTAGAGATATCCTCGCGGCTTGCGGACAATTACGCGCTGACACCCAATAAAGCACACTGTTTATGCCTTTTTTGACGCTTTTTCTCTTCTATTATATTGTATCTTCCTGTTGGGGAAAAGACTTTCTGTGCCAAATCACCTCTGCCACAGACAAAGGACGCACATCCGGCAACAGCTGGATGTGAGCAGATGTGTCCGCATTCAAACACGTCAACGTAACAGTTCCTGGCTTATTTCCAGCCACCAAGTGACGAACAATAGGATCCACACCTTCTACATGAGCGATAACAGATTTTCCTATAAACGCTGAGAAGTTGGTCGAATGAAATCCTCCCACACAATCTCCAGAAGCGTACAAAGGAAGCATTCCATCGTCTATAATATGACAGATAACAGCATTAGCATGAATTTGTTGGAAAAAATCTGCCTCGCGTTGAATTGCAAAAGGACTAGCACCAATTTTTTCTGCACTGCTTACCTCAAGGTCCCCCCCAGGCAAAAGAGGAGGGTCCGTTACAAAGCGTGGCCCTGTCCCAACGCCATATAACAACCATTCAGCCGAACAAATAACGCCTACTTTTCTCAAAGCATGAGCGCTTCTTTCTGCTCCTTTCTGCGTTAATGACGTGCGCCCATTTTCCCATGCATCAAGAGAAGAAAACGATAACTCTCCAAATTCCAATAATTTCTCGCGCGAGATATCTGCAAGCGCGCGTGCAGAACGTAGCCGCACACCCCTTGTGCGCGCTTCAAAATTTCTTGGAAGGATCTTCCGCTGTCGTTCTCCCCTGCTTTTGATCATCATAAACACCTCCTTGCCGCAAAGGGCTTTTAAAAAGTGTATACAGAGAAATCTACAAGAGCAAGTTTTGAATATTTACAAAGGGATCACGTCTCTTCCAATGCCTTATCTTGGAGTTTCTTAATTGCCTGGGTAGCACTTTCTGCAAGAATCATCATCTCGGTGAAATTTTCTTTGGAAAATGTGGCTTTTTCGCCCATCGCATGGACTTCAACTAGCGCACCACTTCCAGCGAAAACAAAGTTTGCATCGGTCTCGGCGCTGCTATCTTCAGCATAATCGAGATCCAGCAGAACTTGCCCCTGTACCAGGCCGCAAGAGATTGCTGCAACAGAATCATGTACAGGATACGTTTTCAAGGTACCCTTAACGACAGCTTTCTTAAGGCAGTGCGCCATTGCAACATAAGCTCCACAAATGGAAGCAACGCGCGTCCCTCCATCAGCTTCGATCACGTCACAGTCGATTTTCACTTGTCGCTCACCTAAATCAGGCAAGCGGACACTTGCGCGTAGGGCACGCCCTATTAAGCGTTGGATCTCTTGAGTTCTGCCGGAAGGGCGCCCTCGTGTCACCTCACGATCTGCGCGCGGTCGTGTAGATCCTGGCATAAGCGCATACTCTGCTGTTATCCAACCACTTCCGGATCCACGCAAAAAAGGAGCTGTACGTTCCTCTAGAAAAGCAGAACATAGAACATGCGTTCCTCCAAATTTTACAAGACAACTTCCGTCGGGATGGGTAAGATACGCAGGAGCGAATTCCACAGAACGCATTTCGTGATGTGCACGACGTGAAGGGCGGAGGAATAAAGGCAACATGCAACACAACCTTTCCGTTCTGAGTTTTATAAAATTGGTTTTTGTCTTGCAAGAGTGTGAACGAGATGTTGCTCCCTTCTGACCTAGATAGTCGAATGCAAGAGATTTTCCGTTGCCTTGTTGATGTCTATCTTGAAACGGGAGAGCCTGTCGGATCTCATATATTGTCACGTCGAATTGGGTTGTCTCTCTCGCCTGCAACCATTCGTCATATCATAGCAAATCTTGAGGATGCAGGATTGTTGTACGCACCGCATGTTTCTGCGGGTCGTTTACCAACAGACACCGGTATGAGCCTGTTTGTGCGTGCCTTTCTGGAAATAGGCAATATTTCACGAGAAGAGCAAGACCACCTTGCCCAACTCTGCTCAGCAGAAAAATATTCTCCTGCAGAAGCTATTGAAGAAGTAACCGCTGCTCTTTCAGGACTTTCTGAGTGCGTTGGGCTTGTTCTTGCCCCAAAAAGAGAAGCGGCGTTGAACCATATCGAATTTATTTACTTATCATCAGAGAGCGCTCTCGTCATTATTGTTACAGATGACGATGCCGTAGAGAATCGCATTATAGCTATTCCCCCAGGGCTTCCTGCTTTTGCCTTGACAGAAGCGGCGAACTATTTAAATGCGCGCGTTGTTGGAAAAACCTTAAAAGAAGCTTGGACTTTGATTAAAGCAGAATTGGCAGAACGGCGTGTGCAGCTGAATGAGTTAACGCGCAAATTGGTAGAAATTGGGTTTGCCGCAAAGCCATCCTCCACAGCTACTCTTGACTATGTTGTCGTGCGTGGGCAAGGCAATTTGTTGCGTCATGTGCGCGAAGATGAAGATTTTGCGTGTTTGCGGCACTTATTCTCGATTCTTGAGACACGCGAAACGCTTTCTCGTCTTTTAGAGGCGACGATTGTTGGCGAAGGAGTGCAAATCTTTATGGAAAAAGAAAATACGCTTTTTTACCTCTACTGGATGTTCCGTCATCGTGTCCCCTTGTGTAACAGGAACGCATCAGGAACCACGTATTATCGGTGTCGTGGGAGTTGTTGGCCCAACAAGAATGAATTATTCTCGCATCGTTCCTCTTGTTGATTTTACTTCGCGCGTGGTTGGTCGATTGCTAGAGGAATAGAAGAAAAGCGTTTTGGAGGGAATCTATGGACAAATGCAATCACGGACAAAAATGCAGCGGTTGTAACCCTGAAACAGAATGCGTACAAATGGATAAGAGTGTTTCTGCTGAACCTTCACAAGAGTCGGTCGCATTAGAGGTAGAAGAGGTAGAAAAGACGAATCCTGAATCCTGCGAAAAGGAAGAACCTGATTTCAAAGACCAATGGCTGCGTGCTCTAGCTGACTTAGAAAATTTCCGCAAACGTGCAGAGAAAGAACGCGAAGACGCTCTTAAATACAGCATTTCTAAATTTGCAAGAGATTGCTTAACTGTTCTTGATGCTTTGCAAAAAGCTCTTCATGCTTCTGAAGAAACTTCAGCATCCATTATTCTAGAAGGTGTGCGCCTTGCAGAAAAGGAGTTTATTTCGACTCTTGGCCGTCATGGCGTACAAAGTATCTCTGTTAAGATTGGGGATCCTTTTGATCCCACTTATCATCAAGCGATGCTTGAAAACGAGGCAACAGAAGTCCCTGCTGGGGGCATAACAGAGATCCTGCAAACGGGGTATACTTTGCAAGAGCGCCTTTTGCGTCCGGTTCTTGTGGGTGTTGCAAAAGACTCTAAATCTTAGCTCTTTTCTTGGCGTTTTAAGGAGATTGTTGTGTGCAGATGCTTGCGCGAGATTGGCACTATCTTTGTGGTAGAGCTAGTCTAAATTTATAGGATAGGAGAATACGATGGAACTAAAGGGAAGCAAAACAGAACGGAATCTGCAAAATGCTTTTGCAGGAGAATCGCAGGCACGTAATAGGTACACTTATTTTGCGTCTCAAGCGAAGAAAGAGGGATATGCTCAGATTGGCAAGATATTTGAAGAGACAGCTCAAAACGAGAAAGAGCACGCCAAGGTTTGGTTTAAGCTCTTAAATGGAGGCTCTGTTGGAGATACAGCAACCAATCTTGCAGCAGCAGCTCGTGGAGAACATGACGAGTGGACGTCTATGTATCCACAATATGCGAAAGAAGCCGAAGAAGAAGGGTTTCATGATGTTGCCTTTCTTTTCAGAGCAATAGCTGAGATAGAAAAGGCGCATGAGGCGAGATACAAAAAGCTCTTTGAAGACGTTAAAGAGCACAAAGTGTTTCAGAAAGGCGAGAAAGTCCTGTGGACTTGTAGTAATTGCGGTTATGCGGCAGAGGGAGAGGCAGCTCCAGATCTTTGTCCCGTATGCAGCCACGCGCGAGCGTTTTTTGAAGTTACTTGCAGCTACTAAAAATCATGCTTAGGGATGATTTAAAGCTCGTCTAGGAATGATATTTTTTGCTAGAGGGGTACAGCCACAAGAAAGTTGTGAGGCTTCCATTGAATGTGGAAGCCCCGGCGGGCTGATTATGGAAGAGTGTAATTGTGACGGTTTCGTGTGATCCTCTTTGCTGAAACTTGTTATTCTTAGATTACTGGCCCGATCTTGACTTTTCTATGGTTTGACGTCAGATAATGTCTCAAGCTAGGGACTGTTCATCGAAAAGAGAAGTAAGGAGAGGAAGCGTCCGTATGGTTTTTGCGTCTTTTGAGTTCATGTGGTTGTTTCTGCCGTTTGTGCTGGTGATTTACTATGCACTATGCAAGACCCGATGGGCGCGATTGCCGTTCGCTTTTTTGGTGGGGGCCTCACTGTTCTATTATGCCTTTTGGAATTACAAATATCTTGCCATCATCTTGGTATCTATACTCGGAAATTTCGTGATGAGCGCGTGGATTCAGCATGCTCTTTCTGTGCGTCATCGCCTGATTCTAACGGTTGCAGGTATTGGCGCTAATGTTGCTGCTCTTTGCTATTACAAGTACACAGATTTTTTCTTGCAAACCGTAAACCAAGTAGCGGGTACATCGATACCGCTGCCGCATATTGTCCTGCCGATCGGTATCAGCTTCTTCACGTTCCAACAAATCGCTTTTTTAGTGGATTGCTATAAGGGGGCAGTGAAGGAGCGCAATTTCCTGAGCTACTGCTTGTTCATCTGTTTCTTTCCTCAATTAGTCGCTGGACCGATTGTCCACCACAGCGAGATGATGCCACAATTTTCGCATGGAGAAGCGCGGACGTTTAACGGCCTTAATTTCTATCGCGGAATGACCTTGTTGTTTTGGGGGTTAGGGAAAAAGGTCATTATCGCCGACTCTTTAGCGCCGTTTATCAAGCTAGTCTTTGATGTAGAAGCGATGAAAGGTAACATTGAGTGTTTGACTGCCTGGCTAGGAAGTCTTGCGTACACTTTTCAGCTTTACCTCGATTTCTCTGGCTACAGCGATATGGCCATCGGACTGGGACTTTTGTTTAATATACGACTGCCACAGAACTTTTTATCTCCATATACTTCCTTGAATATCCAAGATTTCTGGCGACGTTGGCATGTGACCTTATCGCGTTGGTTGATGGCTTATATCTATATTCCCCTAGGAGGTAATCGATCGGGATTGGCACGCACATTGGTCAATCTGTTCCTGACTTTTCTTATTGGCGGCATTTGGCATGGTGCTGGCTGGACATTCGTTTTATGGGGAGTAATGCACGGTAGCGCTCTTGTTATCCATCGGTTATGGAAACTGTGGATCGGGAACAGAAAAGAAGCCGTATCCTTTGCAAAAGCGCGTGTGTTTAGCTGTTGGTTGGCAACATTCTTGTTTATTAACACTGCGTGGGTCATGTTCCGTGCGAAATCTGTTACTTGTGCTATGCATATGTACACGAGCATGTGCGGGGTACAATGCTCTGTTAACGTGAAGGATTTCGTTGTTGCAGTGTGGAAAAGGTTGTTCTGTGGTGGCTTTGCTATGGGTATAGCTAGTCGGTTGGGAGTGGGAGATTGTGGAATTGCTAATGTATCCTTAGTGCTTTTCGGTACGACGCTTGTGACTTTCGGTTTCTGGAAATTATATGACACGTCTTCGTATAGAGAGCGCATTCAACCGCATTGGGCGTGCACAGGCTTTGCGCTCGTTCTCTATGCTGTCTCTTACATCCTTATTGGTGAGGTC
>JAITIJ010000082.1 GCA_031279495.1 Holosporales bacterium | reverse complement strand
GTCCAGCTCTTATTGCCATGCGCCATGAGTCAACGTGGGAAACAGTCGTGATGTTTTTGTATCTCGAACGGTTCGTTTTCGTGTTAAAGAAGGAGCTTCTATGGATCCCCTTTTTTGGCGCATTTTTAAAAAAGTTACGCTGTATTGCTGTCGGGCGCAGAGGAAAGGGAATAGGATTACGCACTTTTCTTGTGCAAGGGGAGGCGCGTCTAAAACAAGGATATAAAGTTCTGATCTTTCCAGAGGGCACTCGTACGGCTTCTGGCACTTTTCAACCTTTACACAGCGGATTCAGCCTTCTTTACGAAAAAGCCAACGTTCCCGTTATTCCAGCTGTTCTAAATTCTGGGATTGTTTGGCCACGTCGATGTTTCTTAAAGCGCCCAGGCATTGTTACCCTACAATTTCTTCCGGCAATTTCTCCAGGTATTCCTCGGCGCCAATTTTTGTCGCATTTCGAGAAAGTTTTTACAGAAGCGTACCAGAAACTAGAGAGGAAGAATTAAATGTTGTCAAAACCGAAAAAGATTCTCGGCATTGTCGTTCTTTCTGCAATCGTCTTGCAAGTGATTATGCATTTTCAGCTGCTGCCGTACCTTCAACGCACGTTTATGGGACGGCTTATTCAGGCACAAGAGGAATACATCAAGCAAGGTGGACAGTTAGCCTACGATTCTTTGGTTGTCACAGCAACAGGATTCATCTCAGTTCAAGTGACAGGACGTCATTGCGTCTTCGCGTTTCCAAATAAAAAAGTGGCGTTTTCTGCACCAGAGATCTGTGTTTCATGGACGATCTCTCGTCCGAGTAAACTCAGGATCCGCTTTCCTGAAGGCGGGGTTTGCGACATTCTGCGACTAGGATCTTTTCGTGTTGGAAAGAAAACACTCCTGACATTGCCCATCTCATGGAAGAATATGCGCCCACAGGTTGCGTCGCTGTTTTCTGGATCTAACTATGCTTCAACAGATCAGATACAGACGACCCTATCAGAAGGCGGAATCATTACTTTTAAAGGGCAAGATTGCTTTCTTGCCTTAAGGCAGCAGCAAAAAACCGTTACTTCCGCAAATGGGACGACAGGAAAAGAGCCTATTCTAAGCGCTGAACTGTCGATAAAACAGTTAGGTTCTTATATCGGCGCCTTTCCTATTTTCGAATGCCTATCTGATATTGATGTGCATGTATTTCTTACACATCCTAGGGTACTGCTTTCCGGCGTTGTTCCGTGGAAAGAGGCCGGCGGATACATCGAGTGCGAAAACGCAGCAATGCAGATTAAAGATTTAAATATGTCTTTGAAAGGAAGCTTCACTCTGGCTTCTACCGGAATTCCAGAAGAGGGAAGCTTGGTACTAGAAATTAACAGAAAGAAAGGAATCCTGGCCGACATGCGTAATTGGAGCCCCCTCTCATCAAAAGAGATACAAGATACAAGCAAATGTGGAAACCAAGCACGCATTCCGATTTCTTTACAAGGATATAATGTGTTTGTAGATGATGTTTTACTGTTCGATTGGCAAAGCAAATCCTTTAAAGACGAGGCAATAGAGCACGTACTTTCAGAGCTCGAAAATGGAAAATATTCCTTCTAGAATAAAATCGCCGTATGCGTACTCTCTTCATTTACTTGCTGTCTACCATGACAGAGAATCCTAGCTTTGTATTGCTACGTTCTTAGTGGCTCTTTTTGTAAGAAAGAGATAGAGATAAAAGCAGGCTCTCACCTGGCATCTTTTGCCTCTTGACCAATTTAGTCAAAATCTTAGAAAGATCCTCATCTCTGTTATTATAGCAGAACACAAACTTTGACATCAGAAATGCGGAGAAACCAATTTTGAAAGAAACCATTATCCTTCAGACTCGGCTATTAAGACCTCCAAAGAAAGAGAGGAAGCATCAACGAAACAGGCTGCTAACAGAAGAGTTTTGTAAAAACCGCAGCACAAAAACAAGCGGCGAACATCTTCCAAGAAGGAATACCACGATCTTAAAAGAACGAAAGAACGTATATTTCCTCATACACAATGGACTGATAGAGTTTATTCATGAGGATTCATTTTTCGACAAACCGCAACGGTAAAGCTGGCGTTGCCTTTGAACAGCTTATAAAAGTGTATGGACAAGTGGCTTTGGAAAAAGCCGAAGCTGTTGTGACAATTGGCGGGGACGGGTCCGTCTTGCATGCGCTCCACTATGCTATGCCTTTGTCAATTCCTGTGTATGGACTGAATAAAGGGAATCTTGGATTCCTGACAAACGCTTATAACACAGACCATCTATTAGAGCGATTAGCCGCTGCTCATCGTATTTCCGTTTTTCCTTTAACAATGGAAGCGATAACGGCAGAGAACGTTGTGCACAAAGCCTATGCATTTAACGAAGTTTATCTTTTCCGCGCAACGCATCAGAGTGCGAAGATTTCAGTTGCCATTAATGGCATCAATCGCCTGGAAACCCTTGTTGGTGATGGCATTATCGTTGCGACTCCTTTAGGCAGTACGGCTTATAATTTCTCTGCTCATGGCCCGATAGTGCCTTTAGGAGCAAACTTGTTGGCTATGACCCCCATTAACGCTTTTCGTCCAAGAAATTGGCGCGGTGCTTTACTCGCAGACACTTCGACACTGCAACTCTCTGTTCTTGATGCGCAAAAGCGTCCGCTCAATGCCGTTGCTGATTTCGTAGAAATTCGAGACGTTATCCACTTAACAATAGCACAAGATAAGCAGCACCCTGCTACATTACTATTTGATGCAGAAGCGTCGTTGGAAGACCGCGTTTTAGGAGAGCAATTCGTCGGATAGCTCTTCAACGTGTTGATCAAAGCATTTAGACTTTCTTAATGTTTCCCTCGTAATCTTGTTCTACAAGCTAGTTAGAGAACAAACACTTTACTATGAAAGGAAGAAGAAAATGGTAACAGCTACAACAGAATCTGCCTCTAAGAAGGACGCGAAGACTGCAGGGAGCAAAGGAAAAGCGAATTGCTTTCAAAATTTCAAGATACCGCACATAGATCTTGAAGGAGGATTGAATATGTATCGCAAAAATATGGAGACTTTAGCATCCATGGGGAAAACATCGATGGATGTCTATCAAAATCTTGCAAAACTGCAAATGGGGTTTTTCCAGCAGATGATGGCGGATATGAATCAGTCTTTCCAGAAGTCTTTAGCTTCTAAAAATATCAGCGAGTGTGTTGCTAAAGGATCAGAATTTATCAAAGATCGTTTTTCTAAAACAATGGCGCACGCTAAGAACATCTCTAACGAGCTCAGCTCTGGTGGAACACAAGTTTCCAGTATTGCGAAAGATCATGCAAAAGAGCAAATGCAAACCTTGAAAGAAAAACTCAAACAACCCAAATAGGGCATTGGGAAAACGATAGGTCTTCCAAAAGAGTTGCGCAGAGACTTTTTTGGTTTTCCTGAAAGCGCATGGGAAAGATTTGGCAAGGCGGGAAGAGCCTGGTCTACTTTTTCGGTATTCGGGCTTCAAAGCGAGATCTTTCGCTACCTTCTCTGAAGCAAGTTGGAAAGGAGAGAGGTTTGGGAAACTGCACTTTGCTATCATTTCTTCTTGAGAAGATCTAAGAAACGCCTTCGTAACGGCACACACTAAGGACATAGCAGAATTTAGCGGCTCAAAAGCAGGCTAGAAGGGAGAATTTTAGCTTAATAAGCGATATTCCATAAAATTTTGCATTCACGGTTCGCATTGCACATGCCAGAAATTTCAATGAGCAGGTCCATACTCCCTATGTTAAGCACTTTATTGATAGCACCACCTACCACCCTTCTCGCCGCCCGCGGCAGTATAGTTTTTTTCATTTTGCTTCCCTCATCTTTATATCTTCGCAAGAGCAAACGAATTTTAAACCGCCCTCGTCCATCTGTAAACATCTTGTTAACCAATGCCTTTTAGACTGCCTGTGGAAGAGTCGAGGCATATATGGCGGTGGTGTTCGAGCGACCGATTCCTTTGGCCGTGCAATGGCACGAAGGAATGTTGCTATCTCCACAACATTTTCAGCAGACAGCAATTAGAACCGAGAACCTAATCCACCACCATTTTCAGCTCAGCCGACCAGATGGGTATGGAGTTTGTGATTTCAAGATCGACTCGGCAGCGCTTTCGGCCGGCACCGTTCTTCTTTTGCATCTAGAGGCGCTTACACCAGATGGCACACTGATCCAATACGACGCGACACAACAAGAAGACAAGGTCTTCTACGATCTCAAGCCACTTTTGCAAATAGCAGGAAACGAGGTGCTTCGGCTGTACGTTGCAGTAGCCAAGCAACGACCGCAAGAAGACGCTATTCAAGACGCTCACGCACGCTATGCTTCTTTAGAAGGCGAAGAGGTCCGCGACAACAATACAGGCGACAATCCCATTCGCATTCCTCGTCTGCGGCCTATTGTACGCCTGCTGACAGAGCCAGAACTGTCCGGGCGTTTCTCAGCGTTCCCTTTGATTGAGCTAAGACCGGATGAAAAAGGCCCTACACCAACGCCTTACATAGCACCCTGTCTATATGTTCCAGAAGCTTTAAAAGACATATGTCGTGAAGTTGTAAAATCTCTGCGCGAAAAAATCAATTATTTTGCCGAGCGTTGTTACGCCATTTCGACAGAAGGGTCACTAATCCTGCGCCCATTAATACAAGGCGTTTTGCCTCTTGAAGCGCTTCTTGTGATGCCAAAAATCTCACCTTTCATATTGTATCAAACGATGCTTCAGACGGTTGCACACGTCTTAGCGTTAACCCCAAGCCAATACTTAGCTGGATTGCCAGAATATCAGCACGAAAATCTGCATGCGGTTTTTACGGCTCTTCAAAACCGTGTTCAGCTAGCGCTAGAGAATTTGAAACAAGACTACTACACCATTCCATTCAACAAAGATGGCCAAGAGTTCCGTCTGCCTCTCTCTTCTTCTTGGACCGATCATCGTGAGCTGATTATCGGATTCCGCAAATCTCCAGGCATGAACGAAAACGAGCTGCTGGATTGGATGCGTGGAGCACAGATTGCTGCACCCTCAAAAGTGGCTACCGTTAAGGATAACCGAGTTTTAGGGGCAGCGCGTAAGGTAGTATCAGCGGAACTCGAACTTGGAATTGCGACACCTCAGGATGTCGTGCTGCTTTCGATCGATCCGGGAAGCCCCTATCTGAATACGCAAGAAGATCTATGCGTCTTCAACTCTGGCAAGTCGATATGTCCTCAAGACGCAGCTCTTTATGTGCGACGAACCTAGGAAACATGCGTGAACGAGTCAGAAGGAAATACTTTTCTCCTCCGTCTTTTCGATATCTTTTATGAAGAGGTAATTGCTTGTCGCAGAATTGTTGAAGAAGAGATGCCACCAATTCAAGAAGCATCTTTAGAGAAAGCAGGCGTATTGTGGAATAGACTCAATGGTCTTTTGAAAACGCATACGATGCTATGTCTAGAAAAAGGCGGAGATTTCGTCGATGTGTATCTTAAAGAGGCTATCTACATTATGGTAGCGCTGGCTGATGAGGTGTTTCTAAACATCTCTTGGTCTGGGCGCACGTACTGGGAGAATAATCTTCTGGAAACAGCGTTTTTCGAAACGCATATAGCCGGTGAGGAAATTTTTCATCGCATCGATCAATTCCTCTTAAATAGAGGAAGTGTCCTGACAGAAATGGCTATCTTATATCTAAAACTACTTGCGCTCGGCTTTGAAGGCCAATATCGCCCTCATGAAAATAAAGAAGAGATAAAAGCGTACAAACAACGACTCTATCGTTTTATCATTCGTGGAGATCCCTCTGTAGACTTTTTTGATGCGCGGATTTTTCGGCAAAGCTATCAGCCAACGCTAACAAGTGCCCCTAAGCATGAATTACCTGATCCATCTTGGTGGCACTATGCTTTCTACGGTTTCCTTATGTGTTTCACATTAGGAACCAGCCTTATTTGGCGTGCTGAAACAGCCTCAATCAGCCGACTTGTGCGCTCCATCACCAACATGGTTACAGAAGGAGGGGTTCCATGAACGCCCTCTGGAACGCATCCATTACGCACCAGCACTCGTTGCCTTATATCATTTTGATCACCGTTGGAATTGGGTGCGTACTAGCATTGTTGGTTGGTATGGGAGTGGGGGCCTTGTCAGAGAAAAAGGCAAAACAGAAAGCCTTAAAAGCTGTGCAAGGAACACCTGAGGATGCCCATAAAGAAGAATCTATTCCGCTGTTTGCAGGTCGGTGGGCAGAGATTCTCGCTTCTCACGGGTTGTTCAAGGTAGGTCCTGTAACACAGACATTTCTTAAAATTCTCGAGATCTTACGTAAGCACGTATATGGCAAGAATTGGCGCTATCAAGTGCCATGGTACATGCTTGTAGGTGCTCCACAATCAGGAAAAAGCACGTTAGCAGAGAATCTAAGATCTCTGCCCATGCCTGGATACGACACGATTGATATAAAGGGCGCACCATTCCGCTCGTTTCTTTTTGAATCTGGAGTGTTGATAGAAACGCCAGGATCGGCCGTTGGTGGCGTGGGCAGTATGGGGATTTCCCACACTTGGAAGCTTTTTGGCCGTTTGCTGACATATCTCAGACCGCGTGCACCTTTAGAAGGTGTTGTGTTGACCCTTCCTTACGATAAACTTGCTGAGAAAGAGCCGTTTCCAGGACAGAAAGCGCAAGAGGCGCAACATTTATTTGAGCATCTGTGGTGGTTGCAATCTGCCATAAACATGCGCATTCCAGTGTACGTTATTATCACAAAAAGCGATAAAATGCCTGGATTTTCAGCACTATGTGCGCAACTACCTTTCGCGAATCGCCAACAGATCTTTGGATGGTCATCTCCGTATGATTTGCAGACGTCTTTTTCTCCTTCGTGGATCGATGAAGCCTTTGAGGTCTTCTTGCATGGCATCAAACGTGCCACTTTATCGATAGCAACCCATGCGCCCCCTTCAGAGATCCTAGAAAAAGCGTTGTTCGTCGGAAGAGAAATCCAGGCAATTCAAGAAACTGTGCGCACTTATCTTTCTGTTCTGTTCCGACCGTTCTCGGAAGGATCCGGGCTTTTGTTGCGTGGTGTATACTTTACCGGTCAAGAGACAAATCCAGTCATTCATCCGTTGCCTTCGGTCGATCTTTCTGCACTTAATCCGGAAAATTTTCAAGTCAATGCACGGACAGCTTTTTGGGACAAAGAGTCACGTGTGTATTTTTCACAAGATCTTTTTGACACAAAGATTTTTCAAGAAACGCACTTGGCACGCCCTCTACGCTTAAACCTTGTGCACGGAACGACAAAAGCAACACCATGGATCCGTGGACTTATGGTCGCAAGTGTTGCGGTGTTGTTGCTGGGAGGACATCAAGCGCACAACACACTCCATAAGAAATCGGCAGATTTAGAAAGCATGTTGGGACTTATCAAAGATCTGATTGTCAAATTGCGCACTGTTGAAAAGCATGTAACAACTCCTGAGGACCAGGCGCATTTAACGCGCGAGACACGTGAAATGCTACTTGCAATGAACACGATGGATCCACATTTATCTTACTTTTTTCTACCAGCGTCTTGGTTTTCGCGCTTAGAAAAACATATTTCGGACATGCTTATTCTGACCTTTGATCACGTTGTATTGCGAGCCATGTATCTTGATTTAACGATGAATGTGCGGACTATACATGAAAAAATGACAAAAAAAGTAAAACAAGACGATAAACAGCTTGTCGCTGTTTTGCCAACAGAAACAGAAGAATACAAGGTTTTTAAAGAGTATGTGCAGAAGTTTTTGGAGATTGAGAAAGGTGGCGCTCACTACAACCTTCTGCAGAAACGCGAAGATCGTGCCCATATTCGTGCTCTGACGTCTTACCTTTTTAATATCGATTTTACAGCCACGGAGTTGATGAATGGTCGCAAGCCGAATGCGCATATCAACTTTCAGGAATTTAACATCAAAAAATATGCACCAGAAGCTCGAACAGTACTGGTCGAGCTATATACACGCTTCCTTCATCGACTATTTGCAAAAGAAACGTGGCAGGTAATCAGTGCGCTGGGTGAAAAGATCACACAACTAGCATCAATTCTCCACCACCCAACAGCGGAATTGACAGCCAAGCAAGTGGCGGACTTAGCATCTAAAATGCAAAGCCTCTTAATATATACAAAGGACTCGTCCTTGGATTGGTGGGGTCGGGAGCACTTTGATCCAGGTGGAGATTATGTTCAGACGATGAGCCTCATGGAAGATTCAGATGTTCTTGGCCGAAAGTTTGTAAAAAATCTTCTGCAACGAGGAGAAAAGTCTCTCAAAGCCTTTCGACGACGTCTGATTGCTATAGAAACACCGCTTACAGGGAGGTTCTTCTCACATAGAAAAGGCGATATTGTCTTGGGACCTTCTCCGGGATTCGTGCGGCTAACCCAGGATCTGCAGAAACTGTTAGCAGAGCCTTTTATGGTTTCGGCCAAATCCAAAGAGCTTAAGACGGTTATCCCAAAAGGGAAAATTCTTTATTGGGACACGCGGATTCTAAAGGAAGCAGCGCGATTGATCGATGCTTACACAGATTTTACTGGAACGCGGCTTGATACTTTTGATGAAGAAATGCGCGAGATCTATGAAGATATTGCCCATCGCATACTTACACCTGTGGTGCAAACTTTGACGGCGCAAGCTCAGCTTTTTGAAGATGAAAACGATGCTCGCGTATCGGCATCAAGCATGGAAGAGCGGCTACGTCTACAAACAGCAAATCTTAGGGATGCGACGGCATACTTCTCAAAGATTCTACGGTTTCTAGATCACGTGCGTTCCCGGCGGATGTATGATGGCCGACTGACGGTTCTTATTCTCGAGTTGGCCTATCGTTTGCTTGAGCAAGTGGACGACATCCTCGAGGCTGACGGTCCATACACCGCTAAAGGAAACCTCTTTTCTTCTTGGAACGGACGTGATCCTGCTAATTATGCCGGGTTTCAAGTGCATGACAGCAGCCAATTGCAGAACTACCTATCGGCACAACGCGAACGCATTCGCTTTCTTGCCAAGGATCTTGCAGATCCTTTGATTACTTTGCTAGCCATTGATCCGCTCTGCAAGCAGAAGCACAACAGCGATCTTCTGAAAAAATGGCGCGAATTGATCAAACAAGTGGACGATTATGACAAGAAAAAACCTGGCAACTCCATAGCGGTTTTAGAGAACTTTGTTACAACAGATTTGAAAAATGTTGATCCTAAAGCGTCCAAGAAAATCTTCGAAAACGTTTCGAAAGAAAGCGGTGATTTCTTCTTGGATCAGCGCGCAGATATGGCGCGAGCATTGCTATCGCGCGCAGAGGAAGTCTCTGCAGAGATGGCGTTGATATATTACCAGGAAATCGCGGAGCACTTTCACGATACGCTCGAAGATCGTTTTCCGTTCTCGGATGATGTATATACGACAGAACCAGATGCCACAATCGCTTCGATTGAAAAACTTACGCAACTTTATGATGTCTTTGCAGCTGATGTGCAATTTGCACTTGAAGGTCAGCCTCGTCCAACAAAAGATGAAAAACGTATATGCGCCTGTCTTGAGAGCTTCGCGCCTGTTCAAAGTTTCTTAAAATTGTTGGTAGCTAACGAAAAAACACACGATCCTGCTGCAGCTATTCTAGGATTTCGTGTGCAATTTCGTGTGATGCAAGAACAAGAAGTCTTTGGCGAGCAGATCGTCGAGTGGAAGGTTAAATGGGGGAAAAACACCATCGACGTCGCTTCTCCGCAAAAGGAAATCATCTGGCATATAGGCGATCCGTTAGAAGTCGTTTTTCGATGGGCTAATAATAGCCATCAAGTACCGGTACTTGATAAGGTCAATCCTGCTCTTGGTGTTTTCGGAAAAACTGCCGCTTTCTCATATGGAGGTAAGATGGCGCTTTTCCGGCTTATAGCAGCACACGCGGTACCACGACAGGATACTTCGGGCGAAGGCGTCACACTAAAATTTGTGATCCCAACCGTTACTCGATCGGGAAACAGCCGGTCTACCGCTTCTGGCAATGCGGTTGTCTATATCAAACTAACACCGCTCAAAAAAGAAAAGGACAAATGGGTTCCTATAGAATTCCCCGTTTTCCCTTCGAGTTTTCCGAAGATTGCTGGAGCCAAAGGACGCCATGTCAGCAGCAAATGAGGCTCTTTTTGAACCTTTTGCAGGAGAGCATCCTGCGGGTCTTCCTTTGTACTACGAACCCATTTACGACTCAATTCGAGAAGCACGACGAGAAGACGATCAGAATCTGTCGCAAGGTATCTGGGAAACAAGCTTTAAAAAAGCCGATTGGCATCAAGTTGAGCTTTTGTGTTATGAAGCACTCACAAAGCAGTCCAAGGATTTGCAGATTGCACTTTGGCTCGTTGAATCCTGGGTGATGCAACGTGGGTGGCCCGCTTTGGTCGAAGGATTCCTTTTTCTGCGCGATTTTTCTGAGGCTCATTGGACCACGATGCATCCCAAGATTGCGACAGATGGCACGATGGAGCATCGTCTGTCTCCTTTGTTCTTATTTGCAGAGAAAATGCCGAGTAGACTTGTGCTTTTACCGCTAGGAACATCGGAAACGACTCTGTCTTCGTGGCGCATGGCGCAGTATCAAACTAAGATTGGCAAGAAAACAAATGAGGCGCAGCAATTTCTCATTAAAGTGCTTCTTGCAATTCCTCACGATGTACTGAAAAATTTACACGCGACTCTGGCAGAGGCTGAGGACGCACTAAAAAACCTCTGTATCACCTTGGATGCATTGAGCCATAATGCAAGCCCAAGTTTTAAGAGTATTTCGGAAACATTGCGAGAAGCGAAAGTGTTATTAGAAAACACTTGGAGGCGGACGCAGTCTACTCTCAAGACGGCCGATTCTCCACAACAAGAAAAGAAAACACAGCCAGAGAGCCAAGTGCGCAAAGAGATTTCAGAAGATCCGGCCTATCAAGAGCTAGAAAAGCTCGCACAATTTTTTGAAGAACGGCATGCATCAAGTCCGATTCCGTTGCTTTTAAAAAGTGCGTTGGTTGTGGCAAAAATTCCCTTTGGTACACTCCTTGAGCAAGCAGCAGGAGAGACGGAATCACCGATTGCCTGCATCACACGCCTTTGGACGCTGTTGAAGCAGCTAGAATCCTAAGAAGTGCCAGAGCTTTTGGAACGCGGGCATTTGCCATAGATCATTGCCGAGAGAAAGTGCCATCAAACTGCCGATCATTGCGAGGCCGCAATATCCCACAATCTCTCGCACGCGCATACTTAGGGGACGACCAAAGGTACCTTCGAAAAGACATAACACTGCTGTACCGCCATCAGCCCCTGGAAGGGGGAATAAATTAATAAGGCCGAGATTGATAGAAAGAGTAACGATAAACAAGAGAATATGCGTCCAGCTACCGGATTTTGAGATATCTCCAGCCATCTCAGCAATACGTACAGGTCCCCCTAAATTACCAATAGGCTGAGTGCCTAGGAAAATGCCGCCAAGGGCTGAGGCCATGTCCGCTGACATGGTACAAACATCCTTAACGCCATACCACAAAGCAGCCGGCCAAGATAATGCTTGGATCTTTCCCTCTGCCAACAAAGCACCAATTGAGAAAATGGGTACAGGATACCCAAAAATGTTGTTTTTTTCGATGTAAGAAGGAACCAAGCGCTTTTCTATTGCCTCTTCATCACGTAATAGCCGTACAGAAACGGAAATATCTGGGATACCCTTACCCAAAACTTTGCGGAGCTCACGGAAAGTAGCAACGGGTGTAGCGTTGATATGCGTGATAATATCGCCTGGAAGAATGCCCGCAGCAGCTGCGGGAGAGTTCTCTAGTGCCTCGCGTACTAATAGAGACGATTCCGGACGGCCTGTTACCACATAAATGCTGCTCAGAAGAACTATAGCTGATAGATAATTAAATAAAGGTCCAGCAACACTCACGCAAAAGCGCTGCCAAGGCGATTTCTCAAACAAATCGCCAGGATCAGCGGCTCCTGACTCTTCTCTCTCTTCGTCCAAGTTCGTCATCATCATGACGTATCCACCAAACGGAATAGCGCTTAGGCGCCAGCGTGTACCTTGCTGATCGGTATATCCTAAAATCTCTGGACCAATACCAATTGAAAATATCTTTACCGTTATTCCATTTTTTCGTGCTGCCCAGAAATGACCCAGTTCATGGATAAACACAACAATAGTAAAGATAAGAAGAAAAGGAATGACATAGAAAAACGCATTGGATAGCCAGCTCATGTCTTTCTCCTTAGCTAAGGCGTGACCAACCACACAACAAGGAATATGAGTCCTAAAATGACTAGCGCGCTAACAAGTGTAGGAGTAAAGCGTTTAATGCGGTTAACAAAGGGCTTATGGTTGTCGTTTGCGGCCGGCAATGGCTTGCACACAAATTTCACAGGAAGAGGCACCTCTTCTAAGCGCATTGAAACTTCATCCATAATTACCCTCCTTTGGGATCGCAAGCGCTTTGCAAGCGCGCAAGAGATTCACTTTGTCCCAAAGCCTCTAATACCTCAAAGATACCAGGAGACACCTTACATCCAGTAAGAGCCCAGCGCAAAAGTTGTGCGACTTTTCCGAATCCAATGCTTTTTGCTTCCGTAAACTCTCGCAAGGTTGTTTCCAACGCTACCGCTGTCCATGTAGAAGCTGCTAGTAGCGGAAATATTCCATCGATTATCGCTCTGTTCCCTGGAGAATACAAGACTTCCAACGCCTCAGTCGTATAACAAAGAGGCGCCTCTGTAAGATAAGGCGTCGCCATTTTTGCAAGATCTATTAGAGTTTTCGTGCGTTGTTTCAAACTTGGAAGGCTTTTTAGAAGGCGTTGGTGTTGTTTCTCGTTCAATGAAATCGCGAGGAAAGGCTTCAAGCGCTCAGCAAGTTCGGCATCTGGAATGGCGCGCATATAGTGCGCATTCAGGTGATCGAGTCGTGCAAGTTCAAAACGTGCTGGCGCTTTGCCAACATGAGCGATATCAAACCAAGCAATTGCCTGCTCGCGCGCAATAATTTCGTCGTCTCCATGCCCCCACCCAAGTCGAAGCAAGCAATTGCACATAGCTTCTGGTAGGTATCCCAAGGTTCGATACGAATCAACACTCACGGCTCCATGGCGCTTAGAGAGCTTTGCGCCATCTGCACCGTGAATCAACGGAATATGCGCAAATTGCGGAGGAGTCCATCCCAACGCTTCATAGAGCTGCAGTTGCCGAAATGTGTTGGTAAGATGGTCGTCGCCACGAATGACATGTGTGATACCCATCGCATGATCATCGACAACAACGGACAACATATATGTCGGAGTTCCATCACTTCGCAACAACACCATGTCGTCAAGCTGAGCGTTGCTAACCGTAACAGGCCCTTGCACCAAATCATCGACGTGTGTTGCTCCTTGTTGCGGCATTTTCAGTCGAACGACAGGACGTACGCCAGAAGGTGCCTCATTTGGCGAACGATTCCGCCATAGTCCATTGTACCGTGGCGGCAGACCCTTGGCTTTTGCCTCTGCACGCATCTGATCAAGTTCTTCTGGTGTGGCATAACAATAATATGCTTTCCCTTTTTCTACCAATTGGTGAGCGGCAGTTACATGCATTGCTGCACGCGAGAATTGAAACACGACCTCTTGATCCCAAGTAAGATTCAGCCATTTCAGGCCATCAAAAACCGCTTGAACAGAAGTTTCTGTTGAGCGCTCGCGATCCGTATCTTCGATGCGAAGTAAAAATGTTCCGTGATGGTGGCGCGCAAACAACCAATTGAATAAAGCCGTCCGTGCTGAACCTAGGTGCAACGCTCCTGTCGGGGAAGGTGCAAAGCGCGTTACAACGTGCATAGACTTTTCGGCTCCTTTTACGTATTCTCAGCGCGTTTCCTGACATTACCACATTGGCTCAGTATGGATACAGAGGACTTTGCGCGCGGTACTGCAAAACCTGCTTGAAGAAACAAACCGATGGCGACTGTGGATCCCGGTCGCTTTAGGAACGGGGATTGCAGTTTATTTCTGGCTTCCTGTAGAACCTTCTTTGTGGGTGGGTTGGACCCTTAGCGGCATTGCTCTTGCCTTTCTCATTCCATCAATTCGACAGAAGGAAATACACCCTGGTTTCTATTTTTGCTCAGCGGGGGCCTTTTGTGTATGTCTGGGTTTTGCAATAGCAACCACACGAACGGCTTGTCTGCACACGACTCTTCTCAATCGTCCTTTTCGTGCTCTCGAGTTAGAGGCAGATGTAATATCCATCGAAACGGCACCTCATGGTGCTCGAGTTTTGCTGGAGAACATCAAGGCGCAGCGCCATTTACCGCCTTTACAACGTGTTCACCTAACTTGGCGTAGTAAAGATAAGACACCTGTTCCTGCGTTAGTTCCTGGCGTGCACGTGCGCGCACACGCGACACTGCTCCCTATTAAACCGCCTACAGCTCCAGGAAGTTTTGATTTCCGTCGGCATGCTTTCTTTCAAAGGGTTTCTTCCCATGGATTCTTAATCGCACCTCCGATTGTTCTGGATACATCAAAGAAATGTACGCTATCGGCTTGGTTCTCTTCTTTGCGTTTCGCAGTAAATCGTCGAATCGAGAGAAAATTGCCCCCTCAAGTAGCTGCTATCGCTTGTGCCCTCACAACAGGAGAAAAATCGGGTATTTCTCCTGCTATTAGGCAGCATTTTAGTGATTCCGGAACAGCTCATATTTTAGCTATCTCTGGATTGCACATGACGCTTGTTGGAGGGGTGTTTTTTCTGCTTTTGCGTTTTCTGCTGTGCTGTATTCCAAGATTAGCGACCCATCCGCGCATCAAGAAATGGGCGGCAGTTGCGTCATGGATTGGTACGTTTGGATATCTGGGACTTTCTGGCGCAGCGATCCCCTCAATGCGTGCGTTTTTGATGCATACTATCGTGACGCTCGCGGTTTTACTTAACCGTGTGGCATTATCCATGTTTTCCGTTTCGTTAGCGGCTGTCGTGATTCTACTCACGACACCAGAGGCCTTAATTAGCCCTGGCTTCCAGATGTCTTTTGCTGCTGTTGTGGCGTTAATTGCCGCTTATGAACACAAAGGAATCGGCCGATTCTTTCAAAGACGTTGGCTAGCGTATATCGCGGGGCTTGCAGGAACAAGTTTTATTGCTTCTATGGCTACTACGCCATTTTCCATTTACACCTTTCAGCAATGCAGTCTTATAAGCATTCCGGCCAACATGCTGGCAGTTCCCCTTACTGGAACATGGATTATGCCGTGTGCTGTAGGAGCACTACTGCTGATGCCTTTCGGCAAAGAAGAGATCTTTCTGAAGAGCATGGAGTATGGCATCCAGCTCCTTATGAAAATCGCTCAAACTGTTGCCAGTTGGCATGGCGCGCATCTGATTGTGGCTCCACCACAAGCAAGCGTCCTATGTTTGGGTGTTTTTGGTGCTCTATGGATAACATTCTGGCACAGGTGCTGGCGTTGGTGGGGACTTTTCCCTATAGGTATCGCGTTCTTATTGTACTGCAGCGCACCATTTCCCGATTTTATGATCGATGCAGCTGCAACATGTGTTGGTGCGCGAGCAATTCCACAATTGTTAGCAACTTCGAGGAATCGAGCGCGTACTGCGCAGAAAGTATGGAGTCAACGACTAGGGTCTTCCGAACCTTTCGTTCGCTTGAAAGAATGTGCACAAAAAGGCCTTTGGTGTTTCTCAACTGGAAAACCCTCGATACTATTTGTGACTGATGGTCGATATCAAGATGATAAACCAAAAGAAGCAAACGCACACATAGATCTTTCTGGAAGATTTCACGATGCTTCTTTGGGACGTCTGGAAATTCTCTCAGGTCTTGGGGGCTATGTGTTTGTCCGAAACGGAAATCTTACATTTCAAAGCGTGCGGCAAGCAGTAGGAGAGCGGCCCTGGTCTTTCAAAGGTAGCGTTATTCCGCCGAACGCTTCTCCGCGAAAAAACGCGTCAAAAGCTCGGCACACGCCTCTTCTTCAATCCCGCCAAACACCTCTGGATGATGATGACAACAAGGAAGAGAAAAAAGGCGAGGACCATGCTCAATTCCTCCTCCCTTCGGGTCATAAGCACCAAAATACAAATGTCGTATATGCGTTAACGCAATAGCTTGAGCACACATAGGACAGGGCTCAAGGGTGACATGCAGATCGCAGTCTATTAGCCATGTCGTCTTTAGCAGGAGACACGCCTGTCGAAGAACGCGTATTTCCGCGTGACCTGTAGGATCACAAGCATTTCTAACATTATTCCCAGAGGCCGCGATAATACGCCCTTCACGAACAACAACCGCGCCTACCGGCACCTCATTAGCTCGAAACGCCAGTTGTGCCTGCTCAATAGCATATTGCATAGGAGTAAGACCCATACTTATGCTGTATAAGTCATTTGCATTTTATACAAGCGTCGTCGTTGCGCTGCTGTGGGGATATTTAGACTATTGCGATATTTCGCAATCGTGCGACGCGCGATGGCGATTTTATCTTCTCGGAAGAGGATTTCAGTGAGTTGATCATCAGAAAGTGGTTTCGAAGGCGGTTCCCGCTCGATGAGATCCTTAACACGACATCGTACTGCCGTGCTCGCGCGTCCAGCTTCGTCCTGACCATCGGGCACCATTGATGAAAAGAAAAACTTGAACCCCAATACGCCAAAAGGAGTTAAAATGCTTTTTGTTGAAGTGACACGACTTACAGTGCTTTCATGTACACTCAGCTCTTCGGCAACTTGCCTCAATGTAAGAGGTTTCAAATAACGAATGCCTTTATCAAAAAAATCCGATTGTTGATACATAATCTCGCGCGCTACGCGCAAAATAGTGGACGCGCGCTGATCTAATATGCGTTTTAACCATACAGCATGAGTAAAGTTCTGATGAACAAACTTTTTGTCTTCTTTTGAGCGCGTACGTGCAGAGATGTGTGCGTGGTAAGTTTCGTCTACTAAAATCTTTGGTAGCGTCTCGGGATTCAACTCGAGGACCCAATCTCCGTCTCCAAGATTCTTTGAAATAACATCAGGAATACGTGGCACTGAAGGAGTCTCACCAGAAGAAGCTGCTGGATAAGGTGTTAACAAGCGCAAACGATGCACGCAACGGCGTATCTCAGAAATACTTATATTGCATAGTTTCTGCAAAGTTTCGAAACGTCCGCGCTCAAACAACTCGAGATTGTCAATTAAAGTCTCCATAACGGGCGTCAACTCTTGCCTATCTGCGAGCTGAATTTTGAAGCTCTCTTTAAGAGAAGCGGCGAAGATACCAACGGGCGTAAATTGCTGCATTTTTTGTAAAATATCGCGCACGACCTCGCACGTTTCCTGCGTTGTGTGCGCAACAGACTCGACTGTATCTGGCTCAATATATCCACGATAATCCAATGCATCGATAATAAGTGCACCGATAATACGCTCTTTGGGTTCAGAAAAAGTCAAGAAAAGTTGCTCCGTAAGATAATCACGCAACGAAACCGAAGAAGCAATGCAAGCAAAAGGGTCAAATTCCGTATCTTGTGGACCCACTCCTTTATCAAACTCTTGCTCTTTTCTAAAGGTATATTCTTCTTTAGCGGTTCTTTCTTGGCGATCTAAAGTGTCCTCTGTCAGAGGTTCAGGCGCTTCTAGTTGCAAGAACGGATTACTTTCCACTTTTTGCTGAAGAAAAGTGGAGAGCTCCAAATTGTTCATTTGCAGCATTCTTACAGCTAACTTCAGCCTTGAGGTAATAACCAAGGCCTGCGTTGACCGCATATCCAAATGTAAAGCACGTCTCGTCATACCCTCTAGGTATAGAGGGAAAAACTTTCGCCAAGGTAAACGCGACGCGCATTTTCGTTGTTGATGATCTCTTCAGGAGAACCTTCTGCGAGAATCTTCCCATCGCACATGATGTAAGCTCTATCTGCGATGGTCAGTGTGTCACGAACATTATGATCTGTGATTAAAACACCAATGCCACGATCTTTCAGGTGATGAATTAAAGTCCGCATATCGTTGACGGCAATAGGATCGATTCCTGCAAGAGGCTCGTCAAGCAAAACAAAAAGAGGATCTGTCGCCAAAGCACGCGCTATCTCTAAGCGTCGGCGTTCTCCGCCAGATAATGTCAGGGATGGCGCTTTGCGCAAATGCACGATCGAGAAATCATTCAATAACTGCGTTAACCGTTCATCGCGTGCGCGCTTGTCGCGTTCAACACGCTCCATCACTGCAAGGATGTTATCCTCAACAGATAACCCACGAAAGATAGAAGGTTCTTGGGGCAGATACCCGATGCCCAAACGCGCCCGTCGATACATTGGCAGATTAGAGATGTCGTATTCATCCAAGAAAACGCGCCCCTTATCCGGAGATTGCAATCCACAGAGTATAGAGAAGCATGTCGTCTTTCCCGCTCCATTAGGACCCAAGAGCGCAACCACCTCTCCAGAACGAATATGAACAGAAGTCTCGTTCACAATAATACGACGATTCGCCCCTTTATCGACGCTCTTTAGAAGTTTTTCCGCAGACAATTGGTGCATGGTGGACATTAGGTTTTCTTCTCTTTAGCTGGAAGCTTACCCTGAATAGGAACGGACTTCGCCTGGCTTGTTACTGGAGGAGTTGCATATACCCTTGAGACACCTGTGTTAAGATTAACAGTGGCATAAGCGCCTGATAGACGCGATTGATCCGAAAGGCGCGTCACACTGACATTCCCCTCTAAAGTCACTATTCCGGCAGAAGCGTTGTACTCTCCTTTATCCCCTATAAATACCTCTTCTGGTGTAGCAATTGAAACCCGCTTTGGGCTGTAAGCATGGGTCAATTCCAGGCGGCCATCGGTATTTTTCTTAAAGAAAACAACCAGCTCATCGGTTTTGATGATCTTATCTTTAACATGCAAGATGACGTTATTGCGTGCGATAGCTTTTAGATCATCTTCCCAATAATCGATCGATTCATATGAGGTCAATCGTTGGTTTTTACTGATCAAATGGACATTTTTCCCTTCTAGATGAAGATGCCGGTCGTTTGTTTTGTATGTTGCCGTATCAGCGCTTCCTGTTTGATTCTGAATTCTTGCGATCACTTTGCCTTTTGCTTCGACAATTTTTGGGTTTTTAAATCCAAATTGCGTACCAGGTGGAGCCACACCCCAGACTTCATCGGCCCATAAATGCGTGTCTCCTTGAATAGCCTCTACTTTGCCTTTTAAGAGGACGCTGCTCTCTTTTTGATCTGCAATCATGGATCCTGCGTTTATTTCAATTGGAGGAGCGCTGTCTTTTTTCGGCGACGCCGTCTCTTCTGCATTTGCGCCGAGTCCGCATAGAAGGAAAAACAAAATAACGCGGCGCATGCCTTTTCTCAATAAATGGTAATGTGTACGGGACCGGAGATATACAAACGTTCTTCCTTCCCATTGTATCGGAAACCTGTGCCTTTCAAAATGCTCTGCGTATAGAATCCACGCACTGGCTTGCTCCCCCAGGCATTGCGGTTTTTCGCATCGATTGTGGCTTCCTCTGTCAATATCAAAAGGAGAGACTCTGTCAGAACACGCGCTTCTTTAGTAAGAGTTAATAAATAGGAGTGAGGATCAAATACACCTTCTTTACTCCAACACCGAATAAGATTCTTATTCATCCAGACTTTTATATAGGGATTTTCTAGATATTGATGCTTGTTTGTCGTGTATGTTTGGTCAGAAAACACAAAAAATGGCTCTTTCTCCGTTTCTCCGCGCATA
Organism: Holosporales bacterium; assembly: GCA_031279495.1. Lineage (GTDB taxonomy): Bacteria > Pseudomonadota > Alphaproteobacteria > UBA3830 > JAIRMZ01 > JAITIJ01. The sequence goes on along the minus strand of JAITIJ010000082.1, from coordinate 5,092 downwards.
GAAAGGCCTGTTAGGGTCTCTTCTCCCTTCGTTGAGATAACAGAGGGAGAAGCATCTGAAGGTTGTGGTGCGAAACCTATCCGAAAAAGGGGAAAGACGACAAAAACAACAACGCATCCTATGGTTGCGATTGCAACAGAACACCCCACAAAGCGCACAGCAAGGGAATGGAAGCACTCTCGCCTAATGGCGTTTGGATTAGTACTACAAGTAGACAACAGTAAAATTTTCCAGGTTAGAAATCTTTCATCCTTCTGGATTTGTATAGGATTTCTTTGAAAAATTCAACAGAAAAACACGACCAAATTTGTCAAACAAGGAAATGTCTGGTGCTTGCGCAAAGAGGCCGAAAGCAACTCCACCGCCTCCGCCTCCTGTCAGTTTTGCGCCTAAAGCACCGTTATTGAGCAGAGCTTCTACAGCACGATCTAATGCTGTGGTAGATAATCTTAACTTCTTCAGGTGTGTATGTGCTTGCGTTAGGCAGTCTCCAACTCGTTCCAAATCCTGTGTTTCCAACGCTCTTGCCGTATCTTTCGTAAGAGTGCCAAGGTGATCAAGATGTTGATATTCTTCTGGATTTGCTTCTAGATGACGTTTCAGCTTGTCGATCATGAGGGACGTTGCCGTACTCTCTAGTGTACGAATCAGCACGATCCAGCAATCAGAAAGAGGCTTCAAAGAAAGGCAAGGCTCGTTTTTTTTGAAGAAAATAGGAGTTTGAGACAAAATCGCTTTCGTATCAATTCCGCTAGGGGCGCGATGAAAAATCGACTCTAAGTGATATGCGTAGTGCTGTGTCGTTTCTAAGGTTAATTCTGTTCCAAAAATTTTTGCGCACAAACGTATCAAAGCCACACAGAAAGCTGCGCTGCCTCCCAATCCGGAACCAAAAGGCAGCAAGGAATGGATGCGGAAAACAGGAGGCCTAAAACTCTTCATGCCAAACAGTTTCAGACATAGTTCAAGAGCTGTATCCAGTTTGTGCTGTTCTTCGGGGGTGAACGGAACATTTGTTTTCCACTGCTCGTCATGCGCAGTTCCATCAACGCATATTTCCAGGCTTAGTTGAGGCAAGGAAAACGCGATGGCCGGGTAACCATATACCACTGCATGTTCCCCAATCAAAATAAGCTTGCCACAGGCACTCGCTCGAAGATCTGTCATGGAGCGAAAACCTCTTGCCGAATCAATGTGCTTGGAAGTGTCGCTATCTGATCGGCTCCGATAGCGATAAAGTCAGAGGCGTTGTTAAAAAGAACCGTTATAGATGTGTAGAGATCGTGTGCTATCGTCTGCAGAACGGCCTTAAGCGCCGGCAGTTCTTGCTGAGGGCATAAAAGGTGGACGTTAGGTCCCGCATCAATGGTCCACAAGGCGCGCAAGTTCTGCCTATAACGCTCGGCGATAAAAGTGGCGAGAAATGTTGTTGTCGCGTTGGATAAGTAACATACGGGAGATTTCGTTGTTTGCGTAATAGCATGTAGGGCAAACGCTTCATGTTCAGCGTGCATCTCAAGAGTGAGCCAATCTCCTTGAAGAAGGGCTTCTTGCGTATTTTTCAAAACGAACGGCAAGGCTGCATGACGCAAAGGAAACAAAGGAGACGTTGTAGCTTCCTTATGGCCTTGGCTGCTAGAGATGGCTTTTTCTGTCTGGTCAAGCATCACAACACCATGCGCCAAAGATTGAAAATCTTGGCAGGTTCTTATAGCGTGCGTCTTCGTATTGAAAGAATCAGGAATCCGTTCCCATAAGACAAACGCCGCAGGCAGTACAGACCGTGTGGCTGATCCGCTGAAAAGTCGTGCACCTTCCGTGAGCCACAACGTATGCTCTTTTTCGGAAAAAAAATCCGAAAGGCGCAAAGCATCAGAGATCGCCCCGATTAAAGCAGCTCCTCCAGAGGCACTCGACGCAATTCCGCATGCTGCTGGAAAAGTATTTGCACTCTCAATTCGCAACGCTGTTTTCTGCCCCAGATGCTGCATGATCTCTTCCAGGGTTTCTTGCATACGTGCTGGCAGGACTTCTAATCGGCCATCCAGAAAAAAACTGGACGCAGCAGGTTGTATGATGGTGTGCGATCGGAATCCTCCAAGCGTAAAACTAAGGCTAGAATTTAAAGGTACCTGACAACAACCAGGCTCCTTTCCCCAATACTTCACCAAGGCGATGTTCGCTGGCGCACTGCAGCATCCTGTTTTTAAAGTTAAAGAGGCTTTTCTTGCCTTTTCTAAAAGCTGGCAGAAAGAGGAAGGAAGTAAGATCACGGCAAAACGATCTCTGTCACGATATGTTTTCGGAAAGCGTGCAACTGGCATGCTGTCCATGGAGACCACAAGCAATCTCCAAATCCAGCTCCCAAGCTTTTGAAAGGAATCCCAGCCTTATGCAAATTCCTGATAAGATCTATGTCTGGCAAAATGCCTTGCTGCTTTTGGATGTCTTGCGCTTTGGTGATGAATGCGGAGAGATTATCAGGATGAGGATCCTTCAAAAACGCCTCTGCTAAGGCACCGTGGACTCTAGCGTATATAAAGTGTTTTTCTTCCGAAAATCGCGCTAGAGCAGTTTTTGTTTCTGCGTACAAGTGCGTTGCTAGAATTGTTCCATAGTGTCCATGCAAACCAGAGATGGGAGAAAACTCTGGCAAAGAATCTGTTGAGGAGCGTTGATATCGCCACAATTGTGGATGTGCCAATTCTTGGGAAGCCAGCTGCAACGTTGCATCATACCCGCTTCCCGTTCCTTGGATGCGCTTTAAGCTTTCATGCAAGTTGTGAAAGAACACAGACGATGCTAGCGGGGATTCGCGTCCCTGATACAGGGAATCGAAAAGGAATGTATGAAGGCTTGCCAGAAGTGCGGAAGAGGATCCCATCCCCAGATGAGGAGGAAAGCTTTTTTCAACAAAAACGATAAGATCCTCGCCATTTTCGTAGAATTGTCTTAAGACATCTTTGTAAGGCGCGAGCGTACTCTGAAAAAATCCTTCCTCTTCGAGAGAATCCAACGTCAGGACGATGTGTCCTGTCTTTAAAAAAGTGCTGTATACATGTATGGCTGGAGTCATAGTAGCATGCTGCATAGCGCAAGACACTTGCATACGAAAAGTAGGCAATGTAACAGCAACGCCTGTAAATCCTAACAACATGCCATATTCACCGAACAGTAGCGCTTTTCCAGGCAAAGAATATACATGGAATGCAGATGCGAGCGCTTCGTATGTTTTAGTGGCGGAAGAGGTCCTCAACATTGAACCCAGCTTTCTCGATTTGTATCATTTCGGCCAAAGCGCGCAGACTTGCTTGGAAGAGCTTTGTTTTCCCTTCACGCATAAGCGTAGCGTCAAGATGTTCTTTCAGGGCATGTAAATAGAGAACATCGTTGGCTGCATAGCGTTGTTGTTCTGGGGTGAGAGTGTCATTTCCCCAATCGGATGTTTGCTCTTCTTTCGAAAGATCCACCTGCAAGAGCTGCTTACAGAGATCTTTTAAGCCGTGCCTATCCGTGTAGGTGCGTGCAATCTTTGATGCCAGTTTTGTGCAATAGAAAGAGAGAATAGAAATCTGAAACGTCTTTTCCAGTATAGAAACATCAAAACGTGCAAAATGAAAAATCTTGAGCACTGCTGGATCAGTCAAGAGATGCGTCAAATTAGGAGCCAGAGCTACAGTAGAAGCAATACGCACTAAGTGGCAGACATCATCTCCACCACAGAGTTGTACTAAGCACAACCGATCGCGCCCTATTTTCAGTCCCATGGTTTCGGTGTCCACAGCTACTCCGTGTGGGAACACGAGGCCTTCCGGCAAGTCATTTAGATGCAAAACAATCTGCACAGTACTCCTACGCGAATGAACTCTGGTGCCCAGAAGAAGACTCGAACTTCCACCTGCAAAACAGACTAGAACCTGAATCTAGCGCGTCTACCAATTCCGCCATCTGGGCCCTGGAAAAAGATACTCGAGATTTCGTGCCCTGTCATCAGCATTTTCGTTTGTACGTTCTTGCTTGAAATATACTATTTAGCCTAATTTTTCATCAAACTAACGATCTCGCATGCAATAATTATCATCGCGAAAACGACCAAAGCATAAGTAATGCTACGATGTTCCAAGCATTTTATGTGTTTTGGTCGATCGATTTTGAGAAACAGGAACGCCGGCAACAAAAGGGCAATGACTGTCAAAATCATTCCTGCAAAACCGAGTACTCTTATAAAAGCTTCTGGAACGCTTATAGCAATGAAAGTTGCTGGCAAGGTAGCCATAAGAGACGCTGCTAATCTTTGTGATTACTTGCTAATACTGACTTTTAATCGACAGAACGTCCTTTCGATATCTTCCACTAACGCGATGCCCCCCCCAAATGGACGTCGTAATGGCGCCAAAAGAGATAGCAGGCACCGCAAATCGCATAAACCCTTCTCCTGATGCGGCTCCAAGCGCGGGAATCAGCTCAGAAACATCGATACCGTCCATCGCCATTTTAGGAAATAACTTGGGCTGCGTGTTAAAGATAATAGCTACAACACAGAGCGCCCATGCCAAGTAGACAACCGCAGGGATCAAACTCCCCCAAAAGCAAGACCGAACGATCATCTTTCGGTCATTACCGCAAAATTTTGTGAGCGAATGAAGAGATCCCTGAAACCCGAAAGATGTGAACAGCGTCGGAAGAATGATGCACAATTTGAAGACACTTAAAGATGATGGGTTTTGGGGAAGCTATAGTCGTATTGAGTTTCTTTGAAAAGCTAGGCTTTCATTTGTCTTTCTATTCTCTTTTTTATCTTTCCCTCTTTATTCCTGCTTTTCCTATCATCGTTTTTCTTCTTTCTGGTAATGATCTCTCCCGCATCTTTCCCCGCTTTTATTAATTTATTCTTCCATATTCCTATTGGTAAACAAAACTCTCTGGCTCCTCCTTTTTTCTTCAATAATCTTCTCTCATTTTGCCTGCTCTCTGCCTCACTTTTTCCCTATTTCCACTTTCTTCTAAATTTTTCCAAATATCCCCCCCCCCTCTTATTCTTTCAAAAAGCAGAGGGTATTTCGTTTGTAGAAAAATTGTTCATTCCTCAATC
>JAITIJ010000074.1 GCA_031279495.1 Holosporales bacterium | reverse complement strand
TCCACTTTATCCTGAATCAGCCTGTTACACAAATGCGCAAACAACGCAGAAATTAAGCAGAAACAGCATAGAGACCTAAACACGCAAAATAAATCGGATAAAGCTTACAGAATCTACTTTTATAGAAGCTAATAGCTGTTGGATATTTTTTAATAACCATTGCCATATAGTAGATATAGAAAGCCAGATATAACAAAAAAAACAGCTTACAGCATCCATAGGCCACCTGCCCGTTCTTCGATGCATTTCCTCCCACACTCCACTACGTTGGAACACAACAACTGCGGCGAACAAAAAGCGAAAGAACCCCATTCCTAATCTCAAATTCATCGTCCTTTTCCTCTATCTTTAGCCTTTTTCTGAGAAAGAGATTTTTCTTCGCCATTCGTTGATGAGGCTTCTCTTTTTTCTCTCATTATTTCCTCCAAGGAAACTTTTCGCTCAGATACCTGTGCTTGCGTTACGATATGCGCGATAGCTTTATCCTCAAGAACCGATGCACGCGCAACAGCAACCGCTTGTTGATTGCGCCGATAATACGCATAGAGCTTTTCTGCATTTTGTGGATCTTCATGTGTGGCAACATTTGCTATGCACTCATCGAGCTCTTTCTGTGCTACGCTAACCTTAGATTGTCTGGCGACTTCCGCAATCAGAAGCCCCAATCGCACACGCCTGTTGGCGATGTTTCTGTAATTCGTACGAATTGTATCCAACTCTTTTTTGGAAATATTCCCCAGCTTCTCCTTGTTGTCGTACTCGAAACTCTGCCAGATCTCAGTAAACTCTGCCTCTTCTATATCCTGAGGAATCTCAAAAACATAGCGGTCTGATAAAACATCCAGAACCTGCCGTTTAAGGTGGTTGGCAGAAAGCTTCTCGTACTCACTTTTAAGATGCGTCTTTATGTTTGCGCGACACGCAGCAACAGAATCGAACCCAACATCTTTCGCAAAATCTTCGTCTGAATCAAAAGTCGTCGCTATGCACACCTGCTTAACGAAAGCCGTGTAGTGTACGGTCGCGTTCGAAAACTGTTTATCGGTTGTGTTCTTTGGGTATGTAACGGAGAAAGAAAGACGTTTTCCAGCAGAAACTCCGAGAAAATGACTTTCAAAGTCCGCAACGAATTTTCCTCCACCAATAACGAAAGAAAGGCCTTTTGCCTTGTCGTTATTTAGCGCTTTTTTTGAAGATTTCGTAAAGATATCTGCAACAATTAGGTCTCCCTTTTGCGACGAATGAGTAACAGGAGCTTCTTTCCATCCTCGATGCGTTTTTCGCAAATACTCAAGCCTTTCATCAACCTCTTTGTCCTCAACCTCTACAACAAGTTTCTCTAAACAAAGGTTAGAGAAATCTTTGGGCGCCTCTACTGTCGGAAGAACGGTAAAATCAACGGAAACAGTAAGCCCTTCTTCTGTGTCGGCAAGAATTTCGACACGAGGATCTTGTCGAAGGCGCGCCTTGCTATTTGCAACAATCGATTTGACTGTCTCTGAGATCAGTTTTTCCACCTCTTCTGAATAAACAGAGGGCTCATAAAGTCTCTGAACAGCAGCTAAAGGAGCTTTCCCTAAGCGAAAACCAGGGATGCGCGCATTTGGAGAGATGCGCACCAACCTCTCTTCCACTTTTTCCATAATTTCTGCAGAGGGGAGTAAAACCTCATAATGGTGCTGAAAATCCTCGACAGATTCCTTTATAATGCGCATGTGTTCATCCCTAAAAAAACTGGTGCGGGCAGAGGGACTTGAACCCCCACGACTTTCATCACCAGGACCTAAACCTGACGTGTCTACCAGTTCCACCACGCCCGCATAATCATGAGCAGCTTATATTCCTAATTCTCTTTAGAAAAGGTGTACTCTGGAACTAGGATAATAATGTCATCTGGATGCGCAAGTTCCAGAAAATATGCCTGCTCGCCAAGAAGATCGAGATCTAGGCTGCGATTCTGCAAATGCAGGATCTTACGCCAACGCGCTTGATTCTTTTCCTTAATTTCGGCCAAATAGCGTGTTGCCTCTGCACGTTTCTTTTCAAGTTGAATCCAAGCGAGCAAGCCTCTATCCCCCTTTACAAGGTGATAGGAAAAATAACCGATACAAAGAATGGTCAAAAGAGGGGCTACGAACTTGGAAAAACGCTCCCACATTATTTCTCTACCACAAGCGGATGTGTCTTAGCCCATCCGTCGATATCTTGCAGGCGTCGCAATAGATCCTCAAGGTGTGAAAAAGGTACCATGTTTGGCCCATCAGAAGGAGCTATATCAGGATTGTTGTGCGTCTCGATAAAGACTCCTGCTATACCAATAGAAACCGCAGCACGCGCAAGAGGCTCAATAAAACGCCGCTGCCCACCGCTCGAAGTTCCTTGTCCTCCTGGAATTTGCACAGAATGTGTTGCATCGAAAATCACGGGATAACCCATCTGCGCTAGCACCGGCAAAGCGCGCATGTCTGAGACTAACGCGTTATACCCGAAACAGGTACCGCGTTCACCCAGCAAAACATTGTTATTACCTTCCGCCGTAAGTTTCTTAACGACATGAGTCATATCCCATGGTGATAGAAACTGCCCCTTTTTGACAAGAATTGGTTTTTGCGTGCGCGCCGCCGCAACAAGAAGATCTGTCTGACGACATAAATAAGCCGGAATCTGAAGGACATCTACCGCTTTAGCCATCACAGTACACTGACAGCTTTCGTGCACATCGGTAACTATAGGACATTTATACGTACATCGGATCTCTTCAAAAATCGGCAGAGCAGCATCCAGACCAACACCGCGCGCGCTAGAGTTACTTGTGCGGTTCGCCTTGTCAAAAGATGTCTTAAAGATAAAAGGTAGCTGCAGCTTTTGCGTCAAAGCAACAAGGCGTTCTGCCATCATAAGCGCATGATCTCTGCTTTCAAGCGCACAAGGACCAGCAATCAACGTAAAAGGAAGATCGTTACCTATTGGTAGAGGCCCAACAAAAACGCGCCTGCAAATCACTTTCTACAATCCTTTTGAGTCCACGCAGCTTGGATGAGGTGCACAAACAAAGGATGGGGAGCAAAAGGCCGCGATTTAAACTCTGGATGATACTGTACCGCGATGAACCACGGGTGTTCTTTGTATTCTACGACCTCTGACAACCTTCCATCCGGAGAAATGCCAGAGAAGCACAACCCAACCTCTTCCAGACGCTTTTTGTAGGTACTGTTGACCTCGTAACGATGGCGATGGCGCTCTTCGACTTGTTCTTGACCCGCATAGGCCTCTGCCAAACGCGTTCCCGGCTGAATGAGGCAAGGATACGCCCCCAATCGCATTGTGCCACCCATATCTCCACATGCTGTGCGGCGCTGGAGCTGTGCCCCTTGCATCCATTCTGTCATCAAGGCAATGACGGGCTCTGTGGTCTCTCCGAACTCAGTAGAAGAAGCATTCTGCAGATGCAACAAATGGCGCGCGGCCTCGATGATTGTCAATTGCATGCCTAGGCAGATGCCTAAAAAAGGAACTTTATTTTCTCGGGCATAGCGAATGGCAGCGATCTTTCCCGAGATCCCACGCGTCCCGAATCCTCCTGGTACAATGATTCCATGCACTTCAGTCAAGACCTGGCGCACACGATCCTTATCCTCTGTATCAACCCAACGCACATCTACTTTCAGACTGTGTGCGACTCCTGCGTGCGAGATGGCCTCTTGTAGCGATTTATACGCTTCTAAGAAATGAGCATATTTCCCAAATACACCGATACAGACGGTTCCTTTTGGACTTTGCCAACGCGCAGCGAGATCTTCCCAAATCGTAAGATTTGCACGCGTGTTTTCTAGACTAAAATACCGACACAAGGCGCCATCGAGATCGCTTTTGTGAAAATTCAGCGGTATCTGATACAGCCAAGGGGTATCGGGCGCATCAACGATGTGATTTTCCGGAACATTGCAGAAAAGAGAGAGCTTCTTGCGCGTCGCTTCTTCGAAACCGTTTGCACTTCGACAAATAAGAAACTCAGGCTGAATACCAATACTGCGTAGTTCACGCACCGAATGCTGGCTGGGCTTGGTTTTCAACTCGCCTGCCGAAGGGATATAAGGCAGAAGTGTAAGGTGGATGTTTACCGAGCGCTCTCGCCCCAGATCGAGCCGCAATTGACGTATAGCCTCGAGGAATGGCAAGCTTTCGATATCGCCGACTGTGCCTCCAACTTCACAAATGACAAAATCGACATCTTGCACTTCGGCCAAAACGAAGCTTTTTATCTCGTCGGTAATATGAGGGACGACTTGTATATCCGAGCCCAGGTAATCTCCGCGCCGCTCGCGCGCAATAACGGAAGAATACACCTTACCCGTCGTAAGAAGGTCCATAGCGCGTGTTGGGATCCCTGTAAAGCGCTCATAATGCCCCATATCAAGATCTGTCTCGCCACCATCGTTGGTGACATATACCTCGCCATGCTTGTAAGGATTGATCGTTCCTGGATCAACGTTAAGGTAAGGCTCAAGCTTCTTAAGACGGACTGAGAAACCGTGCGCTTGAAGGAGTGCTCCCACAGAAGCTGAAGCAATCCCTTTCCCGACAGAAGAAACAACCCCTCCTGTAACGAAAATAAAGCGCGGCAGTGTCACTCTGCACCCTTCTCGCCCTCAGAATCAGAGGTGGTATCCGCCGGTGCTTCCGACTGCTCTGATTGCGAAGAGGCTGGCTGTACTACAGCAGATTGCTGCGCTACTTCATCAATAAGCGACTTCTTTGCCGTTTGCATGTGGTTATGATGCACATAAGACGCCATGATCAAGCAATTAACGGCAAATATTCCTGCAAGGATCGCTGTTATGCGTGTTAGCAAATTCGCTTGGCCACGCGGAGTCAGAACGCCACTCGTTCCTCCGCCCATTCCCCATGCACCTCCTTCGCTCTTTTGCAACAGAATCACCGTAACAAGCGCAACAGTTATTACGAAATGCAGAGATAAGAGGAACGTCATCATGTGCGAATAGCCTTAATTTCTCATTGATCTAAAGAGCAGTGTACTGAAGCTTGCGAGATTTTGTCCAGACACTGAATGATCTGCAAAAACTCATCTGTCTTTAAACTTGCGCCCCCAACAAGAACGCCTTGCACTTCCTTTAATGCCAAGAAATCCCCTGCATTCGTTGCCGTCACAGAACCGCCATACAAAAGTGGGACATTGCATAGCCCATGCTCTTCCAAAATTTCATAAATTATGCGGTGCGTTTTCTGGACGTTATCAGGTGTCGGTGTCTTTCCTGTTCCTATCGCCCATACGGGCTCGTAAGCGACAATCAGTCCCGACGTAGGACCAAGAGAAGAGATATGACGTAATTGTTGATGCAACACTTCTGCTGTCTCGTTCATTTCTCTTTGCTCTTCGGTTTCTCCAATACACAAAATAGGCACAACACCCGCTTCAACAAGGCGTAGTGCTTTCTCCACCACAATCGTGTCGTTTTCGTGATAAAGTCGCCGTCGCTCAGAGTGTCCCACCAATCCATAGCGACACCCTATATCCGCCGCCATGTTTGCGCTCATCTCTCCAGTGAATGCTCCGCTTTGAGCTGTTGCTGTGTTCTGACTGCCTAGGAATACAGCTCCCTGCACTGCATCGCGCAATGTCTTTAGATAAGGCGTAGGAGAACACACAACAACGCACGCTTTTTTGGAGATCGTGGAATGTTGTTCGAGCAAGCGGGCGCCATAAGCCTCAACAAAAGCCAAGGAGCCATTCATCTTCCAATTTGCAACGAATATTTCTTTTCCAAGGTGAGGCCATGCCACTTCTTGCGCTTCTCTCGACATCTTTTTCACAGCTCCTTAGAATGGCCTCTGTCGTTCTATAATAAGATGGGTTCTGATGCTAGAGTTTATCCGCGGATTCTCTCGGTCAATTGCTGCGAAATTGCTGTTTTTCCTTATTGCTTTTGTTTTTATTTTGTGGGGCATGGGTGGTGTCATTATGCATTTGGGCACGCCAGATTACCTTCTTAAAGTTGGCAGCAAAAAGGTGACAGCACGCGAGTTTAGTTTAACTTATCGACGTTACAAGGAGAATCTGCAGGAACGCTTCGGCTTTATCAGCGACGAAAAAGCGAAAGAAATGAAATTGCCCGAACAGGTACTTCTCTCCTTCATCCATCAGCACTTAGTGGCACAGGAATTGTCTGATTGCAATCTCTATGTAGGAGACAAAGTTGTAATGACTACCATGCGCACAGATCCGCGATTTCGTGACGAAACTGGAGCTTTCAACAAAAATATGCTGCGTGCGGCATTAGCCTCTTTTCGCCTTCCTGAGGAGGCGTTTCTACGCCACCTGCGGCAGGAAACGGAGATGTCGCTGTTCTCTCTCCCATTTTTCTTGGCACATTTGCCACCAGTTTACGCAGCTGCATTGAATGCCGCAGTCTCAGAAAAACGTGAAGTGGCTTATGCTATTATCGAAGAAAAGAATGTCTTAGTTCCTGCTGAGCAGCCTCCGGGCGATTTAAAAAATTTCTATGACGAACATCAAGAATATTTCATCGTTCCAGAACAACGGCTTTTTACGGTTGCAGAAGTTGATAAGGAAGCAATAGAAAAGACGATTGTTATCGCAGAAGAAGATATAAAGCGCGCGTACGATCAATACATTGAGCGTTCCGTGGACGAGCCAACCATCAAAAGCCTTGAGGAAATGCGCGCAGTGCTTGAAAAAGACTTGCGGCAAGAGGTGTTGGTCGAGCGTGTAGCAGATGCCATACGCACACTTGAAGATGCGTTGGCAGGTGGCAAAACGATTGAAGAACTTGCAACACAGTACCCTCTTGTCCAATTGACGACGTCAACATGGTGTGCAAAGCCGCTCTTTCATAGTAAATTCGTTCCAGCACACTACGCAAAAGTTGCAACAGAACTGCATAAAGAGCTCGGGAATATCGAAGAAGGGGGAAATGGCACCTTTATCGAGACTCGTGAGGGGCGTTGGATATTCGTGCGGGTAGACAAGATAATTGCCGAACATGTAGAAATATTTGAAAAAGTAAAGGAGAAAGTACTCGAGTGCTGGCGCATACATCAACGAAAAGACCGCATGAAAGCTTTAGCGCAAAATCTTCTGGAAGAATTAAAAAAAGGCAAGACACTAAAAGATCTTACGACGCTCCATCATCTCTCGTATGCTACGTTGCGACCGTTTAGTTATAAGGACATTGTGCAGCACAAAGCGCCCATTGGAAAGGAGTATATGCGGGAAGACTTCCTGATGCGTCTTCAGAAAGCTCCAATAGGAGAAGGAATTGTTGAAGAGCACTTTGGAAAAACCTGCGCTGGTACTGTTATCGTAGCAGCTGCAATAAAAGCCTTTCCCGATGTTCCTGCAGATAAAACTGAAACGTCTTTTCAATGGCAGCGCGGAATTAGCGCAGATCTGTGCCACCAAGCGCTTAATTATAGTCGGAATCATCGTACTATTAAAATCAACGAACAGGTCTTTCAAACCCTTGGCGAGGTTGCCCCAGTTTCTTACGATGACTAATCTTTATAGTATAATGAATGGCAGCAATAGCGCCGCTTTCATTCAATTGTAACACCTCATTTGCCACTGAATCTGATGGATTTCCATGAAGAAAGTATCGTATAACAGCTCTTTTCTGAGACCGGTTGCTAGATTCGCTGTGTACTCTTTTTAGCATTTTTTAGCATTATACAGCGATTTTGCGTCACAATTTGTCTTGTTGCGTTCAGAAGAGCCCCTCTTTTCCCAAGAGGTATTTGTTCCACGGATTCCTCAGATGCCGTTCTGTCTGTAGGTTTTCTATTATCCAATGGTTCGAAGATTTCAAAAAATCACGACATTAAGGAAAAATTAACCAAACTACGCGATACTTCATCTTAAGAAATATTTATGGGAGAAAAAACATGATTAAAGAAAAGGTCCTATGGGGCGTCTCTATCACAACGTTGATAAGCGTCCTATCATTTACTAGCCCCTCTGTGGCATTAGACGCTAGCAATCAAACTGGGAGTGGTCCTGGTGGTTCTCCACGAGCAGCAGCACCACGTTCGGGTGGTCCACAAGCGCCGAGGACGTTGCCGCAAGGCACAGCTTCAAGACCGCAATTGCAAAGGAAAGCACCGGCCGGAAGCGTTCGGTGGAATGCGAAACAGGAGAGAAGGCGACAAGAGGCTTCTGAGCTACACCAGAGGGTTCCACAAAAGAGAGACCCGGCAAGGTTTGCTCCCGCAGCAGGTGTTCCAGAGCACCCTCGTGCTCCTTTCCACCAAAGAACGCCAAGAGGTGCTGATGAAGCGCCCGTACAACGGCTTCCGACGCTACCAACCACAAGACTAAGAGAGAGGTCACATGAAGCTCCAGTGACAAGACAAGCGATAGGACCTTCGTCGCCAGCACGCGCGGCGGCTGGAGAGACACACCCAGCAGCGCATGTGCCTCCACCACCGCCTCCGCCGCCTCCCGCACCAAAGGCACCAGCGGCAAAACCTGGAGAGGCACACCCAGAAACACATGTGCCGCTTCTACCAAGGGCACCATCCCTTGAAGATGTGAGGACTAAAAGATCAGAATTAAGACCTACAGAAACTGTAAAAAGAGAGATTCCGCATGTTGATCAGCGCGGCGTAACTCCTGGAGCTTTGGCAATTGCTAAAGCGACTCTAGATAAAAAGAGGGCTTCGTCAGCACCTCCGTCGCCAGCACACCCAGAAGCCGGAACACACGCAGCAGCCGGAGGGGCGGCACACCCAACAGCAGCAACGTCAGCAGCAGCCGGAACACACGCAGCAGCCGGAGGGGCGGCACACCCAACAGCGGCAACGTCAGCAGCAGCCGGAACACACGCAGCAGCCGGAGGGGCAGCACACCCAGCAGCGGCAACGTCAGCAGCAGCCGGAACACACGCAGCAGCGCATGTGCCTCCACCACCGCCTCCGCCGCCTCCCGCAGCAAAGGCACCAGCGGCAAAACCTGGAGAAGCAGGAAAGAAATCTATTGTTCCAACAGGCGGAGCAAAAAGTCTTAGCGAAGTGAGACTAAGGAAAGTCCCAACAGCCGGAACACACGCAGCAGAGGCTCCAGTCCACAGACCTACAACTCATGAAGCCCCTCACAGAGCAACTCATCACGAGTAATCATCGATAAGAACAACTTTAGGAGCCCTTAAAGGGCTCCTTTTTCTTTTGGGAGGTCTTGTTGCAGAGTTATTGCAACCTTGTGAAGAAGTCCATTGACAAAAAAAGGTTCTTTCCCTTCAAAAAACGCCTTTGTCAGCTCTATGTACTCGTTCAAGATAACGCGTACAGGGGTTTCTTCAAAAATAAGCAGCTCGCATATGCCGGCTCTTAAGATGGCTCGCAAAACAGGGTCAAGACGATCTAACGTCCATTCTCTAGTCAAAGATGCTGAAATCAAGGCATCTATTCTCTTTGCTTCGGTTGCTACCCCTTTAATAAGCTCAACAAGAAATACCTTATCTCCTCCATGCGCTTCTTCGTCATCGAGAACGGGCGTTCCAAAACGATAGGACAGGAATTCCTCTAAGGTGTCATCTATAGAAAGGTGCTGATGTTCCTGTTGATATAGAGCTTGGACAGCAGCAAGGCGCGCAAGAGAGCGCATGCCCGCTTTTTTCACATTGTTTTCCAGCGGACATCTCTCCCCTATCTTATCTTAGAACTCTACTGGACTGGTCCAGTTAGGTAAAGGGGAAATTCCGACGTGTGTTTTCCTACTTGCTCTTTTCTCCGGCTTTTCATAGGCTGCGCTATGCGGGCGCTTAGCTCAGTCGGTAGAGCATCTGACTTTTAATCAGAGGGTCGCAGGTTCGATCCCTGCAGCGCCCACCATTTTTTCATTTTCTCAAAGCTTACTCTATAAGATCGTCGATACGCATAGAAGAAGCAGCACTATAGGAGGCCCTTTCTCTTCTGAGATAGTACCTTGTTGTAGATGCGGCGCGAATACTTTTAGTAAAAGGATATGGTTTGCGTCTATACGCTAACGCCATCTGATAACTTGCCTTTGGCAGGCATTCTACACGTACATGCGCTTTTCCTTTATAATAATAGCCCAAAAGCTGAGCTCCACGTCGAGAGATATCGATAATACGCCGCCGGACATCACGAAACGGTCCGCGATCATTTACTAGGATGCGCATTTGACGCCCGTTCTCCAGATTGGTGACTCGAACAACGCTCGGTAGCGGTAATGTACGATGAGCTGCAGAAACGGCATTCATGTTGAAGCGCATTCCCATGGCCGTTGGATGTCCCTGGCACTCGGGTCCATACCATGTGGCCTCTCCTTCAGCAGCATATACATAATGCTGCTGGGGAATGTACAGCACTCCACGATCTTTATAGGGGCGTTCTGTTGCATGGTGCCAGCCTCCCGTTGGAATCCTCGTTGTCCTATAGGAAGGACCAGAACATGCTGAGACAACACATAACAAGAAAAGAGAGGCTTTCCTGATAAGACATTGCTTTAAGCGCGCAAGATCTTTAGGCAAGGAAGAGGAAAAGACAAGATTTTTTCCTGTTGTGGGATGCGCAAATCCTAAAGATACAGCGTGCAAGGCCTGCCTTGGGAAGGTAAGGATTTCTTTTAACACAGGATCGGTTGTTGCTCCAGAGCGCTTGCGCGCGTAAAGCGTATCACCAATTAAAGGACAACCTATTGCACTCATGTGGACACGCACCTGATGAGTTCTGCCTGTTTTTAAGGTGCAATGTACCTCAGAAGCAATAAGGCGGGCAAAAACTTGCTTTGTTGTATAAATGGTATGAGAGTGTTTTCCACCTTCTCGCAAGACTGTCATTTTCTGCCGATTGCCACTATGACGTCCAATTTGGGTTTCAATACTTCCTGAGAGAGGGGACGGCTTCCCCCAACAAAACGCCACATAGCTACGCAGTAAATTGTGAAGAGCGAATTGCCGCGCCAAATTCTGATGTGCAGTGTTCGTCTTTGCTACCACTAAAAGACCGCTCGTGTCTTTGTCTAAGCGGTGCACGATTCCGGGGCGTATTGGGTTTCCGCAATCGGAAAGCCGGCCCTTCGTGTAAGCGAGCAGGCCATGTACCAATGTTGGTTCTTGCGTTCCGGCCCCAGGATGCACAACACATCCTGCAGGTTTGTTAAGAACGATCACGTCAGTGTCTTCAAATACAATATCCAGTGGCATGGGATAAGGCATTAGTGTATTTTTCTGTTCCTGTGTCGACAAAAGACGTACATCGACAGCAAACACCTCTTCTAAGCGTACACGATAAGATGGCGAAGAGACGTCCGCCTTTTGTTCATTAAAAATGCAAGAAACACCGCCAGATTTGACAATTTTTTGAACTTGCGCGCGCGCTATTTTCATAGCATTAGCTAAGAACTGATCAAGGCGCTTTCCCGCAGAAGGCGCATCTACGCTATAGGTGCGTATTTTGGATAACATGACTTCTGAACAGTTTCGACAATCTCTATCAGAGAATCTACTATACGCTCTGCAAAATGAAAGAAGGGAAATGAGGGAATTCATACATTCCGTTTTTGCCTTACCTAATACAGAGCCGGTATAGAGCCCTTTCTTTCCGGAGTTGCACTTTCTTCTGGAGAAGGAGCCGCGGATTCGGAAGGAACGTTGCTCTCAAAAGGTGTGTCGGGACCATGCAGTGTCGGACGTTCCGGTTCCTCTTCTTCTTTTTCTGGTAATACCATATCCCACAGATCGCTGAGATCCTCGTTTTCCTGGGAAGAGACGTCTGAATCCTCAATTTTGTGCTCTGCCGGCACCTCTTCCTCAGCTCCTGAGGGACTTTCCTCTTCTTTAAAAGCTTCCAGAATCGTATCTTTTGATGCTCCCGGCAATGGTATAGCTCCTGTCATCCGATCAATACGACGGAAACAAATGCCGGATGGAACTTTGAAAGGCGTTGGCGCATAAGACGATAGAATGCGCTTCATAAAAGCGACAAAAATAGGAACAGCTAATGACCCTCCTGTCGCACGAGCTCCTAAACACCGCGGTGTGTCGAATCCTAGGAATACGCCCACAGCGATATTTGGTGTGAAGCCGACGCACCAAACATCTCTACTGTCGTTACTCGTACCTGTTTTAACGGCAATTGGCGTCCTCAGAGTCTGCGCTGCGCGAGCTGTTCCCCGTATAACAGCACCTTCTAACATACTGATCACTTGATACACTCTTTGTGAATCTGCCACTTCTTGCCGCGTATCGGGGAGCAGTGGTGGATGCGCGTCGTCAGATCCGTGAACAGCGTTAGAAACGCGATGATCATTCTTTAAAATTACGCGTCCATACCGATCTTGTACGAACGAGATTAAAGATGGAGCAATCTTCCGTCCTCCGTTGGCCAGCATGGCATAGGCGGTTGTGAGGCGTAACAGAGTCGTTTCTCCAGCGCCCAGCGCCATGGAAAGTTGGTGCGGCATCTTATCGAAAATGCCAAAGGCTTCTGTGACCTCAGCAATTTTCTCAATTCCTGCTTTTTGCGCAACGCGCAATGTTAGTGTGTTGAGCGATTTTTCCAACCCAACACGCATGGGCAGTTTGCCAAAGAATCTCTTCCCATAATTTTTTGGACGCCAGATACCTTGTGGCCCGAGATCAATCTCGATTGGCGCATCATCAAACAAAGTTGCAGGAGTCAACCCGCGCATCAATCCCGCAAGATATATAAAGGGTTTGATAGCCGAACCCGATTGCCGTCGAGCTTGTGTCACGCGATTGTACTGACTTGTAGTGAAGACATACCCCCCTTGCAAAGCCAAAACATGCCCTGTGCGCGGATCAAGCACAACCAAACCACCCTGTACTTCTGGAATCTGCTCAAGTGTATATCCGTTGTCGGTTCTTCCGACCCAAATGAGGTTCCCAGGCGCCAGCGCCTCGCGTGGATGCGTTATAGTGGGTCCAAGTCCTGTGTTGAGTTTTTTACGTGCCCAAGTAAGCTCGGATAGAGGAATTCGCCCTCTGCGTCCTTGGAGCTCTATCCTTGCTTCCTCTTTATCAACCTCTAGAACACGCGCGAGATTAAGCGGCAGATCTCCTTTATTTGCAGCATATTTTTCTGTGATTTCCTGCCACGATAGTGTGCGCGCATCCTCCATTAAAGGTCCGCGCCATCCATGCTGACGATCGTAGGTGCGCAGGCCAGCACGCAGGGCCTCTTGCGCTGCTTTTTGCAGAGCCGGAACGAGCGTACTTTGAACAACGAAACCTCCAGTGTATAGTTTTTCCCAGGAAAATCGATCGATGAGCTCGCGCCGAATTTCCTCGGCAAAATAATCCGCTTCAGTGAAAGCGCGTTCTTGAGGCGAGATCGTAGCTAAAGGCTCTGCCGTAGCCTCTTCGGCTTGTTGAGTGGTGATCCATCCCTCTTCTTGCATACGCTTAACAACCCAATCACGACGCGTTTTCGCCTGGAAAGGATAACGCGCGGGATGATAATGCTCTGCCCCTTTGGCAAGGGCGGCTAGATACGCACATTCAGCGACAGAAAGATCTTCCAAGGCCTTGCCAAAATAGGCGTATGCAGCGCTCGCCACACCATAAGATCCCATTCCGAGATAGATTTTATTGAGGTATAACTCAAGGATTCTTTCTTTTCCGAGGGCTTGTTCGATACGAAATGCTAGGATCGCTTCTCGGATTTTGCGTGCAAACGAGACTTTGTTGCCTAAAAGAAAATTCTTAGCAACTTGCTGAGTGATAGTAGAGGCCCCTACAAGCCGTCTGTGTTGGCTCATGTGGTTGATATTGACGATTGTTGCGCGAACGATTCCTAACAGATCAAGCCCTGGATGTGTAAAGAAATTCTTGTCTTCTGCCGCCAAAAATGCACAAATAAGCCTGTCTGGAATGGCTCCTATTGGCACAAAAAGGCGCTTCTCTAGCGCATATTCCGCAACAAGGCTCCCATCAGTTGCAAAGACACGTGACACAAGAGGAGGAGCATATGTCTCAAGCTCATGATGATCGGGAAGTCCTCTTGCGAAATAATACAGAAGCGTGAGCCCTCCAAGCCCAGTTACTCCTGCACCTATAAACAGGATCAAAAACACTGTGGCAATAAAGCGACTCAAAAATCTCATAAAGAAGCTTCTACAAAATACTGCTCAATCGCTTTAACTATCTTACCTGCAATTTTATGTAAAAAAACTTTTGAAGTCAGGCGCTTACAGTCATCTGCGTTGGAAAGATAGCCAAGCTCAATCAGTACAGACGGCACAGTGGCAGACAAAAGGATAAGAAAATCTGCGGATCTACGCGGCTTGAATGGTAAACGATCCTCTTCATCCAATGTTCTTTCGAGAAGACGCGCAAACTGCTTCGCTTGCTGAAGAACCACACGTTTTGAAAGGTCGTCTAAGATATGTGCTACTTCCGGAGAAGATACTTCCATCCCATCGATATGCTGATCCGCTACATTTTCTCTCTGTGCAAGCCGCGCTGATTCTGGATCTGAGGCTTCAGGAGCAAGTGTGTAAATAGATGCCCCATGCATGGATTTTTCAGGATTGTGATCTGCATGCACAGAAATAAACAAATCTGCTTTGGCAGATTCTATTTTCTTCAGCCTATCAATACGGCGCAATGTAATGTCTTTTGCACGTGTCAAAACAACCTTGTATCCTTTTTTCTGAAGCATCTCTTGAAGAATTCTCGCCATTTCCAGTGTAATGTTCTTTTCTTTTTCGCCATTAACGCCACGTGCTCCTGGATCAATACCGCCATGACCTGGATCTATAGCTATCAAATGCAGTGGCTTCTTTGACGTAGAAAGCGCAGCCGCTGCGCATAATGGTTGCGACACAGGCGTTGGTGTTGTAGCAGGAACAAGGGCAAAGCGCAGTAAAAACTTTCCTTCGTAAGGTGTTAAAGACAGATTGGTAACACGCAAGGGTACGGTTGTGTTAAAGCGTAATAATATTGTTTCCGGTCTGCGATGAATTTCGTAGCCCTGTAAAACAGAGCAAATTTTCACCGGTCGGAAGAACGCTAACGGAGGATCCTCTGGATTCTCTTGATGAACTGTCAAAGACAAAGTGTTTTTTTGCGATTGTACTTGGATAGAAGAAGCAATCGGCTTAGAAAACATCACCACGCACTGCGCCCCGTTTGCTGTATCTGCGCACTGTACTCGAGGAATCTCTGCCCGCACCTTCCATGCAACCACACTAGAGAGCACGAAAAATCCAACTAGAATCTTTCTGTTCCAAGACACAGCGATGCTCTCTCCTTAAAAACATCGGCATTTTAACACGCTTCATTATGAGCGTCACCGGAGGGCGATCGCCTTATCCTTTGGGACCCCATCGTGTTCGCAACGTGTTTTGAAAGCGGTTTCTCTCATCTACGCTATACGATAGATTGAACAAAGTTCGGCAAGAGAGGTCTGGATGCTGGGGTTTCAGGATATCGTTTTGCATTTGCATGCATATTGGGGCCGGCTTGGATGTGCCATTGTTCCTCCTTATGATTTAGAGATGGGGGCAGGAACGTTTCATCCAGAGACGCCGTTTCGGGCTCTTGGACCCCATCCTTGGCGCGTCGCCTATATCCAGCCTTCTCGCCGTCCTGCTGATGGGCGTTACGCTGAAAGCCCTAATCGCGTTCAACGTTTGCACCAATATCAGGTAATACTGAAACCGTCTCCCGATGATGTGCAAGAGTTATACCTTAACAGCCTTAAAGAGATTGGCATTGACTACCAGGAACATGACATCCGTTTCGTTGAAGACGATTGGGAGAGTCCCACATTGGGCGCTTCAGGTCTTGGATGGGAAGTATGGTGTGACGGGATGGAGATATCGCAGTTTACTTATTTCCAACAAATTGGAGGGTTCGAATGTGCTCCTGTCACAGTGGAATTGACATATGGGCTAGAACGCATCGCTCTTTTTATTCAGAAGGTTGACGATATTTACAAGATTAATTGGAATGGCGTCGACGAAATTGGAAAAATCACCTACGGAGATATCTATAAACACTACGAGCGTGAGTTTTCAGCGTACAATTTCGAATACGCAAATGTAGAAACACTTAACACGCACTTTATGGATACAGAAAAAGCCTGTACTGATTTATTGGAACAAAATCTTGTTTTTCCAGCTTACGATCAATGCATTAAAGCAAGTCATTTATTCAATTTACTCGATGCCCGTAGCGCAATTAGCGCTTTAGAGCGTGCTGATCTGATTTCTCGTGTTCGCGCCTTGGCAAAACAATGTTTCAAAATATGGTTGGGTAACCAGCCCGCAACAGTAACAGAAAAAGAATAGGCGTTCTCTATGGCAGAATTACTTCTTGAAATCTTAACTGAAGAGATCCCCGCACGCTTTCAGGTATGGGCTGCGCAGACGTTGCTGGAAAAACTGCAGAAGGCAAGTGCCGCTATAGGCCTTTCTGTTGACCACTTATGCACGTACACTACTCCACGACGCCTTGTCGCACATGGCAATTTCGCATCAGAAGTGCCCGCCTATACTGAGGAACGTCGTGGTCCCAAGAAAGAGGCCCCTCAAAATGTGCATGATGGCTTTCTGAACAGCCTTCCTGCGAACGCTGTTATAGAAACGCGTGACACCCTCAAAGGAGCTTATATCTTTGCCATTATCACGCATCCGGCACGCGCAACGCGTACGCTCTTGCCAACGCTTTTGTCTAATATTCTGTGTAGCTTTTCTTGGCCGAAAACAATGCGCTGGGGAATATCTTCTTTTTCATGGGTGCGCCCCATACGCAACATTATGTGTTTGTTTGATAGAGAGGTCTTGGACTTTTCTTTTCAAGGATTGCAAGCAACGAATTCAACTGTCGGGCATCGTTTTCTTGCTCCCGAACGATTCCCTGTGACAAATTTTTCCCATTATATAGACGCTCTCATCCAACGTTACGTCTTTCTTGATCGCCAGAAACGTGCAGATGCCCTTCAGACGCAGTTACGTGAGATCGAAGCGCATCACTCCATTGAGATTGTCCAAGATAACGCCCTTTTTGAAGAGGTCTTGGGCCTCACAGAGTGGCCTGTTGCCCTTTCGGGAAGGGTAGATAAACCTTACATGGATTTGCCAGAGGAATTAATTATCACCCCTATGAAAGTTCATCAACGATATTTCTCGACACGATACAGAGATGGTACATTAGCTCCTTTTTTCGTTTGTATAGCCGGTACGCAGACGCAAGATAAAGGCAAAACAATCATAGCGGGAAACGAAGCGGTTCTTAGAGCACGTTTGGCGGATGCGCGATTCTTTTTTGAAACTGACAAGAAAGTTCCTCTCGACAAACGTACGGAAGAACTTGCTCTGCAGATCTTTCACCGCCGTTTAGGAACCATAGCAGAGCGCTTACCGCGTCTGCAGACGTGGAGTACCTTACTTTATACAACTTTGCAAGACATGCCACTTTTTAAGGAGGTAAGCATGCCTCTTCTGACACGTGCCATCTACCTTTGCAAGGCTGATCTACGTACAGAAGCAGTAAAAGAATTCCCAGAATTACAGGGCATCATGGGTGGATACTATGCCGCTTTACAAGGAGAGCCCTCAGTGGTGGCAACTGCAATAAAAGAGCATTATCGGCCGCAAGGACCTGATGATGCGGTGCCAACAACACCTCTTGGCATATTGCTTGCGCTCGCAGATAAACTAGAGACTATCTGGAGCTTTTTCGGTATCAATGAGCGACCCTCAGGATCCAAAGATCCTTTTGCTCTTAGACGTGCTGCCCTTGGAGTTATTCGCCTTGTACTAGCACATCGTCTATTGTTGGATCTTGTTTCTCTTTTCGAGGGATATAGGCAAACAACGCTTCTTTCGTTCGAAATTGCAGACGCCGTTCTCAGCTTTTTCAAAGAACGCCTCAAGATACAGCTAAAGGAGAGCGGAATCTCTTCTGGTGTCGTTGCCGCATTACTCAAGCAAGATACTGTGGATATAGGACGTATCACTGGGCGTGCCCAACTATTGAACCAATTCTTGCAAACACCTGCAGGAAACGATTTGCTGCAAGGCTACCGCCGTTTGTCCAATATCTTATCCACTGCTTCTGATGGAGATTCAACCATTCCTATCGTTCAAGACCTTCTTATAGAAAAAGCGGAGGTGTCTTTATATCAGGCTGTCCAAGCTGCTAATAAGGCAGCGTCCGTCCTTGAAGAAACACATGAAGATTTCCAAAAACGTCTTACTCTTCTCGCGGCGTTACGCACGCCCATTAATACATTTTTCGAAGAGATCCTTGTTCATTGTGAAGAGAAGCAGATTCGGCGCAACAGGTGCGCTTTATTGATGTACATCAAGGCATTCTACGATCACGTTTGCGCGTTTGAAGAAATCGTCTCATAACTTGATCTTTCGCTCTTGCGAAAAACGCCAAATTGTGTGATCATTTCTCCTATGAGGCTTTTACCATTATCTGCCCTATCTCCGCTAGAATTAACGCGCGCACTTGTTGCTTTTCCAAGCATCACACCGAAAGATGAAGGATGTCTTGCTTTTCTTAAGGATATTTTTCAAGGAATCGGATTTGTTACCACTCTTTTAGAGCCAACGAATCCCGATGGGCCGTGGAATTTATGTGCTGCCTGTGGTTCCGGAGAGAAAACGCTTGTGTTCTTAGGACACACAGATGTTGTCCCTGAAGGAACAGAGCCGTGGGATGCTTTCTCTCCAAGAGAAGAAGATGGGTTCCTAATTGGCCGAGGCGTTGCTGATATGAAGGGTGGTATAGCTGCTTTTGTCGTTGCAAGTGCCCGTTTTTTGCAGAAATATCCGCATTTTTCCGGGAAAATCGTCGTTCTTTTAACAGGAGACGAAGAAGTCGGCACACCAGATGGTGCTCAAGCCCTTTTGTCGTGGGCTATTCCGCGATATGGACCTTTTACCTCATGTTTAGTGGGAGAACCTTCAAGTTACAGGCTACTTGGAGACAACATCGCTCTTGGACATCGCGGCTCCCTTGATTTGCATATCACCGCGCATGGGCTACAAGGGCACGCTGCCTCTCCTGAACGAGCGCGCAACCCTATTCCTCTTTTGCTGCGCTATCTTGATAAAATAACACAGCATGTGTGGGAACAAGACCCAGGTGATTTTGCAGCATCGCATCTAGAGGTCACCTCTATCGATGTCGGCAATCCTGTCAGCAACATTATTCCATCGCGCGCAGAAGCACGTGCAAACATCCGCTTTCACCTTCAGCACACATCAAACGATATCATACGTCAGATGCAAACGTGGGCCACAGAAATGTCGCCGGATTTGATTATCGAGTTTTGCGCTAATGGAGAGTCTTTTCTATGTCAGGATGAGCATATGACGCAGGCATTGGAGAAAGCGATTAAATCCGTTCTGAACATAACGCCACAGTATTCGACAGGCGGGGGAACAACAGACGGACGGTTTATCTCTTCGCATTGTCCTGCAATCGAATTTGGAATGGTGTGCAACACGATTCATCATAAAAACGAGCGCATTCCCGTTGCTGATTGCGAACGCTTAACACAAGTGTACGAAATCTTCTTGCAGAATTTCTTCTTAGAGTCTTAAGTTTTATAAAAAACTCATTGGATCTACATCGATCTCTAAACGGCATGTTCTGGGTAGCGGCGCGCAGCTACACCACTTTTCTAGGAACGCTATAAGAGAAGCATGACGAGTAGCACGAACAAGAATCCGCCAGCGATACCTGCCCTTTAGGTACGCTAAAGGCGCTGGTATGGGACCTAAGATGTCCACAGTATTGTCTTGTGGCGCTTTTCGGACAAAATCTGCAACAACATGCTCTATCATTGCTGCATTAAGACCAGATAAAATTAGCGCTACCAAATGTGTGAAGGGCGGCATTTTCGCCGCTTTCCTAAGACGCGCTTCCTCATGCAAAAACGTATCTCTGTCATTAAGAACCTGAAATATGGGTTGATCAGGATTATACGTCTGCATGTATACTCGTCCTGGCCTGTCTGCCCGTCCTGCGCGACCAGCAACTTGTTGTAACAGCTGAAACGCGTATTCGTATGCACGGATGTCTTCTGCAGCAGGCGCAAAATCCGCATCTACCACCCCAACACATGTTATCTTTGGGAAATGATGTCCTTTCGCAAGGATCCTGGTGCCCACAACGACTTGTATCGCATCCTCTTGAACATCTTGAATAAACTGCCGCATTTTCTGAGGAGAATTAAGAGCATCAGAAGATGCCAACGCTGCTGATACCTCAGGAAAACGTTGCTCTACTTCCTCAAGTACATGCTCTGCGCCAATCCCCCAAGATATCAACTCTTCCGAGGCGCATTTTGGACAAGTGTGCGGTCTTGTTATTGTGTATCCACAGTAATGACATAGCAAAATACTGCGGCGCTTGTGATCCACTAAATAAGTCGCACAATTGGGGCATGGGATTTTCTCTCCACACGCTCGGCACAAAGTAATCGGTGCATATCCGCGTCTATTGACATAAAGCAGCACTTGCTCTTTGTTCTGCAACGTTTCCCGCATGCGTTGAATCAGCGTTGCCGAAAGACACGTTTGCGAATGATAAGATAGAGGCTCTTTCTTCTCTTTTCTAAGGTCAATGAGCGTTATTGATGGCAACTTGGCCTCTTGATACCGATGCTGCAGACGCAGCGTCGTATAGCGCCCTTT
Source organism: Holosporales bacterium (assembly GCA_031279495.1). Taxonomy (GTDB): domain Bacteria; phylum Pseudomonadota; class Alphaproteobacteria; order UBA3830; family JAIRMZ01; genus JAITIJ01. The sequence goes on along the minus strand of JAITIJ010000074.1, from coordinate 21,829 downwards.
TTGGGCATTGAGAAATGTTTCCAAAGAAGGGGTTGCTGAGGAAAGGACTACAGGAACGGTTTCGCATTTGGCGCGTACGATCGCCATATCGCGAGCATTGTAAAAACCACCCTCTTCTTGCTTGTAAGAAGTATCGTGTTCTTCATCAACAACGATAAGCCCTAATCTCGGAAAAGGCAGAAACAGCGCCGATCTCGCCCCAACAACGATTGCGGCGCGTCCAAGAGCTACATTCTTCCAAATCTCACGTTTTTGGGCAGATGTCTGTGCTGAATGCCATAAAATAGGAGAATATCCAAGATGCTGCTGACAACGTGTCATCACGGTTTCTGTAAGGGCAATTTCTGGAAGCAGCACTAGCACTTGTCTCCCATTATTTACAGCTTCTTGCGCCGCATGCAGATATACTTCTGTTTTTCCTGATCCAGTGACTCCATCAAGGAAAAATGGGTGGAATACTTTGGCGTAGATAGCAGAGACAAGCGCTTCTGCACTTTTTTGTTGAGCCGAGGAAAGAGAGAAAGACGAGAGCGCTTCTGGCCAGGATAGAACAAGCTCTCTGCGCTTTTTGGATGGAGGGTCGAACGCAGTAGGTACACTAAGACACATCCTCAAGAGAGATCCCAAAGGAATCATTGTGTAGTGCGCCATCCAGTCGATGAAGCGGCGCATGGGTTCTTGCAAAAAATAAGGTGCGCAGATTTCTTCAATACTTTTTATACAGGAAACGTTTGATGGAAGCGCTTCAACAAAATCCCATACGACGCCCAAGATCGACCGTCTTCCAAAAGGCACGCGCACAATTTGCCCCACTGTTATCTCTGTTGAAGAGATGTATGTATAGCGTTGATTAACGGGTGCAACGACGGCAACCGAGGCAAAAGATTTCATAATAGTCTGAATGTATCATGGAAAAGAATGCTTTTGAGTAGCAAAGCTTCGCTGTATATTAACGCTGCACTATTAGGACCGCTGTCATGAAGTTTTTTTTGGATACTGTGGATATAGACGCCATTACGGCACTTTTAGAAACGGGCCTCATCGAAGGTGTGACAACAAATCCGACATTGATTGCGCAGTCAAGACGACCTCAGCATGAGGTCGTTCGCGACATTTGTGCTCTGGTTTCTGGTCCTGTAAGCGCAGAGGTTATCGCAACCGAGTGCGAAGAGATGCTGAAAGAGGCGCATGACTTAGCGCACATTGCCTCCAACGTTGTGATCAAGCTGCCGATGACATTTGAGGGATTGAAAGCGTGTCATCGACTGCATCAAGAAGGGATTCCTGTAAACGCAACACTGTGCTTTTCCCCACTGCAGGCTTTGTTGGCAGGTCGAGCGGGCGCAATGTATGTGTCTCCGTTTATGGGACGAATAGATGACTGCGGCCAAGATGGCCAGGCATTTCTCGAATCCATTCGCGATGTTTACGACAATGACCCCACGATAGAGACGCAAATTTTAGCTGCTTCTGTGCGCAATCCAAAACATGTCCTAGAAGCGGCCTATGCCGGAGCCGATATCGTCACCCTTTCACCAACTGTTTTTCGAGCTCTCTGCACACATCCACTAACCGACAAAGGGTTAGAGCAATTCCTCAAAGATTGGCACAGTGCACAGTAAATGCTGATGAATGTGGGAACAAAAATGAATGTATATCGACTATTGAGCTAAATTAATTAGCACCATAGGTAGATTATTTTCAATAAACAGAATGAAAGAAAATGCATTCTTTTGCTTTCGTTTTCATTGTGTAGTATTGAAGATTTCTGTCACGGTGTGCTCCTTCGCCTTTTTGATCAACTGTGCCGAATCTACGTTGGATTACTTGAACACACTCACAATAACCTCGTTAGCTAAATGGGAGCAATTTCAAAGATTGAACAAAAAAAAATGCAGCAAAAAATAGCCATAATACATCACTCATTGTATGTAGAGATTACAGCAAATACTGCAAACCCAAGGACTGTACAATGGTTTGAAATCGGGTTGCGCTTAAGCGTGTTCCAACGTACCTTGAGGTAATTTGATGGGCAATTACCAATGGCCACGATTTTGTTTGATCCGAAATATACCGATGTTTTAAAAGCTCTTGTACGCGAGTATTTCTATGCGCGTTGGAAGGTACTGGCGTGTGCAGGATTGTGCATGATCGTTTCTTCTGGATGTCTTGTAACTTCAACAAAATTAATTCAGCCGATGGTTGATGATATTTTGATTAGCAAGAACGCTGCGCAGCTTTTGCCCATCTCTTTCGCTTTTTTCTGCATTTTTATGCTTAAGGGTCTGTGCGATTATGCAGAGTCTGTTTTGTTGGCTTGCTTTGGGCAACGTGTCTTAACAGATCTCCAAGTACGTTGTTTCCAGCATATCATCTGCACGGATATTCAATTTTTTAACGGCATTTCCACAGGCGAACTCATTTCTCGTTTGACAAGTGATGTTAGCCGGCTTCAAGACATGGTAACATCTGCTTTTGTTCGGATCAGTAAAGACGCTATAACGGTCATCGGTCTTGTTGGGGTAGCGTTCTATACAGATCCCGAGCTTGCGTGTGTTACGCTTATTGTCCTACCCATGACTTTATGGCCAGGGCGCATAATTGGTCGCCATGTGCGCAAAATTGCAGGTCAAACGCAGAGTGAAATGGGCCGATGGGCGAGCTTCCTATCGCAGTGCTTTCAGGGTATACGCATCATCAAAGCATACAGTATGGAAGACATCGAAACAAAGCGTGCGGCGTGCATTACCCAACGGGTTTATAATTTGACAACGCGTTCTGCGCGCATGCGTTCTATTGTGCATCCTCTCATGGAACTTGCAGGCGGAATGGCGACATGTCTTATTATTTCTATCGGAGGATGGCTTGTGATTCAGAACGTAAGAACCACAGGAGCTTTGTTTTCCTTTCTTGGCGCGTTAGTGGCCTCTTACAGACCTCTTAAAAGTCTGCTCAATCTGAACGCTACAATGCAAGAGGGGTTAGCCGCAGCACAGCGCCTTTACGCCATCTTAGCAACACGTCCACGCGTAATTGATCGCGTTGGAGCAAAAGACTTGGTAACCTCCAAAGGTCGGGTAATTTTTGAATCCGTTCGGTTTTCTTACAGAGAAGGGACTGAGGCACTCTCGGACGTCTCATTTGTCGTTGAGCCAGGGAGAAAGGTGGCTCTTGTTGGAGCAAGCGGTGCGGGAAAAAGTACGCTATTGTCTTTATTGCTCCGTTTTTATGATCCAGCGCATGGACGCATTTTGATCGATGGACAAGATATTGCGCATGTAACGCAAGCTTCTTTGCGCCGAGCTTTAAGCCTTGTAAGTCAGGATATCTCTCTGTTTGATGATACCGTGCGCGCAAATATCGCTTATGGATCTCCGCAAGCTTCCTTTGAAACCATCCAGAAAGCAGCTAAAGCTTCTGCAGCACATGAGTTTATTCAGGAACTCCCCCAAGGATACGACACACCCATTGGCGAAAATGGAGTGACACTTTCTGGCGGTCAACGTCAGCGTCTGTCTATCGCACGTGCGATGCTCAAAAATGCACCGATTTTACTGCTAGATGAGGCAACCAGCGCGTTGGATGGTGCTTCAGAGCAGAAAGTTCAGCAGGCTATTAATTACCTGACGAAAGGTCGCACAACTTTGATGATTGCCCATCGCCTCTCTACCATCTTGGATGCGGACGAAATCTTCGTACTTGACAGAGGAACTCTCGTAGAGCGAGGTAAACACGAAGACTTGCTGACTCGTCGAGGAATGTACGCACATTTATACACTAGTCAAGCCTTTCAAGGGGCATAATCTGTGGCCTTTGAAGACTTTTTGCGTGCATGTTGCTTGAAAAGAGGCGTAGCACGCATTTTGTCGTGGTGGATCCGCTTCGTGTTTATTACAGGCCGCTGGTCTATTCTTAGGCAAGATATTCCAGAGAGTTACCATCGACAAGGACGTCCTTTCATTATCTGTTTTTGGCATAACCGACTGGTCATGGCTCCTTGTGCTTGGGTTTGGGATAAGCCCTTGTTTGTCTTGATTTCGTTGCATCCTGATGCTCAACTCATTTCTTCGATTGTTAGTTTTTTCGGCATAGGATCCGTTCGAGGATCACCATCTCAGAATGGAACAACAGCATTGATGAAAATGATCCGTTTGCTACGAGAAGGAAAATCTGTTGGCATTACACCCGACGGTCCACGTGGCCCGCGATACGAAGTTCGTGCAGGAATAGAGGTGTTAGCACGATTGGCAAAAGCGGATATTCTGCCATTTACTTATGCAGCAAGACGATATAGAGCTCTAAGATCGTGGGATATGCTTCGTATTGCGTGGCCTTTTACGCGTGGTCTATTCGCATGGGGAGAGCCTATTACGCACACCTCTCTCGTCAATCAAACACCAGAGGAAGCGCGACAGCACATCGAGGCACGCTTGCGTACTTTCTCAGAGACCATCGATAAAAAAGTGCAATAATGTGGCAATTCTATCGGCTTCTCTTGATTCTTCTTTCGCCGATAGTGCTACCGTATTCATTAGGATATAATAGATACAGATATTCTCGCATTGGATTTAGCAAGCAAAGAACTCGACCAAACGGTCCTCTTTTGTGGGTCCACGCTGCCAGCATTGGCGAAGTTTTTACTGCTCTGATGCTTCTTGATCACCTATGTATTGGCGCTTTTCCATGTGGAAATGTATTGCTTACAACGCAAACGGTCTCTTCTGCAAAACTGGTGTGTCAATATTTTCGTACGCATCCTATACTTAGAAAGAGGGGCTTTCATTGCTTTTTTCCTCTCGATCACCCTTTGTGTGTTTGGGCTTTCTTGCGACGGTGGAGTCCAAATATCGCAATATTCTTGGAATCCGAACTCTGGCCTATGATGCTTTTTGCGTTGCGCTATAGAAGTCTTCCTACGCTTCTTGTGAATGCACGTCTTTCAGAGAAAAGCTTTACGCGTTGGAAATATGTGCCTGAGTCATCGAGAAGGTGGCTATGGAGCTGTTTCTCTGGAATACTCGCGCAATCTGCGCAAGATGCCACGTTTTTTCGCGCTCTTGGTGCGGAAAACGTCACTTTTTCTGGCAACCTTAAGTATGCAGCTTCTGCGTTACCGTGCGATGAATCACTTCTGCTTCTTCTTCAAGAGAAAACAGCGGGACGACCTCTTTGGGTGGCGGCCAGCCTTCATCCCGGAGAAGAAGAGATCGTTCTCTCAGCCCACAAACGCTTAAAAGCCTCCTTTCCCTCTCTTTTGACTATTTTTGTTCCACGTCATCCTAAGCATACTATCGATCTGATGCGGAAATTGAAGAGAGAGAACGTTGCGCAACGCTCCTCGGGAACTTTGCCAGAGCCTTGGCAGGAATTCTATATCGTAGACTCTTTCGGAGAGCTAGGAACGCTTTATCATTTAGCAGACATTGTCTTTGTCGGCGGCTCTTTTGTCCCCGTTGGAGGGCATAACTTGATAGAACCAGCGCAGTTGGAGTGCGCAATCCTCCATGGTCCCCATATGGAAAAATGCCAAGAGATAGCAGCTCTTTTCCGTCAGCATGCAGCTGCCATACAAGTTAACGATGCAACAGCAATGGCGTCCGTAGTAAAGGACTTGCTAGAACACCCTAAGCGTTGTGCTGCTTTAAAAGCGGCGGCAAAGGATCTGGCAAGCACCCAACGGCATGTTCTTAAGGCCTTTGACACCTTTGCTACACCGCATTTTCAGCATTTGAAGCAGAATTGATTCTATTCTGTTGGACAACAGCTTCTAGTAACACCTCAATAAAGGGTTAACGATTTATCATATACAGTTTTTCGTTGCCTTCTGGTCATGTAACGGTTTTGGTATATTCAAGATGAAAGTGCTTTTCCAAAAATTTATCACACACCTTAAAGTTTCACCTGCCTTAGAGGCGTTACTTATCTCAGTCATCCTTTTTCTTATTTTTTGTGTACAGTCTGCACCTCTGAAAAAGGCGCTAGCGCAAATATCTGTTTGGGAGGCGTGGATAATCGTTTGTGGTTGTTTTCTGATTATAGTTAGTATCGTTTTCCTTATTCTTTGGAGAGGATTTTATCTAATTAAACACGGAGTGAAATGGAAGAGGTGGTGTGGCGTCGTTATTGTGTGCTCTAAGATTGGTTCGATACTACTTAAAATCACTGAATTGAACCGCTTGTGTGCACGCATCTGCGGTGTTTTGTGGATCATTGCTCTTGTCGCAAGTTTTTTTAAAGAAGAGAAACCGTCTTAGGGGCAAGTAATATTATGCGCGGCGTGCGATACGACGTTTTCTCGGTGTTTCTGTATTAGAAGCTGTATCAAGGCGTGCAATGGCTTCTTGTAGATTCAAAGAAAATATTTCCTCTGGTTTCTTAAGGGAAAGGCACTGAGGCCCGCGGCGAACAAAGGGGCCAAAGCGCCCACGCTCTACTGTCACAGAGGTCTCTGTTTTTGGGCAAGTTCCCAGATTTCTTGGCAAAGAAAGGAGCACAACAGCCTGTTCCAATGTAATGCGGTCGGGATCAAGCCCTCGAGGAATCGAAACGCGCGTGCGGACTTGCTCTTCTTGTGCCGCTGGTACTGCTGCTAGGGCCTGTTCTTCTTCCGCTTTCTTTTTTGTCCGTCGTGCCACAGGTTTTTGTGGCAAATTATCACCACGTTGCAAATAAGGACCAAAGCGCCCTGTACGCAACGTAATTGTCTCTCCCGATGGATCTTGTCCTAGAATTTTTGGGCCTACTCCCTGAGCAGATGGGACTTCTTCCGAGGAAACGGATTCCTCTAGACGGCGTGTGTACCGACATGCTGGATAAGCTGAGCATCCAATAAATGCTCCGAATTTTCCGGGCTTTAGGCTGAGCTGTCCTTCTTTGCAAGCGGGGCATTGGCGCAACTCTTCAGTTGCATCGTTTTTTTTGAAAAGGTGATCTTCCAGTTCTTGATTCAGTTTTTCAATAACTTCTGCCATCGAAAGCGTCATTGCCGTATCGACAGTACTCTTAAATCCAGTCCAAAACTGTGTTAGCACATCCTTCCACGGTAGACGCGCATTAGAAATGTCGTCTAATTTCTGCTCTAAGTCTGCAGTAAAAGTGTACTCCACATATGTCTTGAAAAAGTTTGTCAGAAAGGTTGTAACAAGACGACCGCGCTCTTCTGGAAAGAACACTTTTTTCTCAGTGCGTACGTAGCCACGATCGCGCAGTACTTGCAAAATGCTTGCATAGGTCGATGGGCGCCCGATCCCCAGTTCCTCTAGCTTCTTTACAAGACTAGCTTCGGTAAATCGGGGCGGAGGCTGTGTAAAATGCTGCGCTGGTACGAGATTACGCAACGTAGCTTTTTCCCCTTCCTTAAGAGGGGGCAAAATGGCATTCACCTCTTGCGGCTCATCACGAGTTTCCTCATAAAGTCGCAAAAATCCATCGAATACTTGAGTAGATCCTGTGGCATGGAAAGTAAACCCATCGTTTTCCAAATCGATACTGGTCTGATCGAACACAGCCGCCGCCATTTGAGATGCCACCATGCGCCTCCAAATCAAAGCATACAAGGCACGATGATCTGCTGGTAATCTCGCTCCAAGCTTTTCTGGTGTGCGCGTGAGATCTGTTGGACGAATGGCCTCGTGTGCCTCTTGCGCGTTCTTCACTTTGTTTTGGAAAACACGTGGTGATTCCGGTACATAAGAGGCTCCAAAAGTGTCTGCGATCAACTTACGTGCTGTTTGCACCGCTTCCGGCACAACGGACACGCTGTCCGTACGCATGTACGTAATCAAGCCAGCAGAATCGCCATCGATATCCATGCCTTCATATAAATTCTGCGCAACCTGCATCGTCTTACGCACCGAAAACCCCAATTTTCGCGATGCCTCTTGTTGCAACGTAGATGTAAGGAAAGGGGCATAAGGATGCCGTTTGACACGCTTTTTTTCAAGCGAAGTCACAACAAAAGAAGAGGAAGCCGCCCGCAGACGTTGCAAAACATCGTCCACTTCTTGCTGATTTTTTATCGCAAATTTGTCGAGTTTTTCTCCTCCTATTGCAAACAACTTTGCCTCAAAAGGCTTATCGTCAGGAGTTGAAAACATACCGGTAATCGACCAGAATTCCTGACTGTCGAACTTTTCGATCTCTATCTCGCGATCTACAACTAAGCGTAACGCTACTGACTGCACCCGACCCGCAGAACGGCTTCCGGGTAATTTACGCCACAAAACAGGAGATAAATTAAAACCAACAAGGTAATCCAAAGCACGACGTGCTAAATAGGCCTCAACAAGAGAAGTGCTGATTTTCCGAGGATGTTGCAGCGCTTCCGAAAGAGCAGATTTTGTAACTGCATGAAAAACAACACGCTGGACATCAATTCCCTGCAACGCCTTTCTTTTTCGAAGCACCTCTTCCACATGCCAGGCGATTGCTTCCCCTTCCCTGTCAGGATCGGTAGCGAGCAACAATTGCTCTTTACCTTGTAAGGCACGAGAGATTTCTTTCATCTGACGCGCACCACGCGCTTCAAGCTCCCAATGAAACGCGAAACCATTCTCGGGCTCGACGCTTCCTTCTTTAGAAGGCAGATCGCGCACATGTCCATAAGTCGCGAGAACTTGATACTCTTCACCTAGATATTTGCCGATTGTTTTAGCTTTCGCGGGAGATTCAACAAGAACAAGCTTCATAGAGCACTACTCTTCGGAAAACGCTTGCGCATTCAGATAGACGCATTGCCCCGTTGTGTAGCTGATCTGCCCCGCAACTTCAAGCTCTACAAGCGCTGTTAGAACAGCCGATATAGGATACGGCATTGCCTCTATCAGAGCGTCTACTTTCGTTGGAGCCGCTGAAAGAAGCGATAGCATCTGCATACGCGCTTTTTTGACAAGATCATCTGAGACAGGTTCAAGCGGTACGTTTTCTGCGGGTGTTGTTGTTTGTGCAACAGGGGCAGAAAATAGATCGAAGGCTTGCACGACATCCTCAACGTTTTCCACGAGTGTCGCGCCTTTCTTCAGTAGTGCGTTTGTTCCACGACAACGCGGATCAAACGGCGATCCAGGTACCGCAAAGATCTCGCGTCCATATTCAAGGGCAAAATTTGCCGTAATGAGCGACCCTGAACGGAGTGCTGCCTCGATGACAATGACGCCAATGCTGATACCCGCGATAACGCGATTGCGCTTAGGGAAAAGAGAGGATTGAGGCGCTTGTCCGAGGGGCATTTCTGACAAAAGAACACCCTCTTTTTTTATTTGTTCGTACAGAAGAGTATTTTCCGGCGGATAGACGATATCGACACCACCTGCCAAGATAGCGCATGTTCCAGTTTTTAGGCTTCCTCTGTGCGCTTCTGCATCAATACCGCGCGCCAGCCCAGAAACAATAAGGAATTTGCGCTTTCCGAGTTCTTCCGCAAGCGAAGCAGCAAATTTCTGACCATTTAAAGAGGCATTGCGTGCTCCAACGATAGCAAGAACCACCCTCGAGGTAAAAGATTCCAATGCAAAAGCGTTTCCCAACGTCGCTAGTACAGGCGGCCGATCAGACATGCCTTTCAAATAAGAAGGGAAATCTGCATCTTTCCAAAACAAGAATCGGCCACCTAAACGACGCAATTCTTTCCATTCTGTTTCCGCTGCGGCCAAGGAACACACTTCATATTTGGTCGCACCTCCGCGTCGCGCCATTCCTGGTAGGGCCTCAAGAGCTCTTTGCGCGGTTCCATAAAGACGCAGTAATGTCCAGAATGTGTTTGTACCTACACGTGCACTCCGAATAAGACGCAGCGTTGCAAGTCGCTCTTCATCGCTAAAATTTATGGGCATTTCTTTGCAAACTTCGGTTCCGTCCCTTGTATCAAACGCATGATATTGCCGCAATGCTTCACGACAACAATCAGAATGATACCGCTGTATGCGGTTTTGCAAGAGCTGTGCGTAGCAGGAAGAATCCACACAAGAATCGATGCAAATCCAACACTAAGAAGACTCGATAAAGAAGAAATTCTAGAAAAGTAAAAGACAAGTCCCCAGATAACGACGGAAAGAAACCCAACAAGCGGAGTCAAAAATAAAAAAACACCAAGGGCGGTCGCAACGCCTTTTCCTCCCCGTAATTTTAGAAAGCAAGAGAAGCAATGCCCTAATACAGCGCACAATCCAAACCAGGGAAGGAAAGAATCGCAAGCAGAAAGTTTGGTCACTATAGCGCAGGCAAAAACACCCTTTAATGCATCCAAGACGAAAGCAAGTCCTCCAAGCCATTTCCCTTGAGTGCGCAGGACATTTGTCGCGCCGATATTGCCGGATCCCATTTTCCTGAGGTCTCCTTCTCCAAAAAAATGCACCAGCACCATGCCAAAAGGGATAGACCCAATACAATAAGAAACGAGAAATAGAAATATCTCTTTTGTCATCCCTTTTTATTTTCCCTCCTACAAAAGAACGTATACAACACTATAGTGGCACTTTGTGCCGCGTTAAGGGTTGAGAAATACTCAACAGTTGGCAATCTTACAAGGAAGTCACAGTTAACGCGTGTCAAACGGCGCATGCCAGAGCCCTCCCCCCCGACAATCAGTGCGATCTTCTTAACTTCCGGCAGTTCCGACAACGAACATGTACCGCCTTCCTCAAGACCAACACACCAATAGCCGGCTTTTTTTAGCAGCACAAGCGCTTGCACAAGATTGGGAACGTAGATAACCGCAATATGTTCTAAGGCTCCACAGGCACATTTGCACAATGCGGGCGTTAATTCTGGACCCCCTCGCGCAGGCGCAATAACAGCATGCACGCCAAAAGCCACCGCCGAACGTAATATTGCTCCAATATTTTGCGGATCTGTAAGCTGATCAAGAACAAGAACAGTGCTGAAACTATCGTCTTTTAAAAGATGATCGAAGTTGAGTATATTTAGTGGAGCAACCTGCAAACACAATCCCTGATGCACCGCACCACTTCCAAAGGTGCTGGTAAACCACGCTTTATCACGCACCTCAACTATCGCTTTGTGTGGAGCCAAGAGCTCTCGATAAGGAGATTTCTCTATAGCAACAATTGATACGATGCGCTTAATCTGGCGATGCGGGTTTTTCAACGCCGCAAGAACTGTATGCGTTCCATACAACCACAGGAGCATATGCTCATGCTATCCCCTTTACGGAGCAAAGAATAGGTAGGCAAATTTTTCCCCACCAAATACAAAAGATAGGAAAATTCTTCTCTTTTGGTAATATAAAGGATCTTCGCTCACGATTTTCTGCGTGAGCAAAATAATTGGAAGTCGCGTTTTTCTTGTGCCATAACCAATGCGCCATGAAATTTCCTATTATTCTTCTTTTTGGCATATTACTTGCTTTTATTGAAGGTAACCTAGATGAAGTAGGTAAAAAAGCTCGAAGGGAAAAACGCTATAGAATATAGCATCTTTTGAGCAACAATAAGAGTATTTAAAAATGGAGAAAACATCATGTCTTTATTTGGAAGTTTAGGAACAGCTATAAACGGAATGAGCGTTCAGGCGAAAAAAATAAGAACAATTTCTGGCAATATATCGAACGCAGAAACACCTGGATACAAAACACGTGAGACAACGTTTCAATCGCAGGTTTTGAGTGGTAAAGGAAAAAGCAATGGTGCATGTGGCGTTACAAGTTCAACGCGTACGAACATTGCACAACAAGGAAATATCCGTATAACAGAAAACAAAGGAGATCTAGCGATCGATGGAAATGGATTCTTCTTGGTTAAGTCTAGTTCAAATAGAGAAAGTCCTCTAGGAGCTGTACGGACAGCGGCTTTTCGCCAAGATAAGGACGGGCATCTTGTAAACGATGCGGGATATTATCTGCAAGGACAGCGTCTTGGGAAGAGTGCTGAAGCTCCTAATGCCAGCAATTTGGAATCTGTGCAAATCCCCACGGACATTACTATCGAAACAAGCAAGATAACCCTGGGAACGCTATTGCCAGAAAAACCAACAAACGACGATGAAATTAAGGATGCCGTACAGTTCTACGACGCCAAAGGGAACGAGCATTCGTTAACTGTAACATACACGTACACCGACGATGCGGACGGAAACGAAAATCCAGGTTGGTTGGTTAGTGTTGATGTTGATAAATTGGCTCGAGATCCCGCGTTAGCAACAAGCACCTCTGCAGGAATTACTGTTGATGCTCCCGAGAGTTATCTAGATCTCAGCGGAGATGAGCCAGCATGGAAGTATGTGGACGGAGCAACTGGTGGAGCAGCAGGAGCTAAATCAGCTCCCATCCAAAAGCTCAGCGTCAGATGGGAAAACAAGGGCGCCGTAGATACAATAAATCTAGATCTAAGCAAAATACGAGCATCTAGCACAACTGTACCGGGAGAACAAACTACCGCTACTCAAGACGGTGGAATACGGGAAGTTTACGATTGGAGCGTTGAGCAAGACGGAAAAGTTGGGCTCACCTTCAAAGATGGAAGCCTATATCAGCTTTATCAATTGCCGCTAGCTACTTGCGTAAATTTCAACGGCCTAACAGAAAAGAGCAATGGTGTGTACTTCGCCAACGCAGATTCTGGAGAATTTATCATCAATAATCCAGAACAAAATGGCCTAGGTATAATCCTTCCTGGTGCTCAAGAGGCGTCTACAACTGACATTGCCAAAGAGCTTTCGGACATGATTGCCACCCAATACGCCTACGCAGCTAATAGCAAGGTGATCGGCACCATCTCCGAAATGCTAGATACATTGATGAGATTATAATCTTACTTCTCTACTTGTCATTACCTTCTCTCAAAAGCTTCCCCGCAAGTGGAAGCTTTCTTTTTTTATTTAGCGCCATACAAAGCACTGAGATAGCAGCACGCTCTGCCGCGCTGAAGAGCCTTGCATTCATAACGTGTTTCTGGCCAAGAAAGAGGTCTTGCGAAAAAAGATGTATGAGCTTTGAGGATTTGCTGTGTTGTTGCTTTGCAAAAGCAAGGCACTTCAACGAGAGTATGCGGCGTACGTGGCGTTGTCGTCTTCCAGCGCCAATCTGAGCTTTCTTCTATCAATCGAATCACTTCTGCTGCATAGTCCAGGCAATCAGTAGCAAAACGCAGCTCTCCCCCTGGCTTAAAGAGCAAAGCCAACGCTTCCAGAAAAGCCTTGTTCATTAGACGACGTTTCTGATGCCTCCTTTTGGGCCAAGGATCTGGGAACAACACGTACACACCATCCAAAGAAGCGGGAGGGAAAAGCGGAAGCAGTAATCGTACATCTTCATTATGCAGAAAGAGATTGGATAAACGCGCCGCCTTTTGATGCGCCTGTACAAAGCCGTTTTCGAAAGGTTCTGCACCGATAAAAGCCGCCTCTGAGCACGCTTCGGCTTGTGCTAAAAGGTGCTCGCCGGCACCAAATCCTATCTCAAGATAAATATGAGAAAATACCCTCTTCTCGAACGCATCAGTAAAGTGCAGGAGGGATGTTTCCGCAACACTTTCTTGAAGATATTGCCATTGGCTCGGTTTTAATCCATGCGATCGCCGACGGCCATACAACCTGGTCTTTGGCGTATCATTTTCCGAAAAATCCATTGTAATATTTTGTATAGTACAAATTAGCTAGTCTATAGCCTAGTTTTGCACTAAAAAAGAGACAAGCATGTATAGGAGAGATCGTCAGTCAAATATAGCGGAGATAATCGCAACCTGCGGTGGTGTCGGCTATTTACCGAAATGTCCAGGAACTTATGGCTCTTTATTGGCCTTGGCTCTGTGGAGCATTGGAAAAGCGTGTTTCTCTGTCTTCTTCTGGATGATATTTTTGTGCACAGCGATTCCTCTAGGAGGAATGGCCATTTTGAAGATCCTGCGCTGTACCCCAGAGAAAGATCCTTCTTATATTGTGGTTGATGAGTTCCTAGGCCAATTGCTGGCACTAACCTGTATTCCGCAAACAACAAGTGCTGGCCTTTTGGCTTTCCTTCTGTTCCGTCTTTTGGATATCAAGAAAATAGGCGCGATTCGCTCTTTAGATACACTTTCTCAACAGACAACATCAGCGAAAACAGCCGCCATCTGCGTTCTTGGAGACGATCTGCTGGCCGGCCTTTGCGCTGGTATTCTTGTGCGCATAGGATGGTGGATCACCTCTCTTTGAATAGGATCAGAGGTACTGTTCCAGCAATATGCGCTCAGGAGGTAAAAGATGGGTTGGGTGAAGCGCTCTTAAGGCGCGATTCCAGAAATGTTCTGTCAAGCGTAGTCCCTGTCGTATATCTTCTGAAGAAATATCCTCTAATTTTATAGACGGATCTCTTAAAAAGATCGGCAATTTTAGCAATTTCTCTCGATAAGAACCGGCCCCTTTTTCTGACACTGCACATCCTGTTTTAGGAGACACAAAACGCAACTCAGAAAAGGCTCCTGTTACAGCACATCGTGTAAGATCCAGACCATACCCAATATGAAAGAGTGCTTCGCACTCAAAACGCACATAAAGCGCAGGATGAAAGACAGACATCTCTTTCAAAAGTCGGATAAGTGCGCGAAACATCGGCTCAGCAGGGGCGTGTTCCGGTAACACACGAACACACAGTGTACAGGCGCTTTTTAAGGCGATCAGAGCACATGGATTGTGAAAAATAGTAGAGATAGGAGACGTTTCTCCCTCGTAACTGCCAAAAGCGAGCCTTTCTGTAGAATGCGTCTTCCAACGTAATTGCCCAAAATCACCAGGTTGCAAAGAAAGAGACTTCCTTTTTGGCAAATTAACCCGCATACACCCATAAGCTTGCGTTAAAAAAATACCGTGACATCGATGCTCTCCATAAAAATGCTTTTCCAGCAAAATAACAGCATCATGTCGTTCTACAGCCATGTGCTTACTCTCGCTTCTGCTTTTTTTGTCGTCAAGAGTGTTTTTAAAAAATAAGACTTTGTTCTAGCAAGATGTGAACAACTAGGATGGAGTATATTGAGATTCAATAGGTTTAGGGCCTGTATGTTTCGTTGGATATTTATGTTTTTTACGAGGATATTATGGCTTGTTTGGTGAGTAGGTTGCGTAAAACGAAAAGAACATACTAGTTTCTTCCTCATAGTTAGACTCGTTGAGTTTGTTTGCCATGAGACCCTGGGTGCTTTGATGGCTCAAAATTTAATCTTTCCTGTTTCATATTCTTTGTTTTTAGGAAGGCTATTGAATAAACGCTAGCTTATTTTCCTGTTATACCTTATGGCTAATAGATTTTTTTTCCACAGGAGAGGTGGTTAGTATACAATGAGGTTTTTGATAAAGAAGGGTTGTGAGTTTTTTAAGAGGCGCTGACGGTTCGTCAAGCACAGACACTCGTCTGACCGGCAAAGCTCTGCAAAAATAGAGGGCTCTTTGCCACATTAATATTAAGAGTTAACTAGTGCATGTCAGATGTGGTGCCTAGGCGTATACAGTACGCAATACGTTTGTTTCTTTGATCTTAGCTTGAGAAAGCTATTTAGGTTTGCATAAGAAATCATAGGAAGGTGAGTATCAATCTTATACGTCACCTAATAGCCGCCCATGGACGTTTGTCTTGCCCAAAAAACCGGCAACGCTTTTAGCGTAAGAGAGAAGGACAGAACAACCTCTCTGCGAAGGGGGAGATGAACGAAGACAGGAAGTCGCGAGATTCAAGCTCATCAAACAAAGAACGGCTGGTAGCTAGGTCTTTGCTGAATGAGATGAGCGCCTCTTTTTTTACATCTCAACCTCTCACAGAGGATTTAATCCATTCACCGAGAGCTCGTAATATGCTCGTATAAACACAAACACTCCAACAAGACCTTATAGGCCTTCAATCCGCTGGATCCCAATACACTCCATTCCAAATGCTCTTACGGCTAAGAAAAGATCCTGAACGATACCTTAATCCTTAGAGTTCATCGGCGTGATTTTGCGTTGACTCTTGAGGGGTTGCCGCGTTCTGCTGTTGTGTTCTCCATGCTTGAATCATCGCGAATTCTCGCTCATTGTCCACGACATCTTGTTGCGCACGACCGGCTAGTTCTCTGCAAATTACAGCTCCGGAAACAGAAAGAGAGGCAAACACATTGTACAATTTCAATGTAGCAGGATTATCGGTCAGCACTCCTGGCAAAAGAAGGAGTATTCCTCCTGTGGCGTAAAGGAGCCCCGAGAGGACATTTAGTGCTCCACGCGCAAAAAAGCAGCAAGTTGTACCGTATCGCAAGGAACGATCAATACATTGGCTCTCTGCGAGGATCTGCATAGGAAATTCTTGAGCGTCCATCAATCTTACCGTGCCATTGGGGGCACCTGCCAGGGTTGAAGGGCGTTCTGTAGTATTCCCTAGTGGATTTTCCGGATCGCCAGAAGGAGGCGTCTGCCGCCTTAACGCTGTTCGTTGAGAGAGCGAGGGGTCTTCTGTTCGGTCTTGATCGGGTTGTATGCATAAGCAAATCGCTGGTGCCACAGCGGTTAAAATAAAAAGTATTCTCTTCATATTATCCTCCCTATTTTGATATTGCTAATCTAGACCAATATGGTTAATATTTGGTTGACTTGTAATAAAATCGTTGTTGAGTTGTTATTGCTAAACAACTTTCTCATTGGTCTTATTGTGTTCTCGGTTCGACTATGCGCGCGGAAAAATATATACAACTTAGCGCTGGGAAGTTTTTTTTTGCGAAAAAATATCTCTACATATAGGACATATAGGAGGGACGGAACAAGAAACAAATACAACGTTTTTTCTGGTCGAATTTTAGGCGAACTCACATACAAGGAGTGTATTGAAAGGATCTTCTATGACTTTTGTTGATATGTGCTCTTCCGACTGGGAAGAGGTCTTGTAGCCGAAGATGTATGAGAAATGCGGATAAGAACAAACCCTTATTATCGGAAGAGATCTCTTACTTTTGTAGCAACGACAGCTTGCTAAACACTATGGAAAGCTGTTCTCTATGGGCTCCTGTGCAGAAGTTTGTCGCTGAGCGGCTTCCCACAGTTGTTTGTACAAGGCCATTTCTTGCTGGCGAGAGGTGTTAATGGAGCTCTCTATCGACGCAGTAGAATTGAATACACTGTGGGGTTGGGCTGTGCTATCGGGAATATTGAGATGATTTAGGTCTGGATACGATAGATCGTCGATCGGATCATCGGAAAATGGATCCTCTGTGCATCCTAATAGCAAGATGCTCAGTATTGTCAGACTCCATCGAAAAGCCCTTGCCCCTAAACCCTTCCGAAACCCCAAACTATTAACTGACATTCATTGGTCCCGATTTGCCTATTTCTTCTCGAGTTTCTCTATTACCTTCTGATAAACAGCCTCGGCAGTGAGCCCGAAGAAGGTAAACAGGTCTTCAGCCTTACCAGAAAGACCAAAGCGATCAAGACCAAAGGCATGTCCACTTGCTCCCGTATGCTTCTCCCACCCTAGGGGAGATCCTGCTTCTATACTGACGCGAACTGGTGTCTTTCCTAAAACGCGGCGTTTATAACTTATTTCTTGCTGGTCGAAAAGTTCCCAGCAAGGCAAACTTACGACCGCTCCACGGAACCCTTGGGTGTTAAGAAGCTCTTTCGCTTTAAGAGCGATGGAGACCTCGGATCCTGTTGCTAAAATGGTAAATTGTCGTTTATCAACATCCTCTTCTAGAATGTATCCGCCTTGTGCAGCAGTTCCTATGCAGGGGCGCGCAGAAGAACGCACTGGAGGAACGCACTGGCGTGTGAGCAATAAAGCTGAGGGTCCATCGTTTCGCTGTAGCGCGGAGGTCCAGCACTCGCACGTCTCAACCGTATCAGCAGGGCGGAAAACATAAAGATTGGGAATTAAACGCAGACTCATGAGGTGTTCAATAGGTTGATGCGTGGGGCCGTCCTCTCCTAATCCGATTGAGTCGTGAGTAAAGAGATAGAGGACCTGTAGATGCATCATGGCACTCAAGCGTAAAGCAGGACGCATATAGTCACTAAAAGAGAGGAACGTACCTCCATAAGGAATTGCATGACCATATAACGCAAGGCCATTCATAAATGCTGCCATGCCGTGCTCACGTACACCATAATGCACGTACTGTCCCCATGGGGTTTCTGCAGAAAATGTTGACATATTAGGCGTCCTGGTGTGATTGGGTGCTGTCAGGTCGGCCGACCCTCCTACAAGAGCGGGACATAACGGAACAATAGCCTGCAAAACACGACCAGAGCTTGCGCGTGTGGCGCATGGTACAGGCTCTTCCAGACTCTGCTGTTTGAGTGTTTCCAATGCTGCAAACACAGTATCAGGGATCTGTTTTGAAGAAGAAGCGGTTTTTCTCGAAGCATAATACTTGTCCGCGTTGCGTTGTGCTAATGCGCGCCAAGCATTACGAATATCGTCTGGGATTTCAAAAGGAGCATAAGGCCAGTGCAGTGCCGCTTGCATGCGACAACGTTCTTCGGCACCAATAGGGCTACCGTGGATGCGTGTGGTGCCAGCAAGTGTCGGTGCCCCGTGTCCAATCTCTGTACGACAGCAAACAAGAGAGGGGCGCGGATCTGTAAGCGCTTCCTGTAAGCCGTGATGAATATCATCTGCATCATGACCGTCTACCGTGCACACATGCCAGTTCTCTGCTTTGAAATGCGCTTTTATATCGCCACTCGAGGCAATATGTGTCGGTCCATCAATTGTAATGTTGTTATCATCGAAAAGCACAACAAGCGCGCCGAGTCGCAAATGGCCCGCTAAAGAAATGGCCTCATAAGCGACCCCTTCCATTAAGTCGCCATCTCCCGCACATACATATGTTGTGTGCGAACCTTCTTCCGGACAAAGCGCATGATGTCGGGCAGCAGCAGCACACAATCCAATAGCCGTAGCTAGTCCCTGCCCAAGAGGGCCCGTCGTCATTTCTACTCCCGCAAGCGTGCCATATTCTGGGTGCCCAGAAGTATTTGCATGGATCGTTCGGAAGCTTTGCAAATCGTGCAGTGTAGGACGCTCATATCCAAGTAAATATAATAAACCATAGAGAAGTGCAGAGCCATGCCCACCAGAAAAAATCAGGCGATCTCGTTCTGTCCAGTAGGGATCCTTTGGGAAAAATCGAAAAAAATCTCGATATAAGACTGTTACAACATCTGCCATCCCTAATGGCATACCAGGGTGGCCAGAGTGTGCTCTTTCTATCACATCAACAGACAAAAAACGCAACGCTGTCACAAGTGTGCACGTATCCAAGATATTTCCTCTCTTACATAAACACCTTGCTATATCTTCGCACACAACCTTTCCATAGCGAGAACGAAAGACAAAGCACCATCTCTCCTTCTCGCTAAGTTAAAGTGTATAGTTGAAAGGTTTGGAGGGAAGCAGCTAGCTTTGAAAATACGAGCCTCCCCTCCCCCATAAAAGATCAAGCAATTGCGTCTTTCAAAGATTTTCCAGGTTTAAATTTCGGCTGAAGTGAAGCTGCTATAGTAATTTCTTCACCTGTTCTCGGATTCCTTCCCTTTGTAGCAGCTCTTTTGGAAACATAAAACGTTCCAAATCCAACAAGACGAACCTCATCCTTCTTGCGCAAAGTTGCACCGATAGCTTCTACAAAAGCGTCAACAGCACGCCCAGCATCTCCTTTCGATAACTTTGCTGATTCGGCAATAAAGGCAACCAACTCATTCTTATTCACGAAAACTCTCCATTTAATGACTCCCACCAAGGACTGATAAGATGATTTAAGCAATCACAAACGCAAACGTCAATCTTTTTTAGAGGAGAAATTCAAAGAAAACACAAGGCTGACGCGCAAGACCCTTCTTAATAAGATTCAACATAGGAACATAATAGGAAATATAGGCCAAAGGGTCCCTACGAAGCGTCAGCATAAGAAGCAAATCGCATCAGCAACACGGAAAATTATTGGAAGATATTCTTATCAGTCTTTCGTTGACTCTGTGGAAGCTCTTTCCTACAACCAACCCCGCAAAAATATAGCAACTATCGCGATTTTTGTTAAAATACATTACATTTGCAAGAAAGGAGATGCGGTGTCATTGCGGCGAGCAAAAACTCCTCTTTCCAGATGGCAGACCGCTTTGGTGGCAACGCTTGCAGGGTGCCTCCTTTTATTCACCTTGTTCGATGGCACTTTAGAAGGTTGTTTCCTGGGAAGTATGGCAGCTGGATGCCTTTATGCCATTTCGCGTCTTTGGGATAAAGCTGAACGTGCTGCAGCACACTTCGAAAAACACTATAAAATCGCAGAAGAAAGCTGCCACGCAGCACCCTATGCTTTACTTGCCTTCGACGCAGATGATCGGTGCCAATTTATTAACGCGCCAGCACGACGCCTTTTCCCCGGCGAAGAGATTGCCTCTTTCTCCGATTTTCTCACACATTTTTCAGAGCATCGCAGAATGCACGAAGCGCTTAGGAGCTTTGCAAAGGAACTGCCCAACGGGGGGTTGTGCCATCTGGATGTCCCGATGGCACTGCAGAATAAAGATCTTATGTGGTGGCGAGTAACAGCCGCTCCCTTAAACACCCTTGCTGGTGGAACGCTGTGGAGTTTCGCTGATTTAACACCCACGTCACAGTATCTCAATAGCCCTGAAGCCAATCCTATTTTTTTACTAGAGCTGTTGCACAGCACCACCGTGGGGTACTTTACGGTCAATAACGCTGGAGCAGTTGTTTTTTGCAACGCTGTTTTTGCGCGATGGTTAGGGATGGAACGGACAGAGGTTGTTGGAGCGCTCTGTTGCGAATTGTTTACCAAAGAGACGGGAATGTGTTTGCCGACAGTAGATGGGCCAGGACGATTTATGCGTTCTCCTGTTGTGCCTATGGTTTTAGAGGGACGAGAAAGAACGCATCCAGTCTTTGTCCAGCAGATCTTCGTGCGTGAGGGGTGGCGCACTTATAGTGCTCTCGCAGCAGAAGGAACCAACTCTTCTCCTCAGACGCATAACAACAGGATTACAACGTTTATGCACATGGTTGCGCAAGCCCCGATTGGGATCATGACGCTTGATTCACAAGGTCTTATAGGCGCCTGTAACGACACTTTATGTCGTTTTATGGGACAAGATAAAAAGAGAATTATTGGGAATAACATCTTCGAATGCCTTGATGTGTCAAGCCATATAGCAGTTAAAGAGCGCCTGCGCGAGGCCTCTCAACCTTCAGAAGACACACTTGAAATTACATTTATTGGTCAAGAACCGCATGCTGCTCTGTGTCACATTGGACTTTTACCCTCTTCTTCTGACCAAGAGACCGAACAGCCTCTCGTTATGTACGTTATTGATGTCGCACACCATAAGCACCTAGAAGAGCGATTAACACAATCCCAGAAGATGCAAGCGATGGGGCAATTAGCCGGTGGTATTGCGCATGACTTCAATAATTTACTGACAGCCATGATCGGATATTGTGATCTCTTGCTCGGACGATACTCTCCTAATGAGCAACCTTTTGCCGATGTTATGCAGATCAAGCAAAACGCCAATCGTGCCTCACGTCTTGTGCGTCAATTATTAGCGTTTTCGCGTCAGCAAGAGCTGCAACCAAAGGTTTTGGACGTGACCGATATACTTTCAGATCTATCAGCCTTGTTGCAACGCCTTCTTGGAACGGTTGATCTTAATATTATTTATGGATCGGATCTGGGGCGTGTCCAGGCGGATCCGGTTCAGCTCGAGCAAGTGATCATAAATATCGCAATTAATGCGCGTGATGCGATGCCGAACGGAGGAAGCATTACCATCAAAACATATGCTCAAGAAATAACACAGCAAGTGAAGATAGAAAAGGATCTCATGTCTCCTGGACGGTACACGGTTATTGATATTT
>JAITIJ010000067.1 GCA_031279495.1 Holosporales bacterium | reverse complement strand
GCCCAGCAAGAAGAAGACTAACTACCGGTGGAATGCTTTTGCAGAGCGCTTCTTGCAGTGCTAGATAAATGTCTTGCTCTATCACTCTCGCACGAAATTGTTGATGAGATCATTTTGCTATTTTACTGGCCAATCTTCTAAAGAGATCTTCATCTTATTCAATAGACAGAGCAGCTTTCGCTGGAGGGAATTAAATCCGCCTGAAAAGAAGGGCATCCTGTTTTGGCCAGATAATCTGCACAGGCTTTCTCAGAAATATCGCATCCTGTGAATCGGGCACCCGGAAAACGTTTCAAAAGCGCTTGTGTATTTCTCAGCGCCTATATTTCATATCAAAAAGCGATAATTTATCAAATAAAGTTACGGGCTTGCTCCACTCCCACCTAATTCTTATAGCTTCAGAAACCCATTTCCTTGTGGCGTAGGTCATCGGCATGCTGCTCTAAAAATTTGACGTGGTAAGTGCCTGCAATAATTTTCGGGTGACGCACAAGTGCACGATGAAAGGGAATAAGTGTCTGGATGCCATCAATGACATACTCCGAAAGAGCGCGATCAAGACGCGCTAAACACTCCGCGCGTGTGTGCCCATACACGATTAGCTTCGCAGCCAAACTATCATAATGCGGAGAGATAATGGCCCCCGGATACAGCGCGCTATCAACCCGAATGCCAGGTCCGCCAGGAGCGTGATAAATGGTGATCGTGCCTGGAGATGGCAGAAAATCCAGCGGAGACTCAGCATTGATGCGACACTCAATAGCATGTCCACGCAATCGGATGCTATCTTGGGTGAACGATAGCGCCTCACCCGCTGCCACACGAATCTGGGCGCAAACAAGATCGATACCAGTTACCATCTCGGTGATAGGATGCTCGACTTGTAGGCGCGTGTTCATCTCAATAAAGTAGAATTGGTCGTCTTGATAGAGAAACTCCAGCGTGCCTAATCCCTGATATCCTAACTTTTGTATGGCCGTACGCACCTGATCGCATAAAGCCGCACGCGTGGTCTCATCAATAGCAGGAGACGGAGCCTCTTCCCAAATCTTCTGATGCCGGCGCTGCAGAGAGCAATCGCGTTCTCCAAGCGTTATAACATTGCCAGAACTGTCAGCGATAATCTGCACTTCGATGTGACGAGGAAAATCCAGGTACTTCTCGATATAAACCTCTGGATTACCAAACGCCATCTGCGCTTCTGTGCGTGCCGCATGATAGTTTTCTTCTAGCAACGACATATCTGGAACCACCTGCATGCCACGGCCACCACCACCACCAGAAGCCTTAATCAGGACAGGATAACCAATGCTCTGCGCAATACTGTGTGCTGTTTCCACATCACGGACACCCTCTTCTGAACCAGGAACAATCGGTAAGCCCAAAGAAACAGCCGTTTTTTTCGCGGTGATTTTGTCGCCCATCATTGCAATATGTTGTGGAGAAGGACCGATGAAGCGAAAACCGTGTTCCTCAACCATTTGTGCAAAGTTAGCGTTTTCGCTGAGGAACCCAAAACCAGGATGCACAGCATCTGCGCCCGTAATTGTAGCCGCCGACAAAATCTCTTGAGCATTAAGGTAGCTCTTTGCTGCGGGAGCAGGTCCAATGCACACGCTTTCGTCCGCAAGTCGAACATGCATAGCCTCAGCATCCGCTGTTGAATGGACCGCAACCGTCTGTATTCCTAAATCGCGACACGCCCGCAAGATGCGCAACGCCACTTCGCCGCGATTGGCGATCAGTATTTTTTTAAACATTAAGCGAGAACCACAAGCGGCTCTCCGAACTCCACGGGTTGACCATCCGTAACGCAGATGCGCTTGATAACCCCGTCATGTGGCGCACGAATAGTATTCATGACCTTCATAGCTTCTACAACAAGGAGTGCCTGGTCTTTTTTTACAGTATCCCCCACTCGGATCATCGGAAGTGCCCCCACCTTAGAAGCAAGATAAACCGTACCAACCATGGGAGCTGTAATGATCTCTTCCTCATTTTCTTGTGCAGAAGACGCAACAGAAGCTGATACAGGAAACTCGGAAGTACTAGGCCCAACGGTGAGAGGAAAAGGAGCTCCTATGGTCTGGGACGTTTTAGCAACTCTAATCCGAAGTGCTTCTGTCTGGTATTCGATTTCGTTAAGTGCCGTTTCGTCAAGCAGTTTTGCAAGAGTGCGGATAGCATCGGCGTCGATCTCAGGCATCGTGTGCCGCCTTAAAGATCAGGCTGGCGTTTGTACCGCCGAAGCCAAAAGAATTACTCATGACGACTGTTATCTTCCGCTCTTTTGCGACACGTGGCACAAGATCTATTGCAGCATCTGGTGGAGGAACGTGCAAGTTCAGCGTTGGTGGAACGATATGAGTACACAGTGTTTTTACGGCAAACACTGCCTCGATAGCGCCAGACCCTCCCAAAAGATGCCCGATAGAAGACTTCGTAGAAGACATCCAGGCGCGCGTTTGAGCTCCAAACAAACGTTGCACACTAGAGAGCTCGGCCTGATCTCCTATCGGGGTGGATGTGCCGTGTGCATTAATATAATCGACATCCTGCGGGTTCATCCCTGCTGACATGAGGGCCGTTTTCATTGCGCGATAAGCTCCTGCACCATCTGGCGGAGGAGCAGTCATGTGATAAGCATCCCCAGACAATCCATATCCCACTATTTCAGCATAGATCTTTGCTCCACGTCGTCGTGCATGCTCGTATTCTTCCAGAACAAGAGCACCCGCTCCCTCGCCGATGATAAAACCATCTCGATCTTTGTCCCATGGTCGCGAGGCCTCTGTAGGCCGATCGTTGAAATGGGTAGACAAGGCGCGCGCTGCTGAGAATCCAGCAACTGCAAGCCGGCATACGGCACCTTCTGCTCCTCCTGCCACCATAACATCGGCCAGATTATGACGAATCAGGTGGAAAGCTTCTCCAATAGCGTGTGCGCCTGCAGAACATGCCGTTGCAGTTGCATAATTTGGGCCTGTAAAACCATATCGAATCGAAACATGACCAGCAGCAAGATTTACAAGGCAAGAGGGAATAAAAAACGGACTGACACGACGTGCTCCACCGTCATAAAGCGTTACTGAAGTGTTATATATGGTCTCTAAACCGCCTACGCCAGACCCTATGACAACGCCTGTTCGCCCTTTTTCTTCATCAGAAGGCGCCTCCCATCCAGCATCTCGCACAGATTCTATCGCAGCTGCCAATCCATACAGAATGAAGCGATCCATTTTATGTTGATCCTTAGCAGGAACAACCGTGGACGGATCAAATGTCTCATCATCAGGAGAACTGCCATCTTCTTTTTTCCATGGAACAAGTCCAGCAATTTTCGATGGCAAATCTGTTGTATCAAATGTGTCGATTAACCGAATTCCAGATTTTCCGTTGATAAGAGCTTTCCACGTCTTCTCTACGGAACACGCCAAAGGGCTTACGCACCCCAATCCAGTAACGACGACACGGCGCACAGTAAGTATCTAAACAAATTACTTGGCAACGTGCGCTTCAATGAAAGAAATCGCATCCCCTACTGTGATGATCTTCGTTTGATCGTCATCAGAAATAACAATGCCGAATTCTTCTTCGAACTGCATAACTAGCTCGACAGTATCAAGACTATCTGCCCCGAGATCGTCTATGAATCGCGCGTTATCTATAACCTTTTCCGCATCAACTTTCAGTTTCTCGATAATAATCTTGCGAACTTTATCCGCCGTAGCTGACATGTGTAGAAGCTCCCTATTCATCAATTAAAAGAACTGAAAGGAGACTAACCAAAAGTTATTTTCTTGTCACGTCCTTTTTGTCTTGTTTATGAAGAAAACGTTTCGTGCGATCTCTTTTTTCGTGTGTTGCAAGCGCTGTAAAGAACAACTGACGCTCTAGTTCAAGGCTAGCGGCAAGAGGAGCTTCGGTACTATAATTAATAGCCTTTTTGATCAGGTATAAGCTGCTTTGTGGTTGTCGGATAATCGTTTGGGCAAGGTCTATGGCAGCATCTTTTAACGTTGTTTGCGGCACAACACGATTAAGAAGACCCATAGTTAACGCTTCTTGAGCCGATATAAAGCGTCCGGTGAAACATAGTTCCGCTGTACGATAGCGTCCTATCAGCCGCGTTAACTTTTGGGTGCCACCCAACCCCGGAAGCAGGCCGTGCGATACTTCTGGAAATCCAAATTGAGCGGTATCGGTAGCAATCAATAGATCACACATAAGAGCTAATTCGAATCCCCCTCCAAGCGCATATCCTTCAATAGCGGCGATCGTAGGAAGCGGGAAACGCGCCAGTCGGTGCCAAAGAGAACCCAGATAATCTTGGCTAAGGGCTTGCTCCGGCGTCATAGGAGCAACTTCTGTCAGGTCTACCCCTGCCGCGAAGGTCCCTCCTGCACCCGATAGGACCACAATATGCGTCTGTTGACGCTCTTGGAGGATGTCTAATTGCTTAGCTAAAGCAGTGATAGTGGATTGATTCAGAGCATTACGTTTAGTGGGCTCACTTAGTGTTAGCCACGCAATTGCACCATCGCACAGAAAATCACATATCAACGCCACGGCAAGTCTCTTTCTGCATCCTCTATAACATCGATTGTTTTAGCACCTCTTCACTGTGCTTTAAGGTAAAATGTTAGAACATTATGCTCCTCCTTACGTTGGTATGCTAGGTGCTGCGAAAACTGCTTCATCAGATGGATTCCTAAACCGCCGATAGGGCGATCTTCGATCGAAGCGTTCACGTCAGGTTCTTTCACCGCAAGGGGATTAAACGCCGGAGCGTCATCTATTATCGCAACGTATATTCCCTTTTCTGTTTTTTCGAGACAGACACGAACACATTCCCCAACACCTGTAGAAAAGCCATGAGTAATGACATTTGTTACTAGCTCATCCAAAACGAGCAGCATGTCATGACGCACTCTTGGAGAAAGCTGCTCTTGGTCGCAAAACAGCTCTATTGCATCGCAAAGACGCGAAATTTCGGCAATGGAATTCTCTAGCGTTAATTCCATTACGATTTCTCATAACGCAGACACAATGTTGTGATATCGTCCGATTGCACAGCATCTGCAGCAAAAGCGCGAACAGACTCTATAATAGATTCTGTGATTTCTTGCGGAGAGGCATCTTTTTTGCAGATGCGCAAACAGGCGAGGAAGCGATCGAACCCATATTCTTCTTCAGCTATATTATTGGCCTCGACAACACCATCGGTATACAGAAAAAATCCGCCTCCTAAGGCACATGGGCATTGATAATCCGTAAAGGTAAATGTGGCATCGATTCCAAGAGCTAAACTCGGGTCTTCTTTGAGTAATGTAGGCTCCTTTGTTGGCCCGAATAAGACAGGTGGCAAATGGCCGGCATTCGCGTACGTTAATATTCCTGTTGTCGCATCGATTATTCCATAGAAAGCCGTTACGAACATAAACGTGGGGTTCTCAGAAACAAGAGCTTCGTTCACGCTTGTTAAGCAAGCGGCTGGACTGAGAGTTGTCCTCGAGAAACACTTTAATAACGTGCGCGTCATCGTCATGAAAAGAGCTGCAGAGATGTTTTTCCCAGATACGTCAGCAATAACAACACCCAGATGCGTGTCGTCTAACCAGAAAAAGTCGTAAAAGTCTCCTCCAACTTCGGCTGCTGGATGTGTGTCAGCGTAGACTTCGAAAGGAGGTTTCTTCATAATATTCCCAGGCAAAATACTGCGCTGCAAATGCGCGGAAACATCAAGTTCATCTGTTAGGCTATTAAGCCGTTGCTGCGATTTTTGTGCTTTTTTTAGATTGGATACAAGATCAAATGTTTTATCGATCGTTGCTTGCAGATCCTCAAAGTCCACCGGCTTTAGAACAAAATCATGCGCGCCTTTGTTCATTGCGGCTCGCAGGTTTGCTAGATCACTATAGGCAGAGATAACGATTGGGCGTATAAGAGGATATTTTTCCGTAACATGCCCAATCAGCGTCAGGCCATCCATGATAGGTAGATGTGTTTCCGTGATCACAATATCCATATCAGGAGTTTCTTCTAGGATCTTTAAAGCTTCTACGCCATTAGTAGCAAAAAATAGCGTATATTGCTGTTCTGCCACCTGACGGTGAAATTTTTGAGTGAACAGCAGTTCTGTATCAGACTCATCGTCTACGATTAGTACACGTGCGCTGGTCATTGTTTCTCCTTATATCTGCTATTAGATTATAAGAAGAGTGTTGCGTGAGTGTTAATGTGCATAGGAAAATTGTTTTAGATACAGAAACAACAGGCTTAGACTCAAAGAACGGGGATCGCGTTGTAGAAATCGGCTGTGTGGAGATTTATAACTTTGTGCCAACAGGAAGAACGTTCCATACATACATTAATCCACAGCGAGAAGTGCATCCTGAGGCCTCGGCTGTCACAGGTTTGACGTACGCTTTTCTGAAGGACTTTCCTTTATTTGAGCAGATTGCTGAGGATTTTCTGGATTTTATTGCTGAAGATCAACTGGTTATTCACAACGCTTCATTCGATATAAGATTTTTAAATGCAGAGCTCGCACGTCTTGATAAGCCGCCGTTAAGAACCGATCGTGTTATCGATACGCTTTCTTTGGCGCGCCGCCTGTTTCCTGGAGCACCTGCGAGTCTAGATGCGTTGTGTCGGCGTTTTAACGTGGATAGCTCGCAGCGCACCTTACACGGGGCTTTGTTAGACTGCACGTTGCTAGCCGAAGTGTACCTGTATCTTATGGGTGGCAAACAAGCAGGGCTTGCTCTTGAAAGCTCAAATCAGCAAAAAGTTGCTGGTACTGCTTTTGTTAAGAAATATCCACACCGGGTATTTGCACCAACTCAAGAAGAAATCGTTGCGCACAAAGCTTTTTGCGCAGGCATGAAAGAATCTCTGTGGAATCTGTAGTGTTTGCTGCGAAGAATAGTGAGCCTTTACTGAATAAACAAAGGATACAACAAGGCAGCGAAGTTGGTCCATCAATTAAAGTAGCACATGTAGAGTTTTACCAACAAAAGAAGACTGATAGGGCCTTGCTGAGAAGACAAGCAATTCCTTTATATTCTCTTTCTCCTCTACTTTTGCGGAGGACTTAATACTGAAGAGAATGGAACGAGTCTTTTAAAAGGTCATGACGCGCCATAAGAACTCTGCAGGATCGTTGGTCTTTGTTTTTCTGAAACCACCATAGATGAAAACATTTCTGATAATCCTCAAAGGATAGAGGTTGCGATTTTTTGATAAGAATCTGCTTAGAAAAGCGTTTTCTGGCGGATGGGGTGGGATTCGAACCCACGATGCGGGAGAACCGCATACACACTTTCCAGGCGTGCGCCTTCGACCGCTCGGCCACCCATCCTGGCGTCGGTTGTATCGAGTGATCTCCTTGGTGTCAATTCCTGCAAGAGAACTGGGTATACTGGGGAGTGGGGATTTGTATGAGATTGGACTTGTTGTGAGAGGTGAATGGACGGAGTAAGAAGATTCTCTATTCCATTCAGAAAGACTCGTATGCTCTTCCCATTCGTTCAATTACGTTGCAAGCAAAACAAAATCAAAGCTCACCCCCTCCCTTCTTTTCTTGCCTTACTTGTTTCTGTGCAGCAGGTCGGTTGTGCAACAACTTCAAGAAGAGGCAATAAGATTGCAAAAACCTTCTCCAGAAACTTGACAAATAGGGGGGGGGACGTGATATACTTCCCTCATGTTCAAAAAATGGAGAGTGAAAATGAACAACACTTGTAAACTACTAACATCAATCGCCGCACTGGCAACTTTTTATGCAGAAGCGATGCATCCACCGACGGATGTTTTGCGAGAACAATTAGAGAATCCAGATCCTGAAACACGTCAAACCGCAGCAAAGGTTGTGATCGAGCATGGCATCCAAGATCCAGAATTGGTCGAGCTGACGCGCCAGGTTCAAGCAGCTCTATAAACCTTCTAAACAATGGGCCATTGCCTTCACAGAGGCCCCATTCTCTATACAGAAACGAGCTTTCCGTATTTCGTCTTTTCTTTAAAAGCTCGTGCAGAAACTAGAAAAACTGTAGACTCTAACTTGTCATAGCCAAGTCTTATGAGACATCTTTCGCGCCTCATCTAAAAGGAAATAACGCTAGACCGCATGTCAAATGAGGCAAGAGAGTTGCAGTGAAAAAAAAGGAGACTCATTCCCTTTAATGTGTGCGATGCTCCTACCCATTGTTTGCTAAATGTACAATTAAATAGCAATCCGCTTTCATTCTCAGGAATTTTGTTAGCCGACTAGATGACATTGCGTGCTCTGAAACAGGGTCTGCAACGCGATTCCAAATAGTCTTGATATTATTACGAAAGTTCTTCTCGTCTAACCGAAGTTATGTTTCAGATTGCACCTCAGATGTGCTCACGCTTCCCAAGTAAAAAAACCGACCAAAGAACGGGTCATTGAGAATTCCACCACACACCCTTTGCGCACTTCTTTCCATTTTTTCTCATTCTCTCGACTGCTGCCTCTTCTTAAGCAACAGCTGCCCTTTCTTTGCTGAGAGATTCCGTGTCTCGAAGGGCAGCCATAGACTTGTACCGCGCGATAGAAGCCCCTGTTCCAACAGGAATCAAGCGGCCAACGATAACGTTCTCCTTGAGGCCGGCCAAATGATCTGATTTGCTGCTAACAGCCACTTCGGCCAGCACACGCGTTGTTTCTTGGAACGCAGCTGCAGAAAGGAAGGACTTAGTCTGCAAGGACGCCTTGGTAATTCCTTGCAAGATGGGTTTTGCTTTCGCCAATTTGCCACCGCGTTGACGAATATGCTCGTTCATCTCCTCGAATTCATCATGATCAACCGTTTCGCCATTTAGCAGCATCGTGTCACCTGGGTCGGTGACCTCAACTTTTTGCAGCATCTGGCATACGATGATCTCGATGTGTTTGTCGTCGATTTTAACACCCTGAAGCCGATAGACGGCTTGGATCTCGTTGACCAAGTGATCTGCAAGCGCTTCTACGCCAAGAACTTGCAAAATATCATGCGGAACAGGATTGCCATCAATCAAGACTTCTCCTTTGCTCACAACATCGCCTTCCTGCACCGCAACATAGCGCCATTTGGGGGCAAGATATTCGACCGGAGGCAAAGATTCGTCATGTGGCCGTAGGATAATACGGCGCTTGCCTTTATAGTCTTTGCCGAACTCAATATGACCATCATATTCGCTGATCACCGCACAATCTTTTGGTTTCCGCGCCTCAAAAAGCTCAGAGACACGTGGCAAACCGCCTGTGATATCGCGTGTTTTGCTAGCCTCTTGTGGAATGCGTGCAAGAACATCACCAACATGAATCTCGTCTCCATTGTTGACATTTAGTGTCGCATCCGCCGCCAAGAAATACCGGATCTCTTGACCATTCGCGAGAGTAAGCGGTGCTCCGCTTTCATCACACAACACAATACGCGGTCTAAGATCTGCGGTATGTGCTTGCTGACGCCAATCCATTACAACGCGCGTGGTGATACCTGTCGTTTCATCTGTCGCCTCGCGTAAAGAAACTCCTTCAATGAGGTCTAGAAACTGCGCACGTCCACCGCGCTCTGCAATAAGCGGTAGCGTATACGGATCCCATTCTGCTAAGCATTGCCCCTTAGTCACCTTGTCGTCATCATCCACGCGCAAGGTGGCGCCATATGGCGGTTTATAGCTCGCGCGTTCACGTCCGCGGGCATCTTTCAAGACAACCTCCACATGACGTCCCATTACAATCTTGCGACCGGAGGTGTCTTCTACCACATTCCGATTGCGAATAGAGACAGTCGCATCTAGAGAAGCTTCAGTAGAGGATTGTTTTGAGCTACCTTGCGCCGCACCTCCGACGTGGAAAGTGTGTAGAGTCAACTGCGTTCCAGGCTCACCAATCGACTGTGCCGCAATAACGCCAACAGCTTCTCCGACATTAACCGGACGGCTTTTGGCCAAATCACGTCCATAACATTTAGCGCAGACCCCAATCTTGGCTTCGCAGGTTAAAGCAGATCGGACCTTGATCTCAGTGATTCCAGCAGCCTCAAGAACTGGCAATAATGCCTCGTCGATCATGGTGTCTCGCGTGATGATCACTTTTTCTGTGGTTCTGTCCACGATATCCTCTGCAACCGTACGGCCCAAAGCCCGCACCGACAAAGGAACGGTGATTTCTCCGTCTTCCATTACCTCTTTCAAGGTAATGCCATGCGATGTTCCGCAATCTTCGATGGAAACGACACAATCCAGCGCCACATCAACCAAGCGCCGTGTCAAATATCCAGAATTCGCTGTTTTTAGCGCTGTATCTGCAAGACCTTTACGAGCACCGTGGGCAGAGGTGAAGTATTCAAGCACCGTTAATCCCTCTTTGAAATTAGAGGTAATTGGAGTTTCAACGATCTGACCTGAGGATTTAGCCATCAAACCACGCATACCGATGATTTGCCGCATTTGAGTAGCTGAACCACGGGCTCCAGAGTGTGCCATCGTGTAGATCGCGTTCTCGTATTCCCCTGGCTTAACCGTAGAAATGCGCTTCATCATAACTTCTGACACCGCCTCGTTGCATTGTGTCCATGCATCAACCACTTTGTTGTATTTTTCGCCTTGTGTAATTAGACCATCTAGATATTGCTGCTCATATTCGGCTACTTTTGCGCGCGTTTTAGCGATGATCTTCTGCTTTTCTTGCGGAATGACTAGGTCATCTTTGCCGAATGAGATTCCAGACTCTGTCACGGCCTTAAAGCTAAGTTGAACCATATGATCAGCAAAAAGAACGGTCTCTTTCTGACCATAATGCTGATAGACCTGTCCAACGAGCCCTATTACGTCCTTGCTGGTGAGTTGCCTATTGATGGCGCGGAATGGAATATGCGGCCCTTTCGGCATAATTGTGGACAACAGCATGCGACCAGGAGTCGTCTGAACGCGCACACGTTTAATTGAGCCATCTGGCTGATACTCCTCGCAACGAGCTGCGATGCGCGCTTGCAAACTGACGGCTCTTTCATGCAAGGCGTGCTCAATTTCGCCAATGGAACTGAACACCATGCCTTCTCCCAGCGCTTTCTCACGTTCGCTAGTAAGGTAATAGAGACCCAACACAACATCTTTGGTTGGCACAATAATCGGTCGACCGTTTGCAGGACTAAGAATATTATTCGTCGACATCATCAGGACGCGCGCTTCTAGCTGCGCTTCTAACGAAAGTGGTACGTGAACTGCCATTTGGTCGCCATCAAAGTCAGCACCGAAAGCAGTACAAACCAGCGGATGGAGCTGAATGGCTTTCCCCTCGATAAGCATCGGCTCAAAAGCTTGGATGCCCAGCCTATGTAGAGTCGGAGCGCGGTTCAATAAGACCGGATGCTCGCGAATAACTTCTTCTAAGACATCCCAAACACCAGGATGCTCTTTTTCTACCATACGCTTAGCAGCTTTTAGCGTGCTCGCAAGTCCGTAGCGTTCTAAGCGCGAATAAACAAAAGGCTTAAAAAGCTCCAACGCCATGCGCTTCGGCAAACCGCATTGATGTAATTTAAGTTTCGGGCCTACAACGATGACACTGCGGCCGGAATAGTCGACGCGCTTTCCGAGTAGGTTCTGGCGGAATCGCCCTTGCTTCCCTTTGAGCATATCCGATAAAGACTTAAGTGGCCGTCGATTGGTTCCTGTGATAACCCTGCCGCGGCGTCCATTGTCGAACAGAGCATCGACGGATTCTTGCAACATTCTCTTCTCGTTGCGAACGATGATATCGGGAGCACGGAGCTCGATCAAACGCTTAAGACGGTTATTGCGGTTAATAACACGTCGGTACAAATCGTTAAGATCAGACGTGGCAAATCGCCCACCATCAAGAGGTACAAGAGGTCGTAATTCTGGTGGAATAACAGGAATACAGCTGAGAATCATCCATTCCGGACGAGAATGCGACTGCAAAAACGACTCAACGAGTTTCAAGCGCTTAACAATGCGCCGACGTCGCATTTCGGAATTAGTTT
The DNA here is from genome assembly GCA_031279495.1 of Holosporales bacterium. Classification (GTDB taxonomy): domain Bacteria; phylum Pseudomonadota; class Alphaproteobacteria; order UBA3830; family JAIRMZ01; genus JAITIJ01. The sequence goes on along the minus strand of JAITIJ010000067.1, from coordinate 22,828 downwards.
CCACCAGCTCTGTGCGTAGGTGAGCAGCAGTTTCGTTAAGATCCAAAGAAAGCAGCATCGTTCGTAGCGCCTCTGCACCGATGCTGGCGCTGAAAGCGTCTTCACCGTATTCATCTTGCGCTCGTAAGTATTCATCTTCTGTCAGAAGCTGATAAAGACTAAATGGTGTTAAACCTGGCTCGGTTACGACGAAGTTCTCGAAATACAGGACACGCTCCATATCTTGCATAGGCATATCAAGCAGCAGAGCAACTCGGCTGGGTACAGATTTCGTGAACCAAATATGGGCAACAGGAGCAGCGAGTTCGATATGCCCCATACGTTCGCGCCTAACCTTTGAAAGCGTCACCTCAACGCCACATTTTTCGCATACCACACCACGATATTTCATGCGTTTATATTTGCCACAAAGGCACTCGTAGTCCTTCGTCGGGCCAAAAATGCGCGCACAAAACAATCCGTCACGTTCGGGTTTGAACGTACGGTAGTTAATCGTTTCTGGTTTTTTCACTTCACCGAAAGACCAAGAGCGAATTCTCTCTGGACTTGCGAGAGAAATCCGAATGGCATCAAAATCATCAGGATTGGCTGCTTGACCAAAAATCCGCTGGAATCGATCTACCATTTCTGTGCTCCTTTCCTAAATGTGCTGCTCTGCTGGTGCGTTTCCAAAAACAGATTCAGGGGTTGGTTCCGAGGATTTTTCCGCTTCTGGCAATGTATGTTGATGGAACTCGACATTTAGTGCTAGAGAATGCAGTTCCTTGACAAGAACCCGAAAAGATTCCGGAATACCACACTCAATATTCTCATCCCCCCGTACAATAGCTTCATAAGCCTTGATGCGACCTGTGATATCGTCAGACTTCACTGTCAACATTTCCTGCAATGTGTAAGAAGCACCATAAGCCTGCAGCGCCCAAACTTCCATCTCTCCGAATCGTTGACCACCAAACTGCGCCTTGCCCCCCAATGGTTGTTGCGTCACAAGGCTGTAAGGACCGATAGAACGCGCGTGCAATTTATCATCGATCATATGATCGAGTTTTAACATATAAATATAGCCCACAGTCACCTTGCGATCGAAGGGTTCTCCAGTTCGACCGTCGTAGAGTGTAACTTGGCCAGAGGGATCCAGCCCAGCTTTTTTAAGATGCTCGACGATGTCGTCCTCATGCGCGCCATCAAACACAGGGGTTGCCATAGGAATGCCACGCGTTAGATGCGTAGCAAGCTCGACCATTTCGTAATCACCCAATGCATCGATATCTGTACAATCTTCAGATGAGCCAAAAATCTCTTTAAGCTCTTGACGTAAGGCTCCTATATCTTTTTTGGCACTGCCCATATTGGATAGAATTGAGCGTACGCGCTCTCCAAGGGCATGTGAGGCCCATCCAAGATGCGTCTCCAGAATTTGCCCGATGTTCATACGAGAGGGCACGCCTAACGGATTCAGCACTATGTCCACAGGAGTACCATCTTCGAGATGCGGCATATCTTCAATTGGCAAGATGCGCGAAACAACACCCTTGTTTCCGTGTCGACCCGCAACTTTGTCCCCCGGTTGAATCTTTCGCTTCACTGCGACAAAGACCTTGACCATTTTAAGAACGCCGGGCATCAAATCATCTCCACGCCGGACCTTCTCGACCTTGTTGTCAAACCACCTGCGCAGATGCTCCACACCTTTATCAAACCGTTTTTGCAGATCCTCTATTCTAAGCATAACTTTAGCATCTTCAACGACGATTTGACGCCATTGACCTTTTGAGAGCCCTGCTAGGACACTGGCGTTTATTTTACTACCAGCAGTAACTCCTTTCGGACCATTGGCAACGATTTGGCCGATTAACAACTTTTCCATTTGTGCATAAAAACTGCGTTCTAGAATACTGCGCTCAGCATCACAATCTTTTGTCAGTGCATCGATTTCTGCTTTCTCGACTGCTAAAGCGCGCTCGTCCTTTTCAACTCCGCGACGTGTGAAGACCTTCACATCGACAACGGTGCCATAGACTCCTGGCGGGATACGCAGCGAGGAATCGCGTACATCTGAAGCACGTTCACCAAAAATTGCGCGAAGAAGCTTTTCTTCCGGGGTCATCGGTGACTCGCCTTTGGGAGTTACTTTGCCGACCAGGATATCTCCAGCTTGAACCTCGGCACCGACATGCACAATCCCGGCTTCATCAAGATGACGCAGCCCTTCATCGCCAACATTGGGCACATCACGTGTAATCTCTTCGTTGCCGAGCTTCGTGTCACGTGCCATGACTTCGAATTCCTCAATGTGGATAGAAGTAAATAGGTCATCGCGCACAACACGCTCTGAGAGAAGAATCGCATCTTCAAAGCCGTAGCCGTTCCACAACATGAATGCAACTAACATATTTTGTCCAAGAGCAAGCTCTCCAAGTTGTGTAGAAGGACCATCGGCAATAATGTCACCCGCCTTGACGGTATCTCCGCAACGCACAAGCGGCTTTTGGTTAATACACGTACTTTGATTCGAACGCTCGAATTTCCGCAGATTATAGATATCAACACCGACAGTTGTGTCATCCGATTCCTCAAAGGTGCGGACCACGATGCGTTGCGCATCTACTTGGTCCACCACACCATCGCGTTTAGCAACCACAACAACCCCAGAATCACGCGCAACAACACTCTCCATGCCGGTACCAACTAATGGTGCCTCTGTGCGCAACAGCGAGACAGATTGGCGCTGCATGTTGGACCCCATTAAAGCTCGGCTTGTGTCATCGTTTTCAAGAAATGGAATGAGAGAGGCGGCAACAGAAACAACTTGCTTAGTAGAAACATCGACTAGAGTGATCGCATCGCGCGGCGCATTAATCGTTTCTCCCTTCTGGCGACAAATGACGAATTCATCAGTAAAACAGCCCTTAGCATCTTGTGCAGCATTAGCTTGCGCAATGGTATGTCGCGCTTCCTCCATAGCAGAAAGATATATGATCTCATCTGTAACGCGACCATTGACAACTTTGCGATACGGAGACTCAATGAACCCATATTTATTAACGCGTGCGAAAGTTGCCAAAGAGTTGATCAAACCGATGTTAGGACCTTCTGGTGTCTCAATCGGGCAAATACGGCCGTAGTGCGTGGGGTGCACATCGCGCACCTCGAACCCAGCTCGCTCGCGAGTTAGTCCTCCGGACCCTAACGCAGACAATCGTCGTTTGTGAGTAATCTCAGCTAATGGATTAGTCTGATCCATAAATTGAGACAACTGCGAAGAAGTAAAAAACTCGCGGATGGCAACGCTGACAGGTTTCGCGTTGATAATATCGTTAGGCATCGCGTTTCCAACATCAGGAGACCCCATGCGCTCTCGAATAGAACGTTCCATTCGAGAGAGCCCTATCCGGAACTGATTTTCAAGTAGTTCCCCGACTGAACGAACACGACGATTGCCCAAGTTGTCGATATCATCGATTTCTCCACGCCCGTCTTTTAACTCATGCAGTATTTTAAGAATCCTCAAGACGTCGTCTTTTGTAAGGGTCCGCAAATCATCTTGCGTGTCTTTCTCAAGGCGAACATTTAGCTTTACACGTCCAACCGCAGACAGATCATAACGCTCTTGATCAAAAAAAAGACTGCGAAAGAGTTCGGCCGCACCATCAACAGTGGGTGGCTCTCCCGGACGGAGTACACGATATATTTCGAACAAAGCTTCTTCGCGAGAATTATTTTTATCTATATTAAGCGTATCGCGTATATACGCACCTGTGTTAAGGCGATCAATTGCAAGGGTTGCAAGCTCTTTCCCTCCATTTTCTTCGAAAACATGGAGAAGCTCTTCTGTCAGTTCCGCTCCCGCATCAATAAGCACAAGGCCGTTGGATTCGTCGATAAAATCATCAGCGACATACGCGCCGACCAGTTCTTCTGGTAGAATGCGAACCTTGCGAAGCCCTTCGTCGTATAATTTTTGGGCCAAACGGCTCGTGAATTTTGTTCCCGCTTTCGCGATAACCTGTCCAGAGCTTGCATCGACCAAATCTCGCGAGATCTTAACTGATTGCCATTCCGCAGGCGTGTAAGCGCGCTGCCAATCTCCTTTTTTTGTCTTAGAGTAAATCACGACATTATAGAAAGCACGCAAAATCTCTTCGCGTGACATGCCTGTGACCTCAGAATATTTAACAGCTTTACCGTCTTTTTCGCGCTCAATACGGAGTGCTTCTGTTTGCGCACTATCAAGAGCCATGAGGAATGTCGTTGCCAAAACTTTGCGCTTGCGATCTATGCGAACATAAAGGTGATCTTTGGCGTCGAACTCAAAATCGAGCCATGAGCCTCGGTACGGCACAATATGAGCTGAAAAGAGTAATTTTCCTGAGGAATGTGTTTTACCTTTGTCGTGATCAAAAGAAACACCGGGGGAGCGCTGCATCTGCGAGACGACGACGCGTTCAATGCCATTGACAATAAACGTTCCGCTGCGTGTCATAAGTGGCATATCACCCATGTAGACCGCTTGTTCTTTGATGTCGCGGATTGTTTTTGCTCCTGTATCGTCGTCGACATCCCAAACGATTAGGCGAAAAGTAGTGCGCAGAGGAGCTGCATACGTAAGGCCTTTCTGACGGCATTCCTCCTCGTCGTATTTAGTCTCATCGAATTCGTAATAGCAGAAGTCAACTTGCGCATGTCCTGAGAAATCCTTAACTGGAAATGCTGCTGCAAAGACTCCTTGCAATCCAGATGAGGTGCGTTCTGCAGGCAAAACTTTGAGCTGCAAAAAAGCCTCATAAGACGAACGCTGCAACTCTATAAGATCAGGAAGTGCAAGGGTTTCGGTTATTTTGCCGAAACTTTTCCGAAACCGCTTCCTCTCTGTGAATGATCGCTCAGCCAACTTCACCTCCTTAATTCTCTAGATTTTCTTTTAACATCTCGTGCACAAGAGAAAATAGTAGACGCCTTCCGTCTTGCAAAGACCAACACGTGAAGCTGTCTTTCTAAAATCGCGGTGCTGACTTTTAGGTGCAAGCGCTAGATGAGAAAGAAGCGTGCTACAGAAGGCCTTGCGCGGGATTGTTTCTCTAATACAACGCCGGCTGTCAGATGTAGACGACCTATGGCGAAGAATATGGAATATACTTCTGTGGCGATAATGATCATCGCGCAAGATCGTTTTTTCATGACCGTGCTGCTTATTGGACGCAAAAGGTGCAGAGTAGGAAACGTGAGATATGTTCCCTTTGCAACAAGGACGAACAAAGAGCGTCACCCTGTCAACACGAAGCTGCTTGCCAGAGGTAAGGAATAGACGACGAGAAGTGAGGAGCGCATTTTCTCTATAGCAAGGACCAACACGCGAGCCTATCTCTTTAATGTTGCTATGCGTAGAGCCTATAAAGCGAAAAACATGCGGAGTCACGTGTATAGCCATCTCGCCAACACGACGCCGACCGTTGATAGAATCGAAAGCACAAGGCCTACCCTTGCAAACAGAACTATCCATGCACTTTAGATGGTGCTTTGTCACGCTTCTTTCCTCCGTCGCTCCAAATTTCATGCGCTCATTAAGAAGCATGCAAGCAATAAAACGCAGCACCCCCAACCACTTCCCTCATCGCTTTACTATTCAGCGAAATTTAAGACAACACAATTTCAGAACAGGCAAACCAAAGGTCCGCACGCTATCCTGCTGCAAACGCACCCAATAAAAAACCAACGAAGAGAAATCTAAAGAATCTCTCACCCAAAAGCAAGTCCTTACAGTTACAGCTTACTTAAGCTCAACTTTTGCCCCAGCAGCTTCAAGCTTTGCCTTTATCTTCTCCGCCTCGTCTTTCGCGACACCCTCCTTAACGGGTTTTGGCGGCGATTCGACAAGAGCCTTGGACTCAGTTAAGGCTAACCCTGTAATCTCGCGAACAGCTTTGATAACGTTGATTTTCGTAGCACCTGCATCCGTCAGGACAACGTCGAACGATGTCTTTTCTTCAACTGCAGGAGCCGCAGCGTTATCACCAGGTGCTGCCACCGCCGCAACTGCAACGGGAGCAGCAGCAGAAACGCCCCAAGTCTCTTCCAACATTTTACTAAGTTCGGCAGCTTCCATTACCGTCAATTTCGAAAGCGTATCAACAATTTTTTGCAGATTTTCACTCATTTTCTTTTTCCCTTATCCAATAACCACTCTAAACACGAACATCTCCTTTATGTTTTTTGGGCATAGGCATTCATCACGCGAGCAAGTTGCTCAGCGGGAGCCTGGAGTATTGCTGCCACACGCTGCATCGGCGTTTGAATAACAGCAATAATTTTTGCGCGCAAGGCTTCCATGGAGGGCAGGCGTGACAGCATTTCCAGCTCTGCACAAGAGAGAGTACGCCCTTCATAGCTTCCCCCAACGATTGCTAATTTCCCTCCTTGCGTTTTTGCGTAATTAAAAAGCACTTTTGCCATGGAAACCGGCGAAGGAGAAAACGCCAGCGCTGTTGGCCCCTCCAGAAAGTCTGTAACGCCAGAGAATGCCGTATCTTTCACCGCCAAACGCGCAAGTGTGTTTTTCGAAACAAGATAAGAGGCCCCTTCAGCTCGCATCTGCGCGCGCAGATCAGTCACCTCTGCGACCGTGAGGCCTTTCTGATGCAAAACGACCAACAAATCGCCATTCACTAATTGGCGTTGGATCTTCTCAACAAATTTCTTTTTCTCTTCACGATCCATAATATGCCTTAGCTTTTCCTAACCGGATCTGATGAATGTATGAGGAAAAGACGCAACTGCACAAGAAGAGATCGCTACTTTGTAGCAAGCCACCTTTGTCCTTCTGGCACGAGTTTCTCAACAAATTTCTCTCTTTCTTCACGATCCATAACATATCCTAATGCTCCTTTTTAAAAGAACCTGCCGGATACGAAAAAGACGCAGAACAATTGTGCAGAGCGCTACTCGCTCCGTCTGCGCCGGACAAGCTTTCTTCCAGGTTTTTCTCTACTCGAGGGTTGCGGCTACTGAATAACATTCAGTCTAATTTAGCCTTAGGATGATGGGAAAGCTTCCCAAAACACCTTTCCTGCCACTTTGTTCCGGCGCTCCCTCGTACAGAATCCCTCAGGAAGGAAACTCATTTAAGTTTTTCCTCCGACGGTCTTTGACAGATGCCCTTTAAAACCACTAAAAGCTGTTCACTTCTCCTAAATCTAGCTTTATACCAGGCCCCATTGTTGTCGATAACGAGACCTTTCTTATATAGCTCCCTTTTATCCCAGAAGGACGGGCACGCACAACCGCGCCAACGAAAGCTTTGACAGTTTCTTCGATTTTCTCGGGAGAGAAGCTGAGTTTACATAGTCCAGCATGCACTATACCAGCTTTTTCTGTACGGAACTCAACCTGACCGCTTTTGGCGTTCTTCACAGCTGTTGCGACATCCACTGTCACGGTCCCTAGCTTTGGATTCGGCATTAGCCCCTTCGGACCGAGAATCTTTCCAAGGCGTCCAACAACACCCATCATATCTGGTGTTGCAATGCACACATCGAAGTCTATGCTTTCTTGAATTTTCTCGGCTAGATCTTCGGCACCCGCGAGATCTGCTCCTGCCACAAGCGCTTCTTCGATCTTTGGCCCCTTGCAAAATACTGCAACACGTACCATCTTACCAGTTCCATGAGGCATAGAAACCATGCCTCGCACATTCTGGTCGGCTTTACGAGAATCGATATTTAGATTAATTGCCACTTCCAGCGTTTCGTCAAAGTGCACCGAAGATACTTTCTTTAAGAAAGACACTGCTTCCTTCAACGCATAGCATTTTTCTTGATCGAAGTCCTTGAGGATATTTCGAAGGCGCTTCCCGATCATGTTACCCCACAACCTCAAGACCCATAGAGCGCGCAGAGCCTTTGACCATCTGCGCTGCAGCTTCGGTGTCCCACGCATTCAGATCCTGTTTTTTCTTTTCTGCAATTTCTCGAACTTGTGCCATCGTTACTTTTCCAATAAATCCTCCGCGACCTGCTGTCTTTGAACCTTTCTCGATACCTGCGGCCTTCTTCAAGAAAAAGCTTACCGGTGGCGTTTTGACAATAAACGAGAATGTACGGTCTACGTATGCCGAAATGACAACGGGAAGAGGTGTTCCCGGCTCAAAATTCTGCGTCTGAGCATTAAAAGCTTTGCAAAAATCCATGATATTCAGCCCGCGTTGTCCCAAAGCCGGCCCGATAGGCGGCGAAGGATTTGCCTTTCCCGCTGGCACCTGGAGCTTAATATACCCTGCAACTTTTTTCGCCATGCCCTATTCCTATAGCTTAACAACAGTTTTCTCTATCACAGCTTTATTATAATGGCAAGGGGCCCGCCCCGGACATTTTGTGATAGTTCACAAGGAAAGGGAACATAAAGAGTTGGTCTGTCGACTTGCTGCTGTCTTCTGCTTTATTTGCGCAGAGAGCCTTATTTCATCACGCAATCGTCTTAGAACCTTCCCTCTTTTTCCTCTTTAGATATCCCCCATACATGTGCACGAGGAAGCCAGCCGCTAAGGCGTTCGATTCTGATGCGCACCCAATTGCCACGAATCTCGAGCAAGCGTGCACAAACGTCTGGCTCGACATGCGCCAAGACATCCGCATTTGGATCGGGCTTTTTCAGCAACGCCCGCTTTTGCCCTATTACCATAACTGTTCTGCGTCCAGTGATCATGTTTTGCTGGATCCAGCCTTCTGCTCCTTCAACATCACGAATCTTTCGCCAGGTGCCGACTTCAGCAAGAACCATCAATGGAAGGCCAGGACGTATAAATTTCCAAGCTAAAGGATAACGACTGCCGGGCCCCACACGCACATTCGCTTCGCGTGCTTTTAGGGTGACGCTATATGGATCCACGTTTGTTGCAAAAGAAGAAGAGCTTATCCAGAAACAAAAACACGCATAAAAGAACTTCTGCATGCGCATCAGAATCCACCTGAGGATCCTATACCGCTTGCCCCACGTTCCGTATCTGGCAAATCGGATACCAAATCCCACAACACCTGTTCGTAACGCGCAACAACCATCTGGGCAATGCGCATGCCAGGCTCTATAGTAAAAGTTTTATCACCAAAATTGGCGAGAATGACCTTGATCTCTCCTCGATAATCGCTATCGATAGTGCCTGGCGCATTTAAAACGACGACGCCATGATTGCTCGCCAGGCCAGAGCGTGATCGAATCTGGGCTTCGAATCCAACAGGAAGCGCAATCGCGATGCCACTTCCCACCAAACGGCGCTCCTGCGACGGAATGTCGATAGGCTGGTTTATAGCTGCATAAAGATCCATACCTGCACTTCCACTCGTTGCACAGGTTGGAAAATATGTTGTATCAGGCACCGCTTTTAGGATTTTTACAGTTAACACAGAGATTCCTCTTTAAAACGCCTCACCGCTTCTCCGTTCGCGTCAAAAATATGGCAATCTGATTGAGGAAGAAAGAGGGATATACGACGACCAACTTCATAAGTACAATTCCCAGCCAAACGCACTTTAACGTGCCCCCCTTTTTGCAACGTAACGTACACATACGCTTCATTGCCGAAGTTTTCAACCAAGGATACTGTTCCGTTCAAACGGACGCCTTCTTGATCAGTGCAGGATACGTCTTCTTCAAGACTTTCCGGCCGAACTCCAATTGTAAGAGAGCTTCCTTCAGAAAACAGCTCTTCCTTACCTTCTAAGGCATCAAATGGCACTTTCACCAGAAGAGTTTCATCAGAACGAAACCGAATGCGTAGGCAGTGGTCTTCTTGCCACGCATCAACTGTTGCCTGCAGAAAATTCATCGTTGGTGAGCCGATAAAACTCGCCACAAACAGATTTTTCGGACGATGATAGAGCTCGAGAGGTGTACCCTGCTGCTCAACACGTCCATCACGCATAACCACAATCGTGTCGGCTAGGGTCATGGCTTCTTCTTGATCATGAGTTACATACACCATCGTTGTATTGAGATCAGCTTTAAGACGTGCGAGTTCATAACGCATTTCAGATCTTAGGGCGGCATCTAAATTAGAAAGTGGCTCGTCGAAAAGAAAGGCCTTAGGATGTCGTACAATCGCGCGACCTATCGCCACGCGTTGACGCTGACCTCCGGAAAGCTGTTTAGGTTTGCGATCCAGAAGGTGCTCGACTTTTAAAGTTTTTGCGGTCTGTTGAACTCGTTGAGCAATGTCGGTCTTACTACATCCTGCAATCTTCAATGCGAACGCCATATTGTCAAATACAGTCATGTGAGGGTACAGGGCATAGGATTGGAACACCATGGCGATGCCGCGTTCTACAGGGGGCCGCATATTCACGCATTGGCCATCGATATAGATTTCTCCTGTGGTCGGCTCTTCAAGACCACAGATCAAACGCAAAAGTGTAGATTTGCCGCAGCCAGACGGACCAACCAAAGCTGTGCAAGAATTTCCTGTGATCACCAAACCAATACCGTCGATGATGATGTGATCCTTGACGCTTTTTGTAACATTTTTAAGCGTGATCGTCGTCATATCTGCCTATCCTTTGACAGCGCCTGCAGTTAAGCCAGAGATGATACGACGTTGGAAAATCAGCACAAGCGCAACAAGTGGCAGGGTAACAAGAACGCTTGCTGCCATGATATTTCCCCAAGGTAGCTCATGCTGGCTTGCACCACTCAACATGGCGATAGCAACAGGAACTGTCCTCACCTCGTTAGTCAGCGTAAATGTCAACGCGAACAGGAATTCGTTCCAAGCGGCAACAAAGGCGAGCAATCCTGTCGTCACAAGGGCTGGAGATACAATCGGAAGAAAGATCTTCGTCAAGATCGTGAAGTGTCCTGCGCCGTCTATAATAGCAGCTTCCTCTAGCTCTTTAGGAACTTCACGCATAAAACTCGTTAGCGTCCATGCTGTAAACGGCACCGTCACCGTCATATACGACAAGATAAGCGCCGAACGCTGGTTGTACAGCCCTAAGGTACGGATAAGCTCAAACATACCCGAAAGAACCGCCACTTGAGGAAACATAGTGACACTGAGAATCGCGATCAAAATCCGTTTACGACCGCGAAAAGAAATGCGCGCAAGAGCAAAAGAGGCTAAAGCTGCCAATGCGAGAGCTATACACACAGTTACAAAGGATACGATCGTTGAATTTAAAAGCGCGCAGCTAAAAGTCCTATCCTGAAAAATAGTGTAGTAATTTTGAAATGTGATGCATTTTGGCACAAGATCTGTTGCAAAAATATCGGCTCCGCTTTTTAAGGAGGAAACGATTGCCCAGTAAAAGGGGAATAAACACAGCAATGCAATCAACACACAAAAGAGACAAAAAAACAAATGGCGCGCTCTCTGTTGTAGTTTTAAGACTATGTGGCTCATACTTCTCCTAAGATATTGTGCCGTCCTATGTTGATGTAGAGTACCGTTACCAAGGCCACTATAAAAAATAGGCACACTGCCGCGGCTGATCCGTGTCCAACATTGGCATAATCTACAAAATGTCGGCGTGCGTAGACAGACATCGTGTCTGTGTCTGCATCTCCGCTGCTTAATATATATACTAAGTCAAAAATGCGTAGCGCATCGAGCGTTCGAAAGATCAGTGCGACAATAAGCGTTGGCCTAAGCAGTGGCAGAGTAATCCGGAAAAAAATTCGCTTGCGTGAAACGCCATCAACAAGAGCTGCTTCGAAACAATCCTGCGGCAGAGCTTGTAAACCAGCAAGTAACAATAAGGCCATGAACGGTGTTGTTTTCCACACATCAACAAGTACAATGGTTATAAGGCTCAGTTCGGGAGCTGCCGTCCACGGAAGCGGCGCTGCAATTGCCCCAATCCAAACAAGAAGCTCGTTTATAACGCCATACACATCGTGCAACATCCAGCTCCACATTCTGGCAGAAACGATAGTTGGGATTGCCCATGGCACCAGAACCGCCGCACGCAATAGACCACGACCCATAAAGGTTTTATGCAGAACTAATGCGATCATAAGGCCAAGAATTGCCTCACATGGTACTGAGAACGTTGCAAACAGCAATGTGTTTTTAACCGCACTCCACCAATTATCATCCGCGAAAAGCTCAGCAAAATTTGCAAATCCCACAAACTGTGCATGTGGAATATCTCCGAGTTGGGCATCTGTCAGACTAAACAGAAATGTTCGAAATAGAGGCCATGCTGCCACCGAAAGCAATACGAAAAGACAGGGTGTCATGAAGAGCCATGCTGTCCTACAACGCTGATGCGTTATCGAACGGTTAGCAGAAGAAAACTTTTTCATTTGAACACTTAGCTTTGCGTGGCTTGTTCTTTGGATAAGAACATTTCCGCAAGCCGATCAAAGATGATCGCGAATGCACCATTCCCCGCGACATTGCACGCTGTAATCACAGAATCGAACATAATATACAAGCCTGTAATTAACCCTAGCATGTCCCCGTTAAAATCAAGGTATTTTTCTAGAATGGGCAGCATAACAAGAATGCCGCCTCCTGGTACCGCGGCAACAGCAAATTTTGCAACAACAAAATGCATGGCAAACATTAAATATGTTGAAAGCTCTGGAAGCCCTTTTCCGAATAAAAAAGAAACAATCAATGCAACAAGAGGAATGAAAAAGCAGTCTCCTACAAGATGCACATTTACAGAACAAGGCACGATTATAGCTGCAGTGCTTTTATTCTTTAGGTTGGCTTCCGCAGCTTTAACAGACAATGGCAGGGCTGCAGCGCTCGACATAGAGCCAAATCCTGTTATGATAGCCGGCAATAGATTCCTCAAATATTGCAGCCACCGTTCAATACAGAAATTGGAAGCAATAAACAGCTGTAGAGCAACATAACCATATGCAGAGATGATAAAAATTCCTCCTACAGCGAAATATTCAGAGAGAACAGAGGAGATTATCCCTTCGCGTTCTAATTTTAACGTTGTGCCGAATATGAACAATGGCATGATCGGCAGCAATGCCTTGAAGAAAATGCCCGTCAATGTATCAAGGAAACACAAGACAATATTGCATGGATATTTCTTATTGAGAAGACGGAAAACAATATTATTAGGAAGCTTTTGATTGTTAGCGTGTATCCCTTTTTCTCTTATAATCTTTTTGGAAAATGCGCTGAGAATTCCGAAAATAGCGCCAATCAACAGAGCTCTATCATTAGATATGAGGGAAGGAAGAGTAAATGAAAACGCGGGAATCAAAGAAGGAACCACTTGCTGCGCTGTCTGCTGAATGGACGACACCAAATTGTTTCTTACACAAACACAGCCTAACAGATAGGAAATAAAAGTGTTGATAAAGTTTGAAAGGCATATCAACAAAAGAATAAACAGCAAAAATTTTATAGATCCAACGCCAATTTTGCTGAAAGATGTGTAAATCAAAGCGAAAACGACAAAGGGCAGTGTAAAGATCAGAACTTCTTTGATGGCAAGGCTGACGGCATAGAAAAAGGAAGCAACGGAATCTGGCAGCAGGTTTCCGCACAAGATTGCCAACAATAATGTGCACAAAAAAACGGCAGGCATAACCATCTTTCTCATTTTTTAAATTCCTTCTTCAGTTTTTCGTAGTTGCCATTTCTGAAGCACGTTTATGAAAGCCTATAATATCCTTTTCCAACCTTTGCGCCGCCATGTCGGGCGCAATCCTGCAAAGAAGGACTCTCTGCACCAAATTCACAATGCTAGCACTCGCTTGTGCGTAGAACCTGCCAAGGGAACTCGATGGGCGCAGAATCACCGTTTCCAGCGCTTGTCCTGCTTGTCTGAAGAAAGGATTAGCTGTAAGCAGCTCTGGATCTTGGTAAAGAAGCCGTATTGTGGGGCAGTAGGAGGCGTGCAGAGCACGTCGACGCTGTTCTTCTGGACGTGTCAGCCATCGGACTAGATCAATGGCAGCCTCTTGATTGCGAGAATAGCGCGACACACACAATCCCCATCCGCCGAGCACACTTGTGCACTTTCCGTGCTGGCCTCCCTTGGGCAACACACAAATCCCCACCTTTCCCTTGACCGGTGAGTTTTCTGTTTGTGTCAACGCCCACGTATAGGGCCAATTGCTCGCAAATATAGCATTTCCTGATTGAAAGACGCCTCGCACATCCTCTTCAGCATAATTCAAAGTACCAGCAGGAGAGATCTTTGGAATAAATTGCGCAATAAACGTAAAAACCTCAATAATACACGCAATATCTGGTGGGTATAGCGTTCCACCGAACGCTCCGATCCATTCAACAACATGACACATCAAGCCTTCATAAGCTTTGCCGCGGAATACATAGCCCCACAGACGCCCGTTTCCAGCAGCACGTTCGGACTCTTGGATCTCCTGCGCGATAAGGAAAAGGTCCTCCCAAGAAGTAGGCGGAAGCTTCCCGTATTTTTCCAACAGATCTTTACGGTAAAAGAGCAAGTCGACATCCGCATACCATGGCGCCACGATCAGCTCCCCGTTAATCGTATTGTTCTGAAGAATGGCGGGGAAATGCGCAGCTAATTCTTGTTGCGAAAAATACAACTTTAAAGACACAACATGCGCGGCAAGAAAAGAGACCCATGTCGTATCGACTTGGAAGATGTCCACATCTGACGTCTGAGCACTAAGTTGTTGCTGCGTTACTACAAATGCCTCGCTACTACTTTGCGGAAGTGGGATAATTTCAACGACGTTCCCTGTCCTTTTCTCCCATTCCTGTACAGCCTTTTTGCAGAGTTCTAATTCCTGCCCTTTTGCTCGGCAGGTTATTCTTATGGTAGCTGCTGCCGCATTTGTTGCGAAAACCACACAACTCAAACTGAGGAGAACAGCAAAAACTTTGTATACCTGTCGCATATTTCTTCTATTTCCCACCACTAACAACGGGCAGTCTGATAGCAATATTGAGTTCTTTCAAGTGAGTTTCAGGAATCTTGGTTGGCGCCCCCATCATGACATCTTCTGCTTGTTGATTTAGTGGAAAAGCAACAACTTCTCGCAGGTTTGCTGCATCGCGTAAAAGCATTATCATGCGGTCAATGCCGGGTGCGCACCCTCCATGCGGCGGCGCTCCATACCGAAACGCGCGCAACATACCGCCAAAACGCGTCTCTACCTCCTCGCGTTCATATCCGGCAATTGCAAACGCTTTGAACATCACCTCGGGCAAGTGATTGCGAATAGCCCCACTTGAAAGCTCCACCCCATTGCAAACAATATCGTATTGATACGCCTTAATAGCGAGAGGATCTTGCTTCTCAAGATCCTCTAGCCCACCCTGCGGCATCGAAAAGGGGTTGTGGCTGAAGACAATCTTTCCAGTGAGTTCGTCTAGTTCGTACATCGGAAAATCTACGATCCAGCAAAAGCGAAAGGTATCTTTTTCTACGAGACCAAAAGCTTCTCCGAGTCTTTTGCGTACAATCCCAGCGTTTTTTAAAGAACACTTCTCCGGAGCGCACACAAAAAACACAACACCAGCTCCGGGAAGACCTGTTTGCTCGCGCAGGCGCGCCTGATCGGCGGAAGAAAGAAACTTCGAAATGGGCCCCTTAGCTTCGATTTCTGAAAAGAGGATGTATGCTAAACCGCCCATACCTTCTGCACGCGCCCAGTTATTTAAAGAATCAAAAAAGCTGCGTGGATAGCGATCTAAATAACATGAAACAGCGATGGCTTGTACACGCGCTCCGGTTTCAACGGCTCGCGCGAATAGCGTGAAAGCTCCGCCCTTAAATAGTTCAGTCACATCGGTAAGTTTCAAAGGGTTTCGCAGATCTGGCTTGTCTGATCCATAAGTGCGCATCGCTTCTTC
Source organism: Holosporales bacterium (assembly GCA_031279495.1). Taxonomy (GTDB): domain Bacteria; phylum Pseudomonadota; class Alphaproteobacteria; order UBA3830; family JAIRMZ01; genus JAITIJ01. Next base: position 7,023 of record JAITIJ010000067.1, on the reverse strand, counting down.
GAATGTTAAACGTGGGAATGGAGTATCAGTCACAGAGCGGCCCTGGCCAAATGTTTCGAAAGTACGCCTCAAAATAGGTTCAAGCGTTGCCAAGACATCTTCTTGCGAAACAAAAGCCATCTCCATGTCCAATTGGTAGAACTCACCAGGAGAACGGTCTGCACGGCTATCTTCGTCTCGAAAACATGGTGCAATTTGGAAATATCTATCAACGCCTGAAACCATCAATAATTGTTTGAACTGTTGCGGCGCTTGAGGAAGGGCATAGAACTTGCCCGGATGCAGCCGACTAGGAACCAGAAAATCGCGAGCACCCTCTGGAGAGCTGGCGGCAAGAATCGGCGTCTGCACCTCTAAGAATCCCGCACGCTGCATTTCATCACGCAAAAATTTGATGACTTCCGCGCGCAGAACTAAGTTTTGATGCACCTCCTCACGCCGCAAATCCAAAAAGCGGTATTTTAGTCGTGTTTCTTCCGGGTACGTAGCCCCTTCCTCTGTTATAGGAAATGGCAATGTCTCTGCGGCAGACAGAACCGCCGCATTTGCGATTACTAACTCTATCTCGCCAGTGGGAATCTTGGTATTTACAACATGTTGTGCGCGTTGTGCTACATGCCCAGAAAGGGTAACAACGCTTTCCAAGCGAACGGTTGATAGCAACTCAAAGGACGGACGCTCTTTTTCAACAACGCACTGAGTAACGCCGTAATGATCGCGTAAGTCGATGAACAGAAGATTCCCATGGTCTCGCTTGCGATACACCCATCCCGCTAACTGCACTTGTTTTCCGGTGTGGGCTATTCGCAATGCACCACACGTATGCGTTCGGTACATTCCCCCTCCGCCATCATAGCTACTATAGCGATATGGAGCTTTTTCTTAAAGAGAAAATGGTAGCGGAGGAGGGACTTGAACCCCCGACACGCGGATTATGATTCCGCTGCTCTAACCAACTGAGCTACTCCGCCAGGAACAGGAGGGATTATAAAGCGCATCTATAGCACTTCAATCATTTTTTCATCAGAGCTGAGGAGAGACTAATACTGAGTAATGGTTTCTACGAAGAACAAAGCTAGCCCTTTAGAAAGGCGAAGACGGTTTGCAATCATGATAACTTGACAAGGCGAAAGAACACGCCTTTCGAGAAGGTAAAAAGTTTCGCCTTGTGCGTTCTGTTGACTTTTAATGTCAGTCCCCTCTTTGTGTAACCAGTAAAGGATGCATTCCATTTTTGTCAGAACAGGTAAAGCAGAACGCCTTCTTGTGTGCTCGATGGTGTCGCATATTTTTGAAGAGGAATCCGGACTGAGACAAGAGGAAGCATTTGCGTTGTGCGGTTTATAAGGGATGGAAGGATTTTCTCCGTAACGGAAAAGGCAGCGCTTTTTAGGAAATAGCTTTCGACACATCAAAAGAGCAGAAGCATTGCGGAAAAGAAACATTTTCTTGTCTTTTCCTGAGATAGATTTCTTTTTCGAATTTGTAGCCACAGTGCTTATTTTCCTATTTTTAAAGAATTATGACCAAAAGCTTAAATTAAACGTCATTGCTTTGTAGCGCTATTGTAGAAATTAGGACACACATTTGTCAATGTAGCGCAGAACAAATAGAAGTTAAGAAGAGTATTTCTTGATATTTATAGAGCGCTTATAAGCGTAAAAATTAACAGAATTTTTGTTACGCTTGCATTGTGCTTTAACATGTTGTATTTTGCCTTCATCATAAAAATGGAGAAAATAATGGCTAGACACAGTTTGAATCCAATACCAGCAGAAGACCAAGGATTTGGAGCTTCATCGTCTTCACCTATTTCACTTACAACCCCGGGCAAACGCGGGCGAAGAAGGAGAGGCAGTGCTATGACGCACCTGAAATTTCTTAGGAAACGTACAGGACTCACACTGGAAATTCTCTCAGAGCTGACGGGAATTTCCGTTTCTTATTTGTCGCGTCTCGAATCAGGATCTCGACGATTGAATACGGATCTTATCCGCCGCCTTTCTGGAGCGTTTAATTGCGACCCAGCTGAGTTGTTGGTGGATAAGATTCATGAAGAATCAGCCCTTCTTCCCGCGGAGATTCGGTTAAGAAGAAGTGAGATGTTTGGGCAGCGCCACGATGGCTCTGCTAATCGTGCGTCAGAAGTATTTTGCGACCTTCCCGTGTACGTTTTGCAACAAGGCTCTCAAGAAGGAAGAGTGGAGTTAAAGATGGATACGGCCATCGAGATGCGTCATCGTCCAGCAGAACTTGCTGGGAAGAGAGAAGCTTTTGCTCTTAAGGCTGGAACGCATTTCCGGCCTTACTACAGTGACTCTTCACTGTTATGGCTAAATCCTTCTCCACAGGTGGCACCAGAAGCAACAGTACTGATTGTTACAGAAGCTGGAGAAGCTCTTCTAAAGAAGATCTGGAGCGTAACGCCAACAAGCTTGCAAGTATGTTCTATCGAGCATTTCGAGGCATTAAAAGGTGGCAAAAGCGAACCTGACAGCAAGATTGTTTCTCTTTCTAAAGAAGACGCCCTTATCGAGCTTGATCGTAGTGCTTTACATGCTGTTTATCGTGTTGTTGGATCTATCGATCTCAGTGCTTTTTAAAAACAGCGCTTTAAGAGCCAGAGAGAATCACCTTTCTGGCTCTTTTTGTTTCTAGTTGCTCCAAATGAATGTTCTTCTTAATGGATTGACGTTTCAGCAGATTTTTGCAAAGATGCTTTCTGCGGGGGAGCTTGCAAGAGCTGAGAGGAGTCTTAAGGACTCGACCCTTTGAACCTGATCTGGTTTGTACCAGCGGAGGGAGGATCTTGTGCCCATAAGTGAATGGGTCGGTTTAGTGGCTGGCCTGGTATCTATTGTTGCTCTTTTCCCCCAATTGCGTGAGACCTATAGAGATCCTCAAGCAAAGGGTTTGTCTTTTGGTATGTGCATCCTGAATTTCAGTGGTATGCTTTTGTGGACCTTTTACGGTGTACTTGCAGAAGCGCCTTCTGTCTTCATAGTCAACGCCACTATGCTGCTTCTCTGGGGTGGCTTGTGCATACTGAGAATGTTCGGGAAAAAACAGCACCACACATGAAGGTTTTGCTTATTGCGAATGGGCAATGCAACGTCGCACTTCCAGACCCTGCATATTTTGATTGCGTTATAGCTGTTGATGGTGGTGGAAACTACGCTGATCTTGCTGGCATAATACCTCATATTGTCATTGGCGATGGGGATTCTCTTGCGTCTTCTGTCCAACAAAAGTGGCAAGACCGAGAAGTACCCTTTTGCCTTTTCCAAAAAGACAAGGATCAAACAGACCTCGAGATTGCTTTATTGTGGGCAAAAGAGCACGGCATGACAGAAGGAGTGATCTATGGCGCTTTAGGTGGACGCGTCGATCAATCGATGGCAAACATGACCCTATTAGCAGATGATCGGTTCTCTACATGCCAATTAGCCTTTGTCCACAACACAACACGTCTTTGTTGCGTGCGTTCAGAAATCGTCCTGCATGATGCCATAGGCGATACGCTTTCTCTCTTGTCCTCTGGAGCAGAGCCTTCACGCATCACCATTCGTGGATGTCAATACACGTTGGAAAACACTCCTCTAAGATACGTGACACATGGGATGAGCAATATCATTACAGAGCCATCTGCGCAGGTGATCGTGCATACAGGAAGGATCTTCGTCTTTCATCTGTCCTGTTCTGCAGAGACGAATTCTTCAGCATTTTCCCCTTAACAAGAACGACAATAGCTTCAAAGAGAAATAGAGTAAGGCGCCGTAGATAAGAGGAGAAGTTATGATCCGATCTGTGTTGTGCAGATCTTTTTGCTATATAAGTGCCGGCGCTCTTCTGGGGTTTCTTGTTGTGTTGACGCTCTTCGAGGGTGCTTTTGTGTGCGGCACACGCCCTATATCCGTAAAAGAAACTTCTATGAAGACGCGAGGAATTGTCGTGTATGTCATCAATCTCGATCGTTCTCCCGATCGGTTGCGCTTCGTCCTTCCTCGAGTGTTGCAAATGCGTTTTCCGACAGAGCGAATCTCGGCTATTGATGGTCAGCGCCTTTCAGAAAGCGATCTCGATCAGTACGTTGATACAGATTCCTTTCGTGTGTTCCAGGGATATCCTCCTAAACGAGGGGAAATTGGATGCAGCCTCAGCCATTTTAAAGCATGGGAAAAGTTTCTACAGTCTTCGTATCGCTATGCCCTTATTGTTGAAGATGACATCACATTTCCTCCAGAAACGCTTAAAGCAGTTGTGACAGAGCTGATGGATTCCTCCAACGACTGGGATGTTGTCAATTTTAACTTGTCTCGCAGCGCCACACCCTTAACATTGCGTTCCTTAAAAAGCTACGGCAAACTTGTCGTATATCTGAAAGCCTTTTCGTGCGCAGGTGCTTATTTGATCAATCGACAAGCTGCCGCTCGGTTGTTAACGCACGCATTTCCTATAAAGATGCCAGTGGACGTTATGTTTACACGAGGGTGGGAATTTGACATTAAGTTCACCATCATAGAACCGCATCTTGCGCACCAAACTTTTGGAAATTCTGACATTCAAAGAACAACTTTACTAAAGCAAGAAAACGCCCCGATCTCACTCACTTTTTATCTCAGAAAAATGTCGTATAAGATAAAGACTCATGTTATGCGCTTCTTCTATAACCTTAAGATGTATTTAAAGGAATCCCGGTATTACTCGGGAGACGAATAAGGACTCCTAAGCCACCCAAAGAAGATGATGTCAGCGTGATGGTGCCCCCCATAGACGTAACCAAGTCCTTTACGATAGGCAACCCCAATCCGCTTCCCCCTTTTCCTGGCGTACGCGATGCGTCCAAACGAAAAAAAGGCTCGAAAACGTCCTGCCTGTGCTGTTCTGGAATACCAGGACCATCATCTTCGATCATTAAAGAGATATCTCCTTCTTGCATAAGAAGAAGACGCACATTATGTGCATAGCGCTGACAATTAGAGAGAATGTTAGACAAAAGCCGTCGAAACGCTTGCGGCCTTACGGTGGTTACAATACGATCATCCAAAGAAAACGTACAACTTAGCGCTGGCATAAAATATCGCTGCGCAACCTCTCGAATGACAGGAGCCAACGCCAGTCGCTCCAGTCTCTCTAAGCGCTCCCCACGGACATATTCCAGGAAATGGTTTACCATCGCGTCCATCTCCGACAAATCATGCTTAAGAGCTAAGACGTTGGTGCTTTCTGGCATTAGCTCTAGATGCAGCCGCATGCGCGTCAATGGTGTGCGCAAATCATGTGAAACGCCAGCAAGCATCTCGGTGCGTTGTTCAATGTAGCTTTTAATGCGCGCTTGCATTGCGTTAAACGCTTCTCCTGCTTTACGCACTTCTAAGGCGCCACTGGGCGTTAACGTGTCGAACGTGTTATTCCTGCCGAACTGATCTGCTGCTTGTGCCAGCTGTTTAATAGGACGAATCTGATTGCGCATAAAGAGCCACGCGATCAACGTGAACAAAACCGATGTTCCTAATGACCACATGATGAAGATGTCGCTTGTGCGGCTTACAAAGCGCCTCTTTGGTACAGACAATTTCAATGTCTGCTGAGGACTGGTAGGAACATGAACAATGAAACAGGTGCTGGACTCTGTCAGAGTATAGGTTTCTTTGAGATGTCCCTGTAATGCTTCTTCAAACATATACCCTGCCATATAAGGGAAAGGCGTAGATTTTTTTGGGAGTTGTGTGTTTGAAGGAAAAACCTCAAGCGTTAATTCGAAACGCGCCGCTTCTTGCCTAACAACATCCATAGCGTGCGGCAGGTGCTGACTCAACGATACAATCACGCTAATTGCCTCGGCCTTAGAATTGGCGACCTGTCGCATGACAGATTCCAAATGACGATCGAAAAAGACAAACGCTGAAATTGCTTGAATGAGGATAATCGGCATCACAACGATTAGCAACGAACGCCTGTACAGCGTTTGCGGAAGTCGTTTCTTTAGAAACTGTGTAAGCAGCATCTTCTGCGTCTTGCTTTCTCTTTGCTAGCCTATAGAGTGGTTATTAAGAGGGCAAGGCGCGTAACAGTGGGCGTAAAGGATTGCTTTGGCCAAAAGAAATGTCTAGGATCTTCACAAGATTTTTTGCTCTATTCTTGCTGAACCCGCGTGCGAGAAAGCATCACTTTTTAAGCCTTCACAAGGAGCCTTATTAAGAAAGAATGAAAATGGATTGGACGCAAAGGCTGCTTGTAACCCGTACACTAGCGATGCCGGCGGATACAAATCCGCGCGGAGACATTTTTGGCGGTTGGATTGTATCTCTGATGGATATTTCCGTAGCAGCTATGTCATCACGATTTGCGCGTGGATTAACGGCAACGCGCGCTATTCGCAATGTCCTTTTTGATCGACCTGTTTTCGTGGGGGACGAGCTTTCTGTCTATGTCAAACTGACCACCGTCGGAAACACATCCCTTACATTCGAAGTCGACGTCACCGTTCAACGCAGTGGCTTAGAAGAGGAACTTCCGGCAGTTCGAGGAACTTTTGTCATGGTCGCCCTTGATGAAAACAGACGTCCTCGGCGAATAGATCGCTGTGATATCTCTAAATCATGATCGACAACAGAATTGCGCAAGTAGTGGTGAGGATAAGGCGTCAACTAACAAGAATCGCGTCGCTCTAATAAGGCTCCTTGTTTAAAAAGGAACGTACTGGCGTCCCCTAGGGGATTCGAACCCCTGTTGTCGCCGTGAGAGGGCGATGTCCTGGGCCTCTAGACGATGGGGACCGCAAGTCTCACATTTTGTAGTATATATTACCCGTCAAAGTCAATACAATCGCCCTAAATTTCGAACAAATGTCGAGCCTGTTCCAAGTCTTCTTCGACATCTACGCTTACGGGAGGATCCGCGTCGACTACAGTAACTCCGACGGTCATTCCGTTCTCTATTGCCCGAAGCTGTTCCAGTTTTTCCGATTTTTCCAGCGGGCTCGGCGGCAGGCTGACGAACTTCCGCAGCGCTTCGGCGCGA